>JANQJV010000246.1 GCA_028281465.1 Azospirillaceae bacterium | reverse complement strand
ATCGTTCTGGTCCTCCGGTTGAGGCCAGCGCAGGCACAAAAAAACGCGACGCCCCCAACGGGCAATCGCGCTTTCCTCTGATAGCATGTCGTCAGCCATCGTCAGCACCTCTTCTGCTGGCATGGTTAGGGCCGTTGAGGGGTGCCAGCCCCTCTTCGGTCCGCCTTTTATAGCACATTTCGGCCGGCCGGGTAGCAGACCTCGCCATGACGAATGCGAAAGCTAGCAGCATGATCGCGTTCGGTCTGACGACTATTCCTGAATATGTACGACGCGATACCAAGACGAAACTCGCGGACAGTCCGGACACACTTCCGGCCACGAGTCAATCGAAAAAGGGGGCTGAGGATCGGCCCCACTTTCCGCTAGCCTTCCCTACGGAAAGGCGATACGGTTTCCCGCACATACACCGACGCCATCGCGGTATGTCGACGGCACCCAAGCTCCGACGCTTTTTTGGAGCACCCTTGCGCTCATTAGGGATCGTTGTAACGAGCGCCGCGGCGGAAGCCGTCGATCCTACCTTCAACAATAGCTGTCTGCGTCACTTGACCGGCAGCATCTTTGACCCAACCGGCGGCGCTCCTGCGCCAGCCCTTCTAACTCATTGCGCCAGTTGCTGGTGCAACTCTTCAACTCGCCGCAACAACGCGACGCGGCCCTCACTGCCGTCATGCCGGATGCGTGACCCAGTGATCGTCTGCGTCCTCCCACTGTTGCAGACAGCCCGTCTTTGTGAGGCGCCCCCGCGCCGCACAGAGACGGGCGTCCTTGAACTGGCGCAAGTCTTTGTAGCGCCTCCGCTTTTACGCGTGTATCGCACCTGTAAAAGCACCGAAACCCGCTGCCCGGCGGCCAGTCGACGGATCGACTGGCGCAGCCCGCACCCGATTCCGCGGCCCTGACCGGGTCGTTCCGGGGTGTGACGAACAGGGGGATTTACTCAGCAGCGCATCGCGCCGCACCGGCCTCGCAACGAGGCCCCTCACGCTGTGACCGCCAGCTTGCTCGCGGTTTATCACTCACCGGAGTTCAGGAATCGCCGTGAGAAACCCGCAAGACAGGTTCAGTTTATTGGAGAGCGTCATGAGTAAAGTTGGAGGTCATCGTAACTTCGGTTACGGCAAACAAATGTCATGGGCCGGCAAACAGGCCCTGAGAGACCGATACGGCAACGGGCACCACGGCACCGCCGCCGGCCACGCCCAGCGCTGGCGACGGTTCGCAAACTGGTGTCGCGACGAGCGCGGCATCCGTGACGCGCGATGGATCGACACCAATGTCGTTGAGGACTACGCCCGGTCACTCGCAGACGAAGTGGCTGCCGGCATGTCCCCGGCCTATGCCCAGAATCTATTGTCGTCGGTCAATGTCGTGCTGGAAGCGATGCGGAACGACCGACAGGTCCGCATTGCGCCAGTGGCCTGTATCGGCCAACGATCACGCGTGCGAACCAACCCGCCCGCGGGTCTCGATCAGCGGATCGTGCGCCAGTGTGCCGACGAACTGCGCCAAGACGGCCACGAGCGGGTCGCGGCGACTGTGGAAGTAGCCCGCGCACTGGGTCTGCGTCTCAAGGAAGCGTCGCTGCTCAATGCGCGGGTCGCGCTGGGTCAGGTAAAGAAGCACGGCGCGGTCAATATCACCGCCGGCACCAAGGGCGGCCGAGGCCATCGCGTGGATCGCTGGGTCCCGGTTACCGGCAGAGCGATCGGCTGTCTGATACGAGCGGCCAAAGCCCAGGGGCGGGGCAGGAATCTGATTCCGCCTGATCTCGCGTGGAAACAGTGGAACTCCCACATCCATCACGTCTGGGCGGCGGTCCGGGACGATCACGGTCTGAAGAAGATCCATGATCTGCGTGCGGCGTATGCCTGTGAGCGCTACAGGCAACTGACCGGGTCAGCCGCTCCGGTGTTCGCCGGCAGGCTGCTGGCCGATCGCGAAACGGATCGTGCAGCACGGCAGACGATTGCGCAGGAACTGGGGCACGCACGCCTCGAAGTCAGCAATTCTTACCTTGGCGGTGCCCGATGAGCCGGCCGGCGAATCAGCGGGCCGCCGCCCGTATCGCCCGGTCGCTGCTGGCCAAACGACTGCCGGGATCACGACGCGGCTCGGTGCGCGAGCATCTTGCCCGAAGCGGGCGCATCGCCGACACCGTTTGGCGACGCTGGCAGGTTGGCCCCTATCAATGGCGACTGAAGCATCTGCGCTGGTATCTGGTTGAACGCACCGGCGAATACGCCGGCAGCACACGCTACCAGCACTGGCTGACGGTGCGCCTTTTGATCGTCGCACTCGACAAGGTCGGCTGGATCGAACGGCTCAACGGGCCGTGGGTCCGGCCAACGGGTGTACGTGGCGCACTCAAGGTCGGGCGGCCGGTGCTCGAGCCGACCCCACCCGATAAACCGGGAAATGAGCCATGACCGGCAAAGCCGGCCATCAAACAGGCTCACGAGCATTGCTGCCACGGCTCATCCGGCTTCGCGACGCCGCCTATTACCTCGGCATGGACCGCAACCGCTTCAACACCGAGGTTCGGCAGCTTCTTACCAACATTCCCATTGGCCGGCAGGGCGTTGCCTTCGACCGGCTTGAACTGGACGCCTGGGTGGAGGACTATGTTTCTCGCAACGGACGTCCCGGTCGATTCCAGGGAGAACGACTATGGGACGTAGCAGAAGATCGCCGGGCCTCGTTAAGCGGCGCGGCATCTGGCACATCGACAAATGGATCGAAGGGCGGAGAGTTTGCCAAAGCACTGGCTCAGATAAGCTCGCCGAAGCGGAACGCTACCTCGCGCGACTGAGGGAGTGCATCCGCCAGGCCGAGGTTTACGGAGTCAGGCCGAAGCGGACATTCGAGGAAGCGGCAGCCAAGTTCGTTCGCGAGAACCAGCACAAGCGCTCGCTGAATCGCGATATCTGCCTGCTGAAGCAACTGATGCCGTTCATCGGGCACTTACCGCTCAGCCGTGTCCACCGGGGCACGCTCGATCCATGGGTCGATTTCAAACGAAAGGAGGGCAGAGCACCGGCAACAATCAATCATGGGCTGAAAGTGGTGCGACGCATCCTGAGACTCGCCGAATACGAGTGGATGGATGAGCACGGACTGACCTGGCTGGAGCGCGCTCCGCGTATCCGCATGCTGCCCAACCCCAACCCGCGGCAACCGTATCCGATGAGTTGGACCGAGCAGCAGGCCTTGTTCTCAGCACTGCCCCCGCATCTTGCAGAAATGGCGCTGTTCGCCGTCAACACCGGCTGCCGCGATTCCGAAGTCTGCCGGATGCAGTGGGAGTGGGAAGTCAAAGTCCCGTCACTCGACACCTTTGTATTCATTGTTCCGGGAACGTACGTCAAGAACGGCGAAGAAAGACTGGTCGTTCTCAACGACATCGCCAAGTCGGTCGTGAACTCGCGCCGGGGTAAACACCCGACGCACGTGTTCGCGTACAAAGGCGAACCGATCCAGAGGATGTTGAACAGTTCGTGGTGTCGGGTCAGAGAGAAGGTCGGTCTGAAACAGGTTCGAGTTCACGATTTGAAGCACACGTTCGGCCGCCGCTTAAGAGCGGCCGGCGTGAGTTTCGAGGACCGGCAGGACTTGTTGGGACACCGTTCCGGACGAATGACAACACACTACTCGGCAGCCGAACTGACCAAGCTCATTGAAGCCGCCAATGCAGTGTGTGAAAGAAACGGTAACAGGCCTGAGTTGGTGGTGTTGCGACGACTTAACGTCAGTTGAGGCTCCCGCAAACCCACGCAAAACTCACGCAAAACGACATGGTCGCCAAACTGCGTTTTTGTAAGTTTTTGAAAAATATGGTGGCCAGGGGCGGAATCGAACCACCGACACGCGGATTTTCAGTCCGCTGCTCTACCAACTGAGCTACCTGGCCT
>JANQJV010000239.1 GCA_028281465.1 Azospirillaceae bacterium | reverse complement strand
CGACGCCGCCAGGTGTAAAGCTGGTTCGGATTCAGCCCGTAGCGCGCCGCAACAGCAGAAACCGGCTCACCTGACGCATAGCTCTCCGCGACAATCCGCACCTTCTCAGCCGCCGGCCAACGCCGCCGCAAACCTCCCTGCGCCATGGCAAATCCCGCGCCGAAAATCCTCACGGCCCTATGCCATACCAAAGCGCGAGACAAAACGTGGCTCCGGGATGACGCTTACGCATCATCAGCATAACGCACGAAGCAATGCCCACGGCGTTCAAGCGCCTTGTCCACCTCATCGAGCAGGACATTCGCCAGAAGCGGTGACAGCGGCTCGCCTTGCGGCGTGCCTCTGACCCGTTCGTGCACCACGCCATCACTCATGATCCCGCTGTTCAGATAGGCCCGGATCAGCCGGATGACGGCGTCACCGATCCGTTTCTGAAGGCGGTCAATAAGGATGTCGTGGTTGACCCGGTCGAAGATTTTCTCCAGATCCACATCAACCATAATCCGCCGGCCCGATTGCACGTATGCCTGCGCCGCAAGAACGGCGTCATGCGCGCGGCGGCCTGGCCGAAAACCGTAGCTGTGCTTGCTGAAGCTTGGGTCAAGGATTGGTTGCAGCACCTACAGCAGGGCTTGCTGGATCAGGCGATCCGTCACCGTTGGGATGCCGAGTTCGCGCTCGTCACTTCCCGGCTTGGGGATCGTTACCCGCCGTATCGGCATCGGCCGATACGTCCCTGCGAAGAGTTGGTCGCGGATGGCCGGCCAGGTCGAGCGCAGTCGGGCGGCTTCGTCGCTGCCCGGCTCGGACGCGGCTTCACCGTGCCCAGCCCCGAGCCGCCCCGCTGACGCGGGCATCTGACGCCTTGTCGCACGCATCGCCACAGCGTCGAACACTCCTTCTCGTTCGGTCCTTCGTCCGCGAACCCGTCGCCGACTACTATGACCTCTGCTGACCCCTCGCTCCGGCTCGACACCGGCGCCCTTTCAGGCGTAAGGCGAGGTCTCCCCAGGTAAGAACGCACTCCTTCCCTGCACCGCCGCCGGATTTACGCCGCTTCCCCTTGGTCACGAGAGTTTCGCGGTTTCTCGCCCGCTCACCCTGGTCAACAGCGCCTTCTATCCGGTTCTTGTCCATCGGCCCGCAGCTTCGCTCCACGCTTCTCCTCCCCACACGCGGTCACCCTTGTGCCGTTGCGCTTCGCTTCATCCGCCGTGACCAGCTTAGGGTGGGACTCTCACCCACAAGAGTGCGCCCATGCTGGGCGCACAAAAGAAACGCCCCGCCAATCGGCGGGGCGTCTGAAATCCAGAATCGCTTCTTCGGTGAAGAGTGCGCCGAATTCAGAAGTCCATGTCACCCATGCCGCCGGGACCACCCGGGCCACCGGCCGGCGGGGCCTTCTTTTCGGGCTTCTCGGCGACCATGGCTTCGGTGGTGATCAGAAGACCAGCGACCGACGCAGCATCTTGCAACGCGGTGCGCACCACCTTGGTCGGGTCGATGATACCAGCCTTGAACATGTCGACGTACTCGCCCTTGTAGGCGTCAAAACCGCGGATGACGTCGCCGCCCTCACGCAGTTTGCCGACCACAACCGAGCCGTCCTCGCCGGCATTCTCAACAATCTGACGCACTGGCGACTGCAGGGCCCGGCGCACGATATCGATGCCGACCCGCTGCTCGTCGTTGAGCGACTTCAGATCGTCCAGGGCCTTCTCGGCGTACAGCAAGGCCACGCCGCCGCCAGCAACAATACCCTCTTCCACTGCCGCACGGGTGGCGTGCATGGCATCGTCGACGCGGTCCTTCTTCTCCTTCACCTCGACTTCGGTGGCGCCGCCGACACGGATGACCGCAACGCCGCCGGCCAGCTTGGCCAACCGCTCTTGCAACTTCTCACGGTCGTAGTCTGAGGTGGTTTCTTCGATTTGCTGACGAATTTGGGTGCAGCGTGCCTCGATGTCGTGCTTGGCACCGGCACCGTCGACGATCGTCGTGTTATCTTTGGTGATCTGCACTTTCTTGGCGGTGCCAAGCATTTCGATCGTGACGTTCTCGAGCTTGATGCCCAGATCTTCGGAGATAACCTGACCGCCGGTCAGGATGGCCATGTCTTCGAGCATCGCTTTGCGACGGTCGCCAAACCCTGGTGCTTTGACAGCCGCGACCTTCAGGCCACCACGCAGCTTGTTGACGACCAGGGTGGCCAGTGCTTCGCCTTCGACGTCTTCTGCCACGACCATAAGCGGACGGCCGGACTGCACGACTGTCTCGAGCACCGGTAGCAGTGCCTGCAAGCCAGACAGCTTCTTTTCGAACAGGAGAATGTAAGGGTTCTCCAGCTCGCACAGCATCTTGTCGGCGTTGGTCACGAAGTACGGCGAAATGTAGCCGCGGTCGAACTGCATACCTTCGACCACTTCGAGTTCGGTCTCCAAGCTCTTGGCTTCTTCGACCGTGATCACGCCCTCGTTGCCGACCTTTTCCATGGCCCGGGCGATCATCTTGCCGATGTCTTCCTCGCCATTGGCAGAAATGATGCCCACCTGGGCGATTTCCGAATTGGTCTCGACTTTGCGCGACTGGCCTTGGATTTGCTTGACGACGGCATCCACGGCGACGTCGATGCCGCGCTTCAGGTCCATCGGGTTCATGCCGGCAGCAACAGCCTTGATACCTTCGCGCACGATGGACTGCGCCAGAACAGTCGCAGTGGTGGTGCCGTCGCCCGCCAGATCATTGGTCTTGCTGGCAACTTCACGCACCATCTGTGCGCCCATATTTTCGAACTTTTCGCTGAGTTCGATTTCCTTGGCGACGGTCACACCGTCCTTGGTGATACGCGGTGCCCCGAACGACTTCTCCAGAACAACGTTACGGCCCTTCGGGCCCAGCGTCACCTTGACGGCATCGGCCAGAATGTCCACGCCGCGCAGCATGCGAGTGCGCGCGTCAATGCTGAACTTGACTTCTTTGGCAGCCATAATCCCACCCTCGGATATCTACAGGAGTGTTTGGAAAGTGATCGACGTCAAGCCGCTTCGCCTTCAAGGATGCCCATGACGTCGGATTCCTTCATGATCAGGTATTCTTCGCCGTCGAGCTTCACTTCGGTGCCGGACCACTTGCCAAACAGGATGCGATCGCCGACCTTGACATCCAGTGCAACGATCTTGCCGTCGTCATCGCGCGCGCCAGGGCCCACCGCGATCACTTCGCCTTCCTGCGGCTTTTCCTTAGCCGTATCCGGAATGATGATGCCGCCTTTGGTCTTGGTATCCGATTCCAGACGCTTGACCAGGACGCGGTCATGCAGTGGACGGAACTTCATGGGTTGCCTCCAACGGATAAGCAGGCGTGAATACAAGCTTGGGATTTAGGGACGCCAGACCGCGCCTTGTTAGCACTCTGACCCGGCGAGTGCCGGAGAGCTAATCAGCCCGCATGCCACTGTCAAGCCATGTCACGCTAAATTTCTCGGATGCTGGCTGTGATTGCCCAGCTCTTTTACCAAGCCTTTGAACAGGCTCAATTTTTCTTGCGCGGCCGATTGCCGCATACCAGATTTGCACAAAAGGAAACACGGTTAGGGAGGTGGTACCGAACCAGGCACGCCGCTACGACTTACAATGGAGACACGCCCAAGGGCCAATTTTGTTAAACAGCTCAGGGAGTATCAGCTTACCCGGACGGAGAGTCTCTATCACATGCCCGACCACCCTGGCGTTCTACAGACCCACCTCGGGCAGGACCTGGATATGGCACCGGAGTATCCGGTATTGAAGAAATTCTTGCGCTTCTGGCAAACAAATCTGGATGGCAAACCGCAGTTGGTCAATGTTGCCACTGGGCGTCTCGTCACACCAGTCCGATTTCCAGTTAATGCCAATGCCGGTACCTCTGCAGTAACAGTCAGAACCGAATTCGGTGGGCCGACGACCATGAACTGTGAGCGACATTCGTTTCCAGCAGCCGACAGTCTGCCCAACGGACAGGATCCCCTTTTACCCTTGTCCGTGCAAAGAAGGAAGGTTGCGGATGGGCTTGGGCAGGATCAAAGCCCCTCTACCAATTGGCAGAGGGCCAAATGGCAGAGGAGACGTTAGCCTTCGCTCCGATTTTGATTAATCTATTGATATACAAGACTCGTGCCGATAATTCCATCAAATGGAAGGCCGGATCCGGATGCTCTTTCAGTGGCTGTACTGCTCAGTCATCATCGTCGTCCTCATCGTCATCCTGGTCGTCGGCGTCTTCTTCGATCTGCGCGGCCAGGTCGCGCAGCATCTCCACCACGTCTTCATGGCTGGTCTCTTCTACGGCCGCGTTGACTGCCGCCTCGATCATCGCAACCGCGACATAAGGGCCGAGGGCGCCACCCTCACTGATGGCCCGCTCCAGGTGTTTTTCGGCGACCTCGAGGGCCTTGTCGAACATGGCGTCGCCGGCAGAGTTGGTATCGTCAGTCATGATCGTGCCCGTTGCGGCAGGTATGGAATAAAGCTGACCTATAGCACTTTCTCACTAACCTGGTAGGGTGAATTTTCACCTCGCTGATCCGCGTTGCTCGGCGGCCGCCCGCCCGCCCGCACCTGAATTGCTGTGGAGGCATCTGCCGGTGATCGTGCTGGGATTGGAAACGAGCTGCGATGAAACAGCCGCTGCAGTGGTGCACCACGATCGCACCATCCTGGCTAATGTCGTCCACAGCCAGCTTGATAATCATCGCCCCTATGGCGGTGTGGTGCCAGAGATTGCGGCTCGAGCCCATTTGTCGCATCTCGACACGGTGATCCGGCATGCCTTGGCCGACTCCGGACTTGGTTTGGATGGAATCGACGGCGTCGCCGTCACCGGCGGCCCCGGCTTGATCGGCGGCGTCATCGTCGGCGTCATGACCGCCAAGGCGATTGCCGCAGCGCGCGGCCTCCCCTTCATTGCCATCAACCACCTTGAAGGCCACGCATTGACGGCGCGCCTGACCGATGCCGTGCCATTCCCGTTCCTGCTGCTCCTGGTTTCGGGTGGTCATTGCCAACTGCTTGCCGTTCAGGCCGTCGGCCAGTACACGCGTTACGGTACCACCATCGACGATGCTGCCGGCGAAGCCTTCGACAAAGCAGGCAAAATGCTCGGCTTGGGCTATCCTGGCGGGCCAGCCATCGAGTCCATGGCAGCCCAGGCGACCGACCCGGCACGCTATGCCTTGCCCCGTCCCATGCTCGGCCGCCCCAACTGCGACTTCTCGTTCTCTGGTCTCAAGACAGCGGTCCGCCGCCACGTCGCTACTTTATCGGCGCCGCCGTCGCCCGCGGATCAGGCGGACATGGCGCAGGCCCTGCAGGACGCCATCGGCGACGTGCTGGTCGATCGCTGTCGACAGGCACTCAAACGGTTCAGCGACGAACACCCTGACGGTCGGACACTCGTGGTCGCCGGCGGCGTGGCCGCCAACCGCACGCTCCGCCGGCGGTTGCAAGCCGTGGCTGCCGACTCTGGTTTCTGCTTCACGGCACCGCCGCTGCCGCTGTGCACTGACAATGCCGCCATGATCGCTTGGGCCGGTCTGGAACGCCTGCAGCGCGGCCTCACGACCCCCCTGGACTTCGCCCCCCGTCCACGCTGGCCGCTCGACCCAATGGCGCCCCTCGCCATCGGCGCCGGGGTAAAGGCATAGGTTTGGTCAAGGCGCGCAGGACATTCGCGTTTCCAGCACCGACCTCGATGTGCCGAGCTGCAAACTTCGACGCCCTAACCTTATTTGTCTGTGCTACCGCTGGGCTGCTTGAGCACAGTTGCTTATCTGTCTGTGCTACCGCTGCGCTGCTTGAGCACAGTTGCTTATTTGTCTGTGCTACCGCTGCGCTGCTTGAGCCGAGAAGTGCAATAAGGGTGTCCGCATGGTGCGTCCTACGCAAACACCCCGTGCAGGAACCAAGGCGACTGTTTACCGGGGTCGATTGAGGTGTCGCGATAGAGCCAGAAACGACCGCCATCACGATCTTCGACCCGGTAGTAGTCGCGCGTACGGCCAGCATCGGCACGCCACCACTCAGGGGCAAGCCGCTCTGGCCCTTCCGCCTTGTTGATCCGGTGCACCCTACTACGCCAGCGGAACAGGATGGGCGGATCATCGGGCACCGGCGCAACGACGTCGATCGGCTCAGGACGAATAAACAGGCGGACCGGCCGCTCACGCCCGTCCGGCCAAGTCTCCAGTGCGCCGATGGGCGGCCATGGCGGGACCGACTCCTGCCCAGCCGACACACGTTCTACGGCACGTTCCGGCTGCCAGCTCTCGCGCAACTTGGCCTGGGTCACCCGCCCTTCGCCTAACCGATTGGCCAGCCGATCGATCAGGTCGCCGACGTCGGCACGCACCGGTGCCTCCGCAAAGCCTTCGAGTGTGGCTTGTTCCGGCGTAAACGGCTCGACCGCAACCGCCACCAGCACCAGCACCTCGAACCCGTCACCCGGCCGGAGTTGTTCAAGTTTTTGGGCAAACAGGCGCTGGAGAGCCATGGCGTCACGCACCGGTCGCCCGGTGCCGATTGCAATCTCCTGGGGCGGCTCGTCGCATCGGGCGTCGATCCCATGGGCGTATAAAACCAAACGGCGGGCGCCCATGCCGGCGGCTTCCAAGCCTCGACACAACCGGGCCAGCAACCGGGCGAGGGCTCGGTCGATCTGTCCTCGGATCGATACCGGATCGGCGAAGCGCAACCGCTCAGTATGCAGCGGAACGGGTTGCTGCGGCGATATCGGGTCGTCGCGACGTCCCAGTGCCCGATCGAGCCGGTCAATAACAGCGACACCAAAGCGCCGACCCAAGGCTGCCCGATCGATCGGTGTGAGGTCGCCAATGCGGCGACACCCGACCCGGGCCAATGCCGCGACACTGTCGGACGGCACCCTGAGCGCCGCGATCGGCATGGCGGACAGGACTGCGACCAGATCCTGCGCTGCGACCACGGGCGCCATACCGCCCGGCCGCCCACCAAAACGCGCCAGGCCCCAAGCCGCCGAGGCATTGGGCGCGGCGGCCGTGCGGGCCTCCCAGCCAGCCCAGCTAAAGCGCCGCTCCAGATCGGTACACAGGGCCGACTCGCCGCCGAACAAGTGGGCACAACCGGTGATGTCAAGCACGATGGCGTCAGGTGGATCGGTGGACTGCCAGGGGGTATAGCGCAAGCACCCTGCGGCCAGACGGTTCAAGCGGCGGTGTTCGGCGCCTGGGACGGCTGGCAACACGGTCAGCGACGGCAAGACCGCCCGGGCATCGGCCAACGTCATGCCGGGACGCACGCCAGCACTATCGGCTATCGGGTCGACCGCCGCGACCAACAAGCCAGCTTGATCTTCGACGATCGCCGCCAGGCCAAGTCCGCCAACCGCGCGCCCTGTCGCGACGGCATGCTCCTGAGTCAAGACCTCGGTGCGAAACCGGGGCAACCAGACCGAAACCACACGCCGTTGCACGTTCGCCCCTCTCTGTCAGGAGGGAACGAACGTACCATGAACAAGCATCTGTTCCAAGACCGGCGGTGTCCGCACGCTTACTGCGGCGGGTACTGCGTCCGTTCCACTGCGAAATCCCGGCGTGCACCAGTGATGGTGACGGTGAATCCGGCAACCACGTCCAGCAGCGTCATCAAGGTGATCAGGAAGAAGGTATCGGTGCCGGCCTGCGGGATGACGAGGAAGGCAATGATGCAGACCACGAACAGACCAAGTGACAACGCATGGTCGAACACCGATGCAGCGTGGGTCTCCGTCGACTTAAGCACCTCGAAATACAGCAGCACCAGACCAACGGCCAGCAGCAGATCAGACAAATTGAGGCCCCACTCGGCGCCCGACGGCAGCCCGATGCTGAAGATCGTCATCTGCAGGGATTCCTGCCAGACGAAGGCTATCAGGAAATACGCAAGGACGAGGAACAGCAACAAAGGTATGGAGCGCATCATGACTCTCCCGAAAATACCGGCAAAACCGACGGACAACGCGCGTGCCGCCCTGCCCGAACCGGCAGCACACTACCCCATTCGCCATGGCGCAGATACTGCGAAACGCGTAGCCGACGATGCCACAATGCCGACGCTACCCGGCCAACCGCTGGTGCACCGTCACTCGATGTCCGGCCAGGACGGATCTGTCTCGTCGAACCCAAACCAGGACCAGGTGGCCCGCATGTTCGGCGGAAGAGGCGCGTTGATGTCGATATCCGGCGCACCCAACCGCGGAATCAGCAGCCGGCGGGCATGCAGATGCAGAGCCTGTGAGACTCCTCCGCCGGGCAGGAACGCACGTTGGCCGCCATATTTGCCATCGCCCAGAATCGGTGTTCCCAACAGGGCCAAATGTACGCGCAATTGGTGCGTACGCCCGGTCAAAGGCCACAGGACAACTCGAGCAGCCCGTTTTGCCGCATATTCCGGAACCTGGTACAGGGTGACCGCAGCTAAGCCGGCTTCGCGGTCGACGGCAACGCGCTCCAAGAGGCCACCACGCTGTTTTGCCAGCGGCGCGTCGATGCGTCCGGCCAATGGGTGCGGTACGCCCGCGGTGACCGCCCAATAGCATTTGCGCACAAGACCGGCCTTAAAGGCCGCCGTGAGCGCCTGTGCCGCCCGCGCATGCCGAGCCACCACCAAGAGCCCACTGGTGTGTTTGTCCAGCCTGTGTACGAGCCTCGGCCGCTCCGGCGCATCGCCACGCAGGGTCTCCAGCAGACCATCGACATGGCGCGTGGTGCCAGACCCGCCCTGCACCGCGAGCCCTGGTGGCTTGTTCAACACCAGGAGGTCATCGTCACGGTACAAGATGGCGCTCAGCATCAAGTCAGCGTCCTCGGCAGACACCGACGGCGACGCCGGGGCCGCGGCAACAGTCACATCCATCGGTGGCACACGCACGATCTGACCGGCCGCTATCCGTTCGCCGGACTTGGTCCGCCGGCCATCCAGGCGGACTTGCCCGGTGCGCAGCAGTTTCTCCAGGCGATGATGCGCCAGGTTCGGATAGTGTCGATGGAACCATCGGTCGAGCCGCAACCCGGCCTCGTCCTCACCTACGGCCCGCATGCTCACCTTGGCGGTCCGCATACTCACCTTGGCCATGGCGGCCCCCCGCCTCCGCTCCCAACCCGGCAGTCAATACAAGACCACACGCATGACGTAGAAGCCGAGGAAAAGAGCCAGGATCGACAGACTCACCGAGGCGAGCAGATACGCCATTGCGGCGCCAAGTTCGCCGATCTCGGTCAATTGGGCGAAATCCAGGGAGAAGCTGGAGAAGGTCGTGAAGCCGCCGAGCACGCCGGCGGTGATGAAGGCCCGCAACTCCGGGCTCGGTTGCCAGACCAGCGAAGCGGATTCAACCACGGCCCCCATGATAAACGACCCGAGAACGTTGGCACTCAAGGTACCCCAAGGAAACCCGCTATCCAGAGTCGCCTGATTCACCGCACCGCTCAAGAGATAGCGACCGACCGCTCCAAGCCCACCGCCGAGAGCGACCGCAATGATCATGCCCATGGTCCCACCGCCCCCGCTTCGGCCTCCGTCACGGCTCCATGGCTGCCTTGGTCGGCGCCTCTGAGCCACCCGATGAGGCGATGACACAGCCTTTCCCGCTGGTCAAGCCCGCAAACCCTGCTTCCCCACGCACCACCCCCGCCGATCGCCCTTGTGGAGGGGGTATCTGTCGGCGCAGAGCACCGACCTACGTTTTCTCCCCTGTTCCCATCCCGACGGCCGGGGACGGTCCCGTAGGTCGGCGCTCTGCGCCGACAACCCCCGCCTCCCCACGCTCCCCCGCCACCGATCGTCCTTGTGGAGGGTGTATCTGTCGGCGCAGACGCATCGGACAGCGACCGGGGCGCCTGCTAGTGTGAGCCCCCGACCGGTGCCGGACCCTGGCATCGTGATCTCAAGGTCCCCACCTATTCTCGGGTCGGCCGACCGGAGGAGGCAGAATGGGCGCGGCAATGCAGTTCCGCATCGGCTATTCCATGCAGGAAGATCGGGTCTTGCTGTGCATTGCCGCGGCCGATGGGACCGAGGTAAAGCTCTGGCTGACCCGGCGCATGACCTTGCGCTTCTGCACGGTCGCCCGGAAATTCGCCACTGAAACCGCCCACGGAAGGTCGGATACCGTGCGCCGGCACGTTTCGGCATTCGAGCGCGCGGCGGCGGCTGAGCAGTCGGATCGGCAGAGCCAGTACCGAGGCGGCACACCGCATCCGACCTATGGTGAGCAACCGCGCCTTGCCGTCAAGGCGTCCCTGACACCGAAGGAGGGGGGTGAGATTGCCTTGCAATTCGTCGTCGATGGCGGCACGGGCATCAGCTTCTCCCTGGACCGATCGTCCTTCCTCGCCTTTTGGGATCTGCTGGACAGCATCGTGCATGGCAAGACCGGCTGGTACGGTGATGCCTTGGACAGCTTCACCATCGAAAACCCGGCCCAACAAAGCGCCGTCTTGCACTAGGCCTGCGGACAGGTAACGCAGCCAGGCCATGGTGTTCACCTGTGCCTTATCGCAAGATTTTTCGAGTCTTCTTCTTGTAACGCACTGAAAAGTTCTTGATATTATTTTTCTTATAAAGAGTTAATTAACAAGGCTGTGCACTTCATGGGCGTCTCTATCGTGTGGAATCGGCGTCTTGCAGGAACTCTTTGCCGGACTGTGAGCTTTCACCGATGCGCCCTTGAGGCTCGTATGAAGATCTACAATGGAATTAAATGGCTGGGATGTTTTCCAAGAACCAGCATGAGTGGAAAATGTTCCAGTACGCGCGACCCGCTGCCCATGCCGCAGTGGCCACAAACAGAGGCTGGCCCCGTTCGTCACGACGCGGCGACAGCCTCGACGATCGCTATCGAATGGCGTCACCATCGATACACCCGGAAGCAACAGGTCGCAGAACGCTCAAAGCACCCAATCCTGAAAAGCTAGAATCCGGCCGGTCCGCGCGACATGGCGACGACGCCGGCGCGGCACAGTTCCACGAGGCCCAATTGGCGCATCAAGCCAATAAAGTCTTGGACTTCGTCGCTGCTACCGGTGATCTCGAACACGAATGAGTTCAGGGTGGCATCAACCACCCGGGCCTTGAACACATCAGCCAGGCGCAAAGCTTCGATTCGCCGGTCCCCGGTTCCGGAAACCTTGACCAGTGCCAGCTCGCGTTCGACCGCGCGGCCCTCTTCGGTCAGATCCCGTACCCTATGAACCGGCACCAGGCGCGAAAGTTGCGCTTTTATCTGCTCGATGATCATGGGTGTACCGGTGGTGACGACGGTGATACGCGATAGGGATTGGTCGGGATCGACCTCAGCCACAGTCAAGCTCTCGATGTTGTAGCCACGCCCGGAAAACAAGCCGATGACCCGCGCCAAAACACCCGGCTCATTGTCGACGAGAACCGCTATGGTATGCTTCTCGATGGATTCAGTCGTTGAGCTCATGCTACGCCTTCTTCTCGCAATATCCCGTCAGATTTCGCGTCAACCTCGGCGCCTCCATTGTCGCCAATGAACGGCGAAATCAGCGTACTCCGCAAATCTTAAGTGAACGGAGACACCCTCACCCCAGAGCCCCTTCCCCGCGTGGGCGCGGCTCTGGGATGACATGGCCTTACACCAGAACCATTCCCTCCTCCGGTGTGGCTTCGGCGACGTCGTCTTCCGGGCCGAGCAGGATTTCGTAGTGCGCTTTGCCACCTGGGATCATGGGGAAGCAGTTCTCATGCGGATCGACAGCCATGTCGACCACCACCGGCTTGGGCGTGTTGATCATTTCGCGGATGACGTCGTCCACCTCGGCCACCTTGGTGGCGCGCAGGCCGACGCAGCCGAAGGCTTCGGCCAGCTTGACGAAGTCTGGCAGGGCTTCGCTGTAGCTCTCCGCATAGCGGCCGCCGTGCAACAGCTCTTGCCATTGCCGCACCATACCCATGTACTGGTTGTTCAGGATGAACACCTTGATCGGCGCCCGATATTGCACCGCCGTGCTCAGCTCCTGGATGTTCATCATGATCGAGGCCTCGCCGGCCACATCAATGACCAGCGCCTCCGGGTGCGCCAACTGGCAGCCGATCGCCGCCGGCAGCCCATAGCCCATGGTGCCCAGACCGCCTGAGGTGAGCCAGCGGTTCGGCGCCTCGAATGGGATGAACTGGGCCGCCCACATCTGGTGCTGCCCGACTTCGGTGGTGATGTAGTAGTCGCGGTCGCGGATCAGGTCGCGCAGGCGCTCGATGGCAAATTGCGGTTTGATGATGGTTTCGCTGCGGGTGTAGCGTAGGCAATCGCGTTTGCGCCAGGTCTCGATCTGTGCCCACCAGTCGCGCAAGGTCTTGGGATCGGGGCGTTTGTGTTTGGCCCTCCAGATGCGGATCATGTCTTCCAACACATGCGCCGCATCGCCGATGATCGGCACATCCACGCGCACGTTCTTGTTGATCGAGCTGGGGTCGATGTCGACGTGGATTTTCTTGGAGTTGGGCGAGAACTCGGACAGCTTGCCGGTGACCCGGTCGTCGAAGCGCGCGCCAATGTTGATCATGACGTCGCAGTGGTACATGGCCAGATTGGCCTCGTAGGTGCCGTGCATGCCGAGCATGCCCAAGAAATGGCTGTCCGACGCCGGCAGCCCACCCAATCCCATGAGCGTATTGGTGCACGGATAACCGGTCATGCGCACAAACTGGGTCAACAGTTTGGAGGCCAGTGGCCCGGAGTTGATGATGCCGCCGCCGGTGTAGAAGATCGGCCTGCGGGCCGCTGCCATCAGTTCCACGGCTTCTTCGACCCGAGCCAGGTCGGCTTTGACCTGCGGCCGGTAGGATTTGTGGCGCACCTCGGTCGGGCCGACGTAAGGACCGCTGGCGAACTGCACGTCTTTGGGGATATCGATCACCACCGGCCCGGGCCGGCCGCTCTTGGCCACCACGAAGGCCTCATGCATGACTCGCGCCAGCCGATCGACGTCCTTGACCAAATAGTTATGCTTGGTACACGGTCGGGTGATGCCGGTCGTGTCCGCTTCCTGGAACGCATCGTTGCCGATCAGATGCGTGGGAACCTGGCCGGTCAGACAGACGACCGGGATGCTGTCCATGAGCGCATCGGTTAGGCCGGTCACGGCATTGGTTGCCCCCGGACCGGAGGTGACCAGAACGACGCCGACCTTGCCAGTGGAACGGGCATAGCCTTCCGCCGCATGCACCGCCCCTTGCTCGTGGCGAACCAGGACATGGCGGATGGCGTTCTGTTGGAACAGTGCATCGTAAATCGGCAGTACAGCACCGCCCGGGTAGCCGAAAACAACGTCGACACCCTGATCGCGCAACGCCCTGAGGACGATTTCCGCACCGGTCATGGTCTCGCTCGACATAAACTGAACCCCGCTCCTGTTGTCATGCCTGGTCTGCACATCCTGCACAACACCCCGGCCAACCCGGATCGTGCCGCAGGTCGTGCATGACCGCGTATTGTGCAGTGCGCACACACGATCAACCTACGACGCGGACCGGGCTCCGTCAACCGTATTGGCGAAGAAATCTGTCGAGTTTGGGCCCAAAATCATCATAATCGTACGAATTGACAGTAATAATTGACCACACTGTCCTCCCACCGGCGCGGCGCGTCAGTTGGTGGCGGAACCAGGTGACCTGGCGTTTGGCATAACGCCGGGTCGCCTGTTGCGCTTGCACAACAGCGGTCTTGATATCACACCGGCCGGCGAGATAGCCCCGCAGCTCCGGCACACCCAGTGCTTTCATCACCGGCAGGCCCGGGTCGAGGCCCTGCGCATCGAGCGCGCGCACCTCATCCAACGCGTCCTGATCCAGCATGGCCAAAAATCGGACATCGCAGGCAGCGTACAATGCGTCCCGTGGAGGCATCACGAGGATGATGGCGAAGCACAGGTCGGGCGGCGGCATCAGGGCAGGTCCCTGTGCCTGCCAGTCCGCCAGCGACCGGCCGGTGCCGTGCAGCACTTCCCAAGCGCGCACCAGCCGTTGGCTGTCGCCCGGGGCGAGCCGGCCGGCCATCACCGGATCGATGGTGCCGAGTGCGACGTGCAGGCCGTGCGACCCCATGGCTTCCAGCGCTCGGCGCGCCTGCGCTCGAACCTTCGGCGGAATTGCGGGGATCTCACTCAGACCATAGACCAGGGCCTGCACGTAGAGCCCGGTGCCGCCGACCAGGATTGGACGCCGACCGGCTGCACGGGCTTCGGCGATCTCCTCCAGCGCCATGGTTCGCCAGCGCGCTGCCGAGCAGGCCTCTTCGGCTGACAACACCCCATACAACCGATGCGGCACCCGCGCACACGCCGCCGCATCCGGCCGTGCTGTGAGCACCCGCAACGTCCGGTAGACCTGCATGCTGTCGGCATTGATGATCGTGCCATCGAGCCTTTCGGCAAGCCGGAGCGCCAGCCCCGACTTGCCGCTGGCCGTGGGGCCGCAGACGACGACAGCGGTGGGTGGGCCAGAATGAATCAGTTAAAACCTCCCAGGCAGCGACCATAGTTTTTCTATGCAGCCAGCATTCCCAATACCTTGAGACAGCTCTAAACTCTGAAATCATCTGCCTCGCGAGACCCAAGATGTGGGTTTTCAATTGCCGTCAACCCAACAGTTCATCTTTCAGCCATGCCATGGTGGTCAGGGCGAAGGACGGAATCCGTGACCGATGATGCATTTGAGCATAACCGTCGCGCCCACTCTCCGCTCTCGGCATTCATCACCTATTCTGAAGGATGGGTTTGGCGCCAGCCATGTGCCTCACCTGGAAGACCTTGGGGGCACGTGCCTGGCACTGGGCGGCAGACGCATCGTCATCAACAATGCGGATTCACTGAAGCCCAGACCAAGGTCGGTCTTGATGTACTATCTGAGGGACTGAGACCCATGGCCCGCATTGATGACACGTTCGGTTTCGGCGCTCCGAAACAGGGCAGCCCGACGACCGGTCATTGTTTCGGGCCGTTGGGTTTCGGGCCGTTGGTATAAGACCTCTAGGGGTATGGGAGACGCATTCCTTTCCAAGTGACAGGGTGGAAAATCTCATGGTTACTTGGAAAATTGCCAGGGCGACATACTTTGGTAATTGTTTGTCCGGTACTCAATGAGTGCTGGCGCGATCAGTTCTTCATTTTTCGAATTTTCTCGAAACAACAACCGATGGTACGGTTGATCAGGATAGCATTGAGCACCGGGCAGCCTCGGCTTTGGCGACATCCGTCTATTTTCGACTTTGGCCCAACGAGCCCCTGCCCCAACCATTCGAGGCGGGCGGCGGGCCTATCGCCGTCCGACCACGTTCGGTACCGCCGCCGGAACTGGCGGAAAGCGCACACTGCCCCCAAAGCCGATGAACCGGTACCACGAGCCGCCGAGTGACGACACACTTCTCATCGGAACCTATGTCCACACGTTCCGGAATTCGGTGCCGCACGGCGGATTGGGGCTTGCATTTGGGGGGCAATGTCCGCAACAGGGACGCTGGCGATCGCCAGGTCGCCGGGGCCTGGTGCTGGGCCCGTTCGGTATGACTGTTCCGGAGACATCCTCTTGGATTCGGTATTGACCCTGGTCGCCGATGCCGGTCGGCTGGCCCTTGAACTCGACCATATGGTCACGGTCCGCGACGCCCTGAAGAGCCTGGGGGCGGAGGTATCCTCGCCGCAATGGCTGGCCGAGGGCGTGGCCTGCGACCTGCCCTTCAAGCGCCTGTCGACCGATGCCGCCGTCGCCGCCGCCCGGCATTGCCTGAACGGGCATCCGGTCGACACCATTGCCCAGCCGCTCGCACACCGGCGCAAGAAGCTGTTGCTCGCCGATATGGAATCGACGGTGATCGAGAACGAGATGCTGGACGAGCTGGGCGACACGCTCGGCCTGGGCGACCGCATCGCTGCGATCACGGCCGAGGCCATGCACGGCCGGCTCGACTTTCCGGCAGCCCTGCAGGCCCGCGCCGCCCTCCTGGCCGGCCAGCCGGACGACGTGCTGCACGGCGTCGTGCCCCGCATCCGCTACAGCGCCGGTGCGGCGCCCCTGATCGCCACCATGGCGGCCCATGGCGCCCATTGCGTTCTGGTGTCGGGCGGACTGGACGTGTTCGCCGGGGTGGTGGCGGAGACCTTGGGCTTCCACGCCATGCACGCCAACCGCTTCGAAACCGCCGACGGCAAACTGACCGGCCGGGCCCTGGAGCCGATCCTGGACCGCGAGGCCAAGCTGTCGATCCTGGTGCGCACCGCCGGCGAACAGACCCTCGCCCTGACCGAGGCCGCCGCCATCGGCGACGGCGCCAACGACCTGTCCATGCTGCAGGCCGCCGGCCTCGGCGTCGCCCGCAAAGCCAAACCCGTGGTCGCCGCCGCCGCCGAACACCGCATCGACCACACCGACCTCACCACCCTGCTCTACGCCCAGGGCTACCGGGCCGAGGAGATCGTCGGCCCTCTCCCGCAAAACGAAAGCTAGTAATTCAGAATTACAAAACTGCACGACAGCCTGCCCAACACGATCTCCCGATCCCGTGGGATCGAACCGGCGTGACGGCCCGGGTCTTGCGGGTGTACAGTGGTCATCCGCGGTCAGAGAGAACGGGTCATGCAGGATCAGGGCATCAAACTCTTTATCGACGGCACCGATGCGGCAACGCTGGCGCAGATCAAGGCGCGGGTCGCCGACGCCGGGGTGACCGTGGGTGACCTGCCGACAGCGCCCCCCGCCGGCCGCCCGAAGGACGCGCTCACGGCCGCGGTGGGCATCTCGCCTGGGTGAGAACGATCGTGCCTTGGCCTGGCTCGAACGCGGCTACGCCGCGACGCGCCCGGCCGACAGATGCACCCTCCACGAGAGCGATCGGTGGGGGTGGGGCGTGGGGAGGCGGGGTTTGTCGGCGCAGAGCACCGACCTACGGGACGGTCCCCTCCATAAGGGCGATCGGTGGGGTTGGAGAGAGGGGCGGAAACGTAGGTCGGTGCTCTGCGCCGACAGATACACCCTCCGCAAGGGCGGCCGGCGGGGGTGGAGAGAGGGACGGAAACGTAGGTCGGTGCTCTGCGCCGACAGATACACCCTCCGCAAGAGCGGCCGGTGGGATTGGGGCGTGGGGAGGCGATGTTTGTCGGCGCAGAGCGCCGACCTACGGGACGGTCCCCTCCACAAGGGCGGCCGGTGGGGGTGGAGAGAGGCATATGCGCTAACTTAAGGGTATATGCGGTAGATTGGCAGATTGCTTTTTACGTCGGCGTGGCGGGTCACAGAGAGATCGGATGAAGTCGTGGGCGCGTTCTGTGAGCGAGGCCAAGGTCACAAGACCGGCAATGGCGGTCATCACCACGCCCCTGAGGAGTTTTTGCAAGCGCCAGATCGACGATGGCCGCTCAGAACTTGCGGCCAGCACAGGGGGGAGAGTCCAGGTAATCCTGGTATTGCCGGCTGATCAGGATCGCGAGGATGAGGTTGGCGGCGATCCAACTTCGGCCTGGGGCTGTCTGCTTTGCCGAGAGCTTGTCGAGAAGGTTGAGGGATTTCAGCTGCTTGAACCCGATTTCAACTTGCCAGCGCACACGGTAGAGCGCGAAGACTTGATCTCGGCTGACCGTCTTGGCGTCCAGAGACGTGACGAGAATGATCCAACCGGCGGCCTGCAACGTGCGCGCATCGACGGTTTTGCCCTTGCGTTGACCGTCTTTGCGGATGCGCCGCCGGTCTTTCTCCGCCGCTTCCGGCGATTTGCGCCTGGCTACCAGACGCAGCGGCACGCGGGTGCGGCCGGCCGTCTGTGCTTCGGCGACCAGGCAAACGTCAAGATGATCTTGTGTCGTCTTCAGGGCATCGGTGACGGTGAACCGGGTACCATCGGGGTTGCGCAGCACCATGGCCCGCCAGCCGATGCGCACGACGAAGTCGGCGCCGGCGTCAACGACGTGCCGGAGACCGTCGACGCTGTTGTAGCCACGGTCAGCCAGCCAGATGTC
>JANQJV010000194.1 GCA_028281465.1 Azospirillaceae bacterium | reverse complement strand
TCCGGGCCGGCTGGCAGCCGGCGGTCCAGCCGGCAAGGATGCCGGCGCTCCGAAACAGGGCGGCCCGAGGACCGGTCAGTGTTTCGGGCCGTTGGTCTTACCTTGTTGCAAGGTGGCGTTGGACGTGCTCAGGAGCACACCGGTTGCATGGGCCAGGTGTTGATAGACGGTACCGAACCCTTGTTAGCAGAGACCCGTGTCATCGGTCAGGCATAGCACCAAACAGGTGATGTCATCCGTTTGCGGAGCGTCGCGGACGAAGCTGGCGACATCGTCGAATACCGCCGTCAGCGCGGCATCGGGGGAACCCATGGGACGCCCACGGAGCAGGGCCAGGAGCCGGTCCTCACCATAGGGGATATCCGCCGCATCGAAGGCCTCGGTCACCCCGTCGGTATAGAGGACCAAGCCGTCGCCGGGGGATAGGGTCAGCGCATGGTCGCGGAACGACAGGCCATCTAGAATGCCAATCGGCGGGTCGCCAGAAACGCCCAACGCCTCCGCCCGGCCTCCGTGTACGTGGATTGGTGGGTTATGTCCGGCGTTGGCGTAGCGTAATGTGCCTTCGGTTGGGGTCAGCACGGCGTAGAACAAAGTGACGAAGAATTCCTCCGGGTTGCTGGCGACCAGTGCCTCATTGACGTCTTCTAGGCAAGCGCCGGGGCTGTCGTGACGTGGTGCCAGGGCACGCACCACGGTTCGGCACATGGTCATGAAAAAGGCGGCAGGGATGCCTTTGCCCGACACGTCCCCGATGACGACGGCGATCCGCCGATCGTCCAGGGCGAAAAAATCGAAAAAGTCGCCACCCACCTCCTTGGCTGCGACCATACGGCCATGCAATCGGGCTCGGCCGCCGGACGCGACCAGGGCTGGAGGCAGAATGGAGAGCTGGATGCGTTGGGCGATCGCCAGCTCCTGTTGGAGGGCAAGATAGGCTGCTTGGGTGCGAAGGGCTTCGCGCAGTTCCTCGACAAGCGTGCTCAGTCGATCTTGCTGGTCGGAAATGCGGTTAGTGAGTTTTTCCAGGGCGAGGGCGATCATGGCCAGGCCGTCCGAACCCGGGTCGGTTTCGTGGCTGGTCAGCATGCGCTCGGCCGAGCGACGGGTGGATTCGCTGACCGTTTCGATTTCCGCCAGATCTCGGAGCACTTCTGCCTGAGCTTCGTTGTCCAATGTTCCGGCCAGGTGACGCAACCGGTGGCGAATCAGACGTTCCAGGTGCAGGCGTTGCTTGATGCGTGACCGGCGCATGCGGGCAAAGGCGATCAATTCTTCGCGCAGCCGGTTGACCGCGCCAGCCATGACGGTGAATTCGTCGCGCAGTCGCTGCATCGCACCGGGCTGTTCGATGGTTTCCACGCGCACCGACAAATCTCCGGCGGCCAACGCACCCAGCACCTCTGCTGAGGCGAAAAGCCGCCGGAACGCGCTACGCAGGAACAAGGCAAAGGCGGTTCCGGCCACCAGGACGACGGTGGCCAAAATGGTCAGGAAGCCGAACCCAAGGTCCTGCAGTTCCTTGATTTGCTGGGTTTCGTCGTGGATGGTGACCACCCGTGCCACCAGATTGCCGCGTTCGGCGACCATGGGGAACCACGACACCAGAAACTGCCGCCGATCCGACGAAACGACGGTGAAACCGGTTTCCCGATCAGCCAGGATCGAGGTTCCGATCTGTGCCCAGGGGGCGGATGTTATGCCTTTCAAGACGCGGCCGCGCCGATTGACCACCAGCACATCGGCGCCTGTGCCCAACCCGAGTTCATTCAGCACCTGGGTGATGTCGGTGGCCAGGGTGGCCATCCCGAGCAGTTCACCCGTGGCATCGATCTGGATCGGAAAGGTAATGGTGACGGCAATTTCGCGGGCTTTCTCATTGCCGACGCCAGCCAGCACGGTGCGGCGCTCCGCCACCGTTGCGAGGGTCTCGCGATTGACCACGGGGGTGCGGACGGCGGCGCCGGTGGACCGATACAGCACCGTGTCGCCGCTGCCGTAGATTTCCAACCAATCGGCCAGCTCGATCTCGCGCACCGTCGTCATGATGGCCTCGGCCGTGCGCACGGTGCCACGCCAGTCTCGCGCCTGCAATGCGTCCTTCAGGTCTTGGTTCTCGCGCACCACCCACAGCTTGTCGCGCATCTTGATCACGGTCTGTTCAACGATCTTGCGCCATAGCTCCTGGCGGTGGTGCAGAAGATCGAACTGGTGATCCGCCACCAGACGGCGTTCGCGTTCATACGCCGCCATGGCGATGACGGCGAGCAGGCCTCCCAGGACCAGGGTCAAAACCAGCCCCAGCTTCGTCTGGATCTTCATGGCGACGGAGGCCTCCGGTGTCTGCTGTCGATTCCGGCGCGCGGCACTCCGACCGGCCATACCCGTGCGAGGGCGCCCCCCATCACGGCCAATCCGGCACCGGTGGCGGTGAGGGCAAGGGCTGGCCCGGATGCGATCGGCATCAGTGCGGTGAACATGATTGGCCCCAGGACGCCGAGCAGGCGTCCCCATTCCGATAGGGTCACCCGCTCCGCCATCCTTGGCGTGGACGTCGGGGCTGGGAAGGAGCCGGGTGACAAGGCCAGGGCCGCTGCCAAGGAGATTCCCAGCAGCGTTGCCGCCACCAGTAGCCCCGGCCACATGGGCGCGATGCCGATGGCCATGATCGCCGCGACGGTGCCGAGCAGGCTCAGGCCGAGTGGCCAGGTTGCCCCACTGGCGCGGACCCGAAGGCGTTGTCTCGGTTGTCGCAACAGAAGCAAGGTCAAGGCGAAGGCCATGACCGTTTGCCCGGCCGCAAGACCGCCGTCATCGCGCCCCGCCAGCGCGATCGGTGCGAAGAGGACCAAGGTTGCGGCGGTGACGCCGAATACAGCGGCCTGAACCGCGAGGATCGTAGCGGCTGACCAGGGTGAGCCAGTCGGCCATGGCGCGTGATGCGTTGCCAGGTGATGGTCCTGGATCGTGCCGCTGCTGTCGTCGGTTATGTGCCGGCGCACGGTCCAGAGCAGTCCAATCGACAGCAGGGCGAGCCCGGCGGCGACTGGGAAGAGCATGGTGGCGGCCAGTGTGCCGGCGACCAGGCCGCCAATTGCCGGGCCGCATACCAAGCCTGCCAGGATCGTGTCGGTGGCGCCACCCAAGCCGCCATGCGTGCCGTCCGACGTTTCCCTGGCGCCTGATCCGTCCTGGTGCACAATCAATGTATTGGCTGCCGCCGCCATGAGGCCCGTGCCTGTCGTGGCCAGGAGCCGCGCAAGCATGAACAGGAGGGGATCTCCGACGAGCCACGTACCGATGTGTCCGGTGG
Source organism: Azospirillaceae bacterium (assembly GCA_028281465.1). GTDB lineage: Bacteria > Pseudomonadota > Alphaproteobacteria > Azospirillales > Azospirillaceae > JANQJV01. Next base: position 8,786 of record JANQJV010000194.1, on the reverse strand, counting down.
CGGCACTTCCGGCACCGAGCCAAAGCGCCGCCGCAGATCGTCCTCGTGCGCACAGGTACTGCGCCAATGGAATACCGGCTACGAAGGCCAAGAGAATCGCGCTGATAAGCACCGCCAGCCAAAGCGCCGCCGGCGCGGCGACAACGTCCGTCCCAGCCAACGCCGCGAGCACGCCGGGCACCACGGGGAGCATGGCCGTCTCGGCCACCATGACCAGGAAGAGGGGCAGGCGTATCAGCGATGCCGACCGCACCTGTGTCACGGATTCACCGCCCGGCTGGGCTGCGGTGACTTCGGCGCGCACCGGTGCTAGCACGGCCTCCACACGGGCCGGCGCATCGTGGTCGATCCGGCTGTGCCGTGTTTCCTCGGCATCCAACATCACCTCGCGATAGCGTTCGTTGACATGGCGGACCGCTCGGTTGGCAGCGCTCGCCAATTGGCCGATATCTCCTCCCACCGAGATTGGGATCAGCCAGCGGAAATCCCCGTTTGCGACGGCGGTAAAGGCGCGCTGGATGCGTGCAAGTGGCAGCCGTATCCCGGACAGGAGCACGAACAGCAAGACCTGGACGCTGGCTATTGCGGCGACGATAGCGATCGTGGGTACGGTGGTGATGACGTCGGCCAGGTGATCCATGGCCACCGAAGTCGGAATACCGACCACCAGATAGCCAGCATGGCGACCGGCGGTGTGAAGGGGGCGTAACCGCAGGGCGTGGCCGTCGTTGCTGAAGCTAAAGCGAGCATTCGGATCCGATAGCTTGGACGGAATGGGTAAGTTCTGCGGTAAGATGCGTCGTCCCGCCAGATACAAGGGAAAACCGTCGGGAGCCAGCACACCGAGGAAGACAATGCTTTGGTCGCGGACCACCGTATCGTCCAACATCGGGGTCATTCCGACCAGCCGGTCGATGGGAATGCCGAGCGCCAAGGCCCGTTCGATCCGGTCGGCCAGGTCGGCTGCCACGGCATCTGCCTTGCCGGCGATTTCCGGTGCCAGCACCCGCTCGGCGTGCTCGACGGCGCGCCAGGCGAACGCGAGCTGGCCGAGCAAGACGCAGATGACCAGCCCGGCCAAAAGCCGGCGATATCGACCGTGATTGGCCAGAGCGGCGTTCTGCTCTTGCACATGGGACGGCCGGCCACCCGGCCCGAGCGCATAGTCGGTCATTCGTCGCGGTCCATGCGGCGAAGCTGCTCAGCCGTCTCACCAATGCGGTCGAGGGCGCGGATGATTGCGGTTTCCGTCGCCAGGAAGGCGACATCCCGAACGGTTTGGCCCGCCGGTGTGTCCGATGCGCCGTCGTTTGGAGTGGGGCGGTCCGTGGCCGTCAGCCGTTTGAGCCGCTCGCCCATCCCCGCCAGCGAGCCAGCAAGCGGCTGCAGCGCCACGAACACAACCAGGCCGGCCAAGAACAGAGTCACAGTCAACAGGATGCCGGCGTCCTGGACCAGAGTCCATCGATATCCGTCGAGTGTGGTACGCTTGCCGTCAAGCCGGTAGGTCAGAACGATGGAGCCGACGGTTTCACCGACGCTGTTGCGGAATGGACGGCCGATTGTATTCACGAATCCTTCGCGCACGATCCAGACCTCCTCGGTGGCCACCGATCCTCGGACACGGTCGACCATGTCGAGCCAAGCCAGCGAGACCAGGTCACCTTCGAAACTGGTATCGGTACTCAACATAACGATGCCTTCAATATCAAAAATCTCTATGGCGATAATCTCGGGAGTTTGTTCGGCCACCTCCGACAGGCGGCTGCGCAGGCTGGAATCGTCTGACACCGGGAGGCCCAGGGCCATCCGGCGCCCCAGAACGGCATGCAGCGTGTCGAGCTCAAACCGGAATCGCGATTGGTTGACTTCCTGTAGCGCGGACTCGAAGTGCCGGGTGACCAGTCGGTCGGTGCCGAGCATCGCGAGGGCCGCCACGCACACGACCACCAGGATCAATCGCAGGCGATAGGCCGCGAACATTTTGTCTCTCCCGTGTTTTGTGGCGCCGTGCGATGGGGACCATACGATACTGGTCTACCACCCATGCGGACCGTCGTGGTAGCTGGGAGACTGGGACTGTTCGGATGGACTGCAGGGAGGAGAATGGCGCATGGCGGCGCTCGATGCGATCACCTGTGCGTTGGCCGGGCCTGCGGGGCTCGACGAGGTATTCCGACAACTCGAGGTTCTCGAACCGTTCTTCACAGACAACGGTGTGCCGTCCGTCATGGCCGGCAAATTGGTGCTGGCTTTAGAAGAGCTTCTCACCAATACCGCGACGCATGGGGCCGCGCAGAGCGGAGCCGCGCCGCGCCTGTGGGTGGAGGCCGTGATCACCGACGGGGCCGTGCATGTGGAGATCGCCGATGACGGTGTGGCGTTCGATCCGACTGCGCATCCGGAGCCGGACGTGATGGCGGAGGCTGACGATCGGGCTGTGGGGGGGCTCGGCGTCCATCTGGTGCGGTCGTTCATGGACGAGTTCAGCTACGAACGCCGCGACGGCCGCAACATCGTCCGCTTGACCATGCATTTGTCCGCGCCGTGAAGCCGGCGTGGACGACCGCAAAACATCAGGGAGACCTAAGGATGGAAGTGGGCGAACAGACCGAGGAAGGCTGCCTGGTTCTGGCGGTGGCCGGGCGGATTGACGGGAAGACGGCGCCGCAATTCGAAAAGGCTGTGCTGGATGCGATCCCCCGCAGCAGTGGTGTCTTGATCGTCGACTGTGCTCGGGTCGACTTCATTTCCAGTGCCGGGTTGCGGGTTTTTCTGCTGGCAGTGAAACGGCTCAAGCCGACCGGACGGAAGCTTGCGGTCTGTGCCTTGCAGCCTCTTGTGAAGGAAATCTTCGATACGGCCGGCTTCACCAACCTCCTACCGGTCGTTCCGGACCGGGGGTCTGCCTTGGCCGTGGCGACCCGCCGGTAACGACGACGACGATTGATTGGGACACGGCGGTCGGGCCGTGGTTGAGATTCTTAATATGTTTCGCAGAAATCCAAGAATCACGCCGGCGTGCCGTGCCGCGAGGTGGCTGGTGGCCCCTTGTCGTTCAAATTCCCAAGCGGTCGTTCGGTCTTAGAATGGCGGGAATTCTGGGAATGTCCATCGCTCCGCCGGGATTGGGACAACACCGGGCCTTGGCAGTCGGCCACCGGCTCGGGTACGGTCCACACGGATTTCCGCATGGGGCCGAGCATGAGCGACGATTGGCTGATAGAGGACGACGAAACGGAAGAGGAGTCCCTTTTTGCCGAAGATGACGCCGGAGATGACGATGCACTGGCGTTTGCCGATGGCGACGAGGAACCGTGGACGATTCTTGTCGTCGATGATGAGCCGGCAGTACATGATGTCACCGAGTTGGCGCTCGGAGATGTGACGTTTCGTAGCCGTGGCCTGCGATTATTGCGCGCCTATTCGGCAAGGGAAGCCTTGCAAGTTCTGCAAAACACTGCAGATGTTGCCCTCGTGTTGTTAGACGTGGTCATGGAAAATGACCATGCTGGTCTGGATTGCGTCCGTTCAATCCGCACTGATTTGTTGAATGCCGATGTGCGAATCATTCTGCGTACCGGCCAACCTGGGCAGGCACCGGAAGAGAAGGTGATTGTCGCCTACGATATCAACGACTATAAAGCCAAGGCTCACCTGACGCGACAGCACTTGTTCTCCAGTGTCATTGCCGCCCTGCGCACCTATGCCTTTATCCAGGACCTGCATCGCATCCGTCGGGATGCCTATACCGTCCTGGATCGGGAGGTTGTGGTTCTGTCGGCGGCCTTGGAAATGGATCCGGCACCCGTGGCGCAGATCGACGGCGGTCTGGTCGCGGCTGCTAACACAGCTTTTGCCCGTCTCTTTTGCATTGATGTGGACAGCATCATCGGCCGGTTTCTTCCAGAGCTGTTACCGGACGCGGGCGACGTCACCCAACTGCATGGGGAAACCGTAGGCATTGGCGATGCGGTGTTCCACGTTGTCACGCGTGAAGTGGAGCACCAGGGGTCGGTTCTATCGCATTTCCTGCGGCTGACGCCCGTCCGGGCTTAGGAGGGGCGGCATGCAGCGCCGGTTGGCGGACGTTCGAGGCGCGATTCTCATCGTGCAACCTTATGTCAGTATGGCTAACTTGATGATCGATGTTCTGGCCGCCGAAGGGCTTCGGCGCTCGCGTGCGGTCAACAATGTTCTGTCTGCCTTGGATTATCTGCGTGCGTTTGACGTCTGCGCCGTGATCGCGGAGGTCGACTTGCCACCGCGCGGTGGCCTCGACCTGTGCTTGGCGTTGCGCCGCGGTAGCGATTCGCCCCGCATCGACGTGCCGATCATCCTGACCAGTGGCGCCATCACGCCCAAAATGCTCAAGGCGGCGCGCACCTTCGGCGCAAACCACATGCTGCGGCGGCCATTTTCGGCCAAGGATTTGGTGACCTGCCTGCTGGGTGTGCTGCGCAGCACTCGTCCATTTGTCGATACCGAAGGCTACACGGGGCCGGAACGCCGGATGGCGACTGAGACCCGAAAACTGCCGGATGACCGCCGGCTGGCGGACGTGCCGCGCCACTCGAAGACGCCTATGGCTTTGCTCATGCGTGAGGATCTGGACGTCGTTGAGCAATGCGGCGATCCGCCGGAGCGCTACCGCTTCCCGACCTTGGGCGCCCAAACACGGCAGACGGCCGCCCAACAGAGTCGTCGAACCCGCGAAATCCCGGCGTCCCGACTGGAACCTGGCCTTGAAATCGCGCAAACCTATGCGGACCGGGACGGCACACCAATCCTGCAGCGCGGCTCGATGATCAAACCTGAGATGCTGGGACCAATGAAGCAATTGATCGAGAGTGGTCGGTTGCCGCGCATGGTCACCGTCTATGTCGGTTGAGGCGGCACGGATGGCATCGCCGACCACCGCAACCACTGCCACGGGCGATTTGTTCGCGGCTGAGGAGGAGGTTCTGGCCAAGGCGAAGGCATTCGCGGGCGATGAAGCGCTTTGGGGGGGGGCCGACCCGAAATTGCGCACCGAACATGCGGCACTTGCCCGACGTTATGGCACGTTGCTGAAGCAAACGCGTCGCCTGGTGCGGGTTTCGGATTTGTCGGCGCAGGAGGTCAAGCTCGCCAACCAACGCATCTCACAGCAGAACGTCGAACTGGAAGCCGCATACACTGCGCTCAAGCGGGCGCAGGCGGAATTGGTTCAGGCGCAGAAGGCGGCGGCCCTGTCAACCTTGGTGGCGGGGGTGGCGCACGAGATCAACACGCCGGTGGGCGTGATCCGGACGGCCAATTCCACTTTGCAGCAGCAGGCCGAGCAGATGCATGCGGCATTGGCGGCTGGCGCCCTGCGCAAGAGTGATCTCACTGCCTTCCTAGCCAAGATCAAGAGAGGCTTGGAGATCATCGAGAGCAATAGCGCGCGCGCGGCCGATCTGATCTCCGGCTTCAAGCTGGTGGCGGTCGACCGCTCCAACGACGAACGGCGTGTCTTCGCGTTGCCGGCGTATCTGCGCGAAGTTGCCAACAGCCTGGCGCCCGAGTTGCAGCACACGGAACTCGAGGTCGTCATCGACACTGTGGAGCCTCTACCGGCGTACGACGGCTATCCTGGCGCGATTGCCCAAATTGCCACTAATCTGATCCTGAATTCGGTGATGCACGGGTATGGTGACGATTGCCCGCAAGGAACCTTGATCTTCGCCCTGTCACTTTGTGCCGACCATCGGATCGAGGTTCTCTATTCGGACGGCGGCAACGGTGTGCCTGAGGAGATTCAGGCCACCATGTTCGAACCCTTCGTCACGACCAAACGTGGTCGTGGTGGCAGTGGGCTCGGTTTGCACATCGTGCAAAATCTCGTCTGCAATCTGCTGGGTGGCGCCATCCGTTACGTCCGTCCACCCGGGCGTGGTGCCGGTTTCGAAATCGTCATTCCAGCGGTTGCCCCGCACGATGGCCTCGTTGAGCCGGAAAGCTGACTGGCACACGGGGCGGTTCCCCTCCCACCCTGTGTGGTGCTGGTTTGAGGCCTGTCTCATCGCGGGGAATCGATAAAGCCTTTTAAGGGTGATTGATCAGGCTCGGGCTGGTCGGTAGGTTGACATTCGAGGGTGTACAGCCGATCCGCAGCCGTCGGCCGCAATGACCACCTGGGTTCACCCGTAAGAGCGGAGGCGGCAGTATGCTTGCTCAGCAGACACGTGCGTTCCGGGATATGCTTGCCCGTGAAGGTATTATTTTTTGCTATTCCGGTTATATTACCGAGGGAGTGCTCACCGGCATTGGTGCTGCGATTAAAAACAAACTGTCTGTTGAAACGGCCGACAAAAAAACTGCTCGAGGTGTCTTCTCGCTCTTCATCGAACAGGTTCAGAATATCATTCGTTATTCTGCAGAAACCCAATCGGCACCAGCCGTCGTCAATGGAGACCCGTTGACCGAGCTCCGGTACGGCATCGTCACCGTCGGAAAGTTGGAAGGTCGGTACTTTGTCGCTTGTGCCAACATGATCAACCGCACCGATGTCGAACGCCTGCGCACGACCCTGGCGGAGCTGCAGACTCTCGATCAGGAGGCGTTGAAGACGCTGTACAAGGAACGTTTGCGCGGTGAAACGCCGGAGGGTAGCAAGGGAGCGGGGGCCGGATTCATCGATATCGCCCGCCGGGCGACCGACGGATTCGAATTCGATTTCATCGATATTGACGACGTGCACGCGTATTTTGCCATCAAGGCATTCATCTGACCGATGCGGGTGCCGACAGACGGAGACAAAAGAGGCCCACCATGGAGACGATTCACATTGCCGCAACGGACCGATCGCCGGAGGTGCGGTTCGATTTTATGGCCAATCATTTTTCGCTCAAGGGGGAATCCTATCCAGAAGACGTCACCGAGTTCTATGGTCCCGTCATCGGCCGATTGGAGCAGCATCTGGAGAGGCTGGAGGATGGGGCGCTGATCTTCGATTTCGAGCTGATCTATTTTAACAGCAGCAGCGCCAAGGTGCTGATGGGCCTGTTCGATTTGCTCGACGACGTGGCCGGACGCGGCTGTCGCGTCAGCGTCAATTGGCGCTTCGAAGCCGATGACGACAACATGGAGGAATTGGGTCAGGAGTTTGCCGAGGATTTGTCCAACGTCACCTTCAATCTGGTGCCGTTTAGCGACGCATGAGCTTCGACACGTTCAAAGCGGAAAAGGAAGTTCTGGACCGGGGCCGCACCTGTCTGCAGGCCGTGGACGGTGATTTTCGGGCTGAGTACCAGGACCTTTTGGACCACTATGGAAAGTTGCTGCGCAGCAGTCAGCGTCTGGTGCGCATGAGCGACCGCTCCGAGGTCAATCTCAAGAACGCCAACCAACGCATCCGGGAGCAGCAGGCCGAGTTGGCCGCCGCCCATCGCAAGCTCGAGCAGCACGCCGAGCTCCTGGAAGACCGGGTCAAGCAGCGGACCAGGGAGCTGGTTTTGGCGCAGGCGAAGTTGCACCGCCTGGTGAGTCTGGGCATTGCACTGTCGGCCGAGCGCAGCCACACCGCCTTCATGGAGCTGGTTCTGAACGGTGCCCGAGAGTTAACGGGTGCCGATGGTGGCATGTTGTTTGAGTTGACCCAGGACGGCACTGCGCTTGGTCACGCTTTGGTCGCCATCGACAGCCTCGATCTTCGCCTGGGTGGTGCCACAGGGCATGATCACGCGCTGCCAGCGGTATCCCTGCGCGAACGCCTGTCCGACCGGCCGGCATTCCACAACGTGATCGCTCATGCCTGTCTGACCGAACGACCGGTGAATGTCCCCAATGTCATCGACTGTATGGATTTTGATTGCAGCGATTTGGTGCAGTTCGACACCGCCTACGGCTATCGAACGATGTCGCTGCTTGCCGTGCCACTGAAGCCGCGACACCACCAAGTCGACGGCGTTCTCGTCCTGCTCAATGCCCGGGCGCTCGGCACCGGCCGGATCATTGCCTTCGACGAGGAGAGTGAAGGCTTTGTGGAAGCCCTGGCGTCGCAGGCGGCCGTCGCTGGTGATAACCGCAGCCTGCTCAAGGCACAGGAGGACCTGTTCGACGCCATCATCAAGATGATCGCTGGGGCGATCGATGCCAAATCGCCTTACACCCATGGCCACTGCATGCGGGTACCGGAGATTGCCGGTCTGCTCGCCCAGGCGGCGTGCGACACCGAAGACGGCCCGTTGGCCGATTTCGATATGTCGCCGGCACATTGGCGCGAGTTTCATCTCGCTGGCTGGCTGCACGACTGCGGCAAGGTGACGACACCGGAGTATGTCATCGACAAGGCGACGAAGCTCGAGACGATCCACAATCGCATCCATGAGATTCGCACGCGTTTTGAGGTGAAACGCCGCGACCTGGAGATCGATTATCTGCGGGCGTGCTTGACCGGCGTGACGCCGGAGCCGGAGTTGGCGGCGGCGCGGGAGCACCGCATCGCCCAATTGCACGATGATTTTGCGTTTGTTGCCGGCTGCAACATTGGCGGCGAGGCCATGGGTGCCGAGCAGATCGAACGCTTGGGTCGCATCGCTGTGACCCCCTGGACACGGTACTTCGACGATCGGCTTGGCGTGTCGGAGGCCGAGAAGCTGCGACTGCAGGGCATCCCGCCACGTCCTCTGCCGGTGCAGGAAATGCTGATCGCCGACCGGCCGGAGCACCTCGTCCCGCGGCCCGAGGGTCGCTTGCCCTATGATCCGGCGGCCCATGGGTTCATCGTCGAAGTGCCCGAATTCTTGTATAATCACGGAGAG
>JANQJV010000166.1 GCA_028281465.1 Azospirillaceae bacterium | reverse complement strand
TTGCGGTGGGAAACCAGGGATAGCTCTACATATGCAACCGGCACAAGTCAAGGGACACGGGTCAATTTACATGACTACGAGAATCGGTCTGTTTTATTGTAAATCAGATAGTTATGGGCAAGCCAAGGGAAGTTCCGTTTAGGATTTTAACAGTAGGCGTCGGTCGGTGCAATGGGCCTTGCCCGGGCAGGGCCGCTGGCACCGCGGCCTGCCGGCCCATTGCGCCGACATACAACGGTGCCAGGGTCCGCGGCGGTGCGTGTCTCCCGGCCGGGTTACTCCATCGTCACGACGATGTTGCCGACGTGGCGTTTGGCGATGAACGCCGTCTGCGCCTCTTTCAGGCGCTCCAGCGGATAGGTTGCGGCCAGCAGCGGTTTGATCTCGCCGCGCGCGATGTAGCCGACCAGGTCGGCGAACACCCCCGGCGGCAGGATGGTGGCGCCGAAAAACGCCAGGTTGTTGAGGTAGAAGGTGCGCAGGTCGAGCTGCACCATCGGGCCGGCGATGGCGCCGGAACAGGTGTAGCGCCCGCCGCGCGCCAGCGCCTCGATCAGGGTCGGGAAATACGGTCCGCCGACCACATCGGCCACCACCGTCACCGTGTCGCGGCCGATGGCGCCGCGCAGGGCCGCCTTCAGATCCGCCGGCTCGCGCGGCAGCACGGCGTCCGCACCAATCGCCGCCACCGCCGCGGCTTTGGCCTCGCTGCACAAAGCGACGGTGACGGCGCCGCGGCGCCTGGCCAGTTGGATCAGCGCCGAGCCGACCCCGCCCGAAGCCCCGGTGATCAGCACCGTGTCGCCGGCCGTCACCGCAGCGCGGTTGAGCATGTTTTCCGCGGTCATGGACGAACAGGCGAAGGTGGCCAACTCGGCGTCCGTCAGGTCACAGTCGATGGGGTGGACGTTGTGCGCGTCGGCCACCGTGTAGTCGGCAAAGCCGCCGTCGCGCTCCGAGCCGAAATAGGTGCATTTCTCCAGGGTATGCGGGTCGGCCCAGTCGCGGAACCACGGGTCGATCAGCACGCGTCGGCCGATCAGGGCCGGGTCGGCGCCCTCGCCCACCGCCTCGACGAAACCGCAGGCATCGGCCCCTTGGATGCGCGGCAGGCTGATCGGCGCATCGCCCCAGGTCGGGTTGCCGATGTCCGAGCCGTCCAGCGGCCCGCCGGTGGTCGCCCCGGTCACGCCCTTGGCATACCAGCCGGTGCGGGTGTTGACGTCGGTGTTGTTGAGGCCGCAAGCGCGGATGCGGATCAAGGCCTCGCCCGGCCCGGGCGCCGGCTTGGGCCAGTCGGTGCGGTACACCAGGGTGTCCAGGTCGCCATGGGCGGTCAACACCACCGCCCGCATCGTCTCGCTCACGTCGTCTGCCTCAAAAGCGCCGGAATTGACTCAATAAATTAGCATAGTAGTATTTCTGAACGAGACGGCGACAGCGGGCAATAGCCCCTTTCCATCCGGGCTACGGGATTAACAGATTCTCTTCCGTCATGTCCGGTGGTTGTGGCGGTCTGCATTGCGCCGTCCTCACCCTCACCCCTTTGATTGTTCGAGCCGGTGGGGTAAGCAAAGGGCGCATGCCTGATCCCTGGTGGGAGTGTTGCGCCCGATGCCCATGCTGCACTACCGCTGCGCCGATCGCATTGTGGAAAGTGACGATGCCGAGGCGACCATCCTCGACATCTCCAAAGCCAACGGCATTCCGCACTGGCATGCCTGCGGCGGCAACGCGCGCTGCACCACCTGCCGGGTGCGCGTGCTGGACGGGCTGAGCCATCTGTCGCCGCGGAACGACGACGAAGCGCGGATCGCCACGGCGCGCGGATGGGATACGACCATCCGGCTCGCCTGCCAGACCCACGTCACCGGTGACGTGATGCTCGAGCGCATGGTGCTGAGCGGGACGGATGCGAGCCAGTTGCAGTTGGAGGCCGTCGGCACGCGGGGCGGCGAGGAGCGCGAGATCGCGGTGTTGTTTTGCGATCTGCGCGGCTTCACCACCTTGGCCGAAAGCCACACCGCCTTTGACGTGGTGCATATTCTGGATCGGCTGTTCCACTCATTGGGCGAGCAGATTTTGCTGCATGGCGGGGTCATCTATCAATATGTCGGCGACGAGATTTCCGGACTGTTCGGCGTCGATGGCGGCCATGCCAAGCGGGCCTGCCGCGGTGCCGTCCGTGCCGCCCTTGGCATGCAGGAGGCCCTGGCTTTGCTCAATGCCACGCTGGTGGAGGAATTCGGCATACAGCTCAGAGTCGGCATCGGCGTGCATTACGGTCCGGTGATCGTCGGCCGGGTCGGTCACCCGGTGCAGAAGCACTTCGCCGTGGTCGGCGACACCGTCAACATCGCCAGCCGCATCCAATCCATGAACAAGGAATGCGGGACCGATGTGCTGGTATCCGACGCCGTCGTTTCGAAATTGCCGGAAGGCACCATCAGTTCCGCAGCCACCTTCGCCGCCGGATTGCGCGGCAAGGCCGTGCCAGTCCAGGTGCATGCGGTGACACGGTTGACCTCAGCCGTGTGAGACATGCCGACATCGCCCCGCGGACCTGGGACTTCTCGTGCGTCTTTCCCGTCGTCTGTTCCGATACCCCGGTCTGCGCAGCTTGTTGCTGGCGCAGGTGCCGGCCGATTTTGCCGATTGGCTCGACTTCGTCGCCATCGGGGTGTTGCTCGGTTTTGTCTGGCAGGCCGAACCCGTGGTGTTTGCCTGGCTCGGCATGGCGGTTGCCATACCCTATCTGATGATTGGGCCGGTGGCTGGTGCTTTGGCCGACCGCTGGAACCTGCGGTGGGTGCTGATCGTCAGCAATCTGGGGCGCGCGGCGGCAACGCTCGGCCTGGCCTTCGTCGGGTCGGTGCCAGCGTTGCTGGCCGTGGTGTTTTTGCGCGCCAGCGTCGACGCCTTCTTCGGTCCGGCCAAACAGGCCACCATCCAGGCGATCGTGCCGGAGTCCGACCGGATGGCTGCCAACGGCCTGAGCCATGCCATTAACCAGGCGTCCAAGGTGCTCGGCCCGTCGGTGGGCGGCGCGCTCTTGATCGGCCTTGAACCGCAGACGGTGTTCCTGGCCAATGTCGGTGTTTCCGTTCTCGCCGCCCTAATCCTGCTGACTTTGCCGCGGTCGCTGCGCCCGGAAACGGCGGAAACCGGTCGGACGACGTCCACGCTCCTCGGCGATGTGCGTGACGGCCTCGTCGAGGTACGGACCAAGCCCGTGGTTGCCGTCAGTTTGGCGCTCATGGCGGCCGCTTTCTTCACCTTGTTTCTCTACGACCGCTTGATTGCGCTGCTGGTTGGCGCCTATGGGTTCGAGCAGCAGGTTTACGGTTGGGCCATCGCGGCGGCCGGCGCCGGTGGTGTCGGCGGCGCGCTCGGGGTCGGGGCGCTCGGCCGGTCAGTCGGCGGTTTCATCCTTGTCGCGGTCGGTTGCCTCTGGTCCGGCATCCTGGTGATCGCCCTGGGGGCGGGTGTCTTGCTCGGCCTCAGCGTGCCAGCCGAGGTGATCATCGCCTTGTTTGCCGGCGCGGGTGTGACCACGGCGATGATCATGGTGCCGTTCCGTACACTGCTGCAGCAGCATGTCGACCCGGCACGCATCGCCCGGGTGTTCGCCGTCAACGAGGCCTTGAACATGACGGCCATGCTCGCAGCACCGTTTCTGGGCACGCTGATTGCCAGGCAGGCTGGCGTGGGGGCGCCGTTCGTCGTCGGCGGTACGATCATGATCGGCTTGGCGGTGGCCGCGGCTGTGGCTGGGCGGGTCTTTGCGCATCGTCCGCCCTGATGGTTGGCCGGCCCGGGTCTTGTCCTGTCCAGTGGCTTGACAGCGCTGGGGTGCCTGCCTAGGCTCCGCCACGCGATTGACCAACTGTTTGGTAAATTCGACCGGTGTAAGGAAGGGCGTTTTGCTGCGATGGCAAACGCCGTAGAATGCGCCGGGCGCATCTGACCTGTGGTCGATTTTCCGAACCGTTGGTTCCAGCGCCGCAACAAGCGCCCGAGGGCGCCAAACCTTTGGGAGGAGGTCATGCAAGTGTCCCGTTCGATCATGCTCGCCGCGGCTGTGGCTGCGGTGTCGTTCGCCGGCGCGGCCCAAGCCGACTGGCAGCCTGACCGCCCGATCAACATCATCGTGCCGTGGTCGGCTGGCGGTTCCACCGACCAGGTCACCCGCGTGGTGGCGCCGCTCCTCGAGGAGGGGCTGGGCACGGAGATCGTGGTGGTGAACCAGCCGGGTGCCTCCGGCTCCATCGGCACCCAGGCCGCTCTGGATGCGCCGCGCGACGGCTACACCTGGACCGCCAACGCCATCGCCAACAACGCCACCTATTCGGTGACCGGACTGATCGAAGACACGTCGATCGAGGATTACGTGATCTACCTGCACGTTGCCAATGTGCCGGTGGTCAGCGTCAACGCCGATGTCCCGTATCAGGATTTTGGCGCGTTGCTCGAGGCGATGAAGACGGGCAATGTGACCGTTGGAACGGCGGGTGTGAATTCCTCCGGTGGCATGGCCTTGGCTGCGATCAAGGAAGAAGCTGGCGAAGACTTTAGTGCACGCATGGTTGCCTATGACGGCGGCGCGCCGGCGGTGATCGCCGCCGCCAGCGGCGAGGTCGTGGCCACCACCCAGCTCGCCGTGGAACAGACCGAAATGATCCGTGCCGGCCGGCTGCGCGGTCTGGCCGTTCTGGCCAACGATCCGTTGGTCGTGGAAGGCATCGACCCGATCCCGCCGATCACCGAGTGGTTGCCGGACATGCCGATCGCCGCGGATTACTTCGGTGTCTTCATCCCGGTCGGCGCCCCCGACGAGGTCTATGAAGCCGTCGACAAGGTCTGGGAAGAGCGGATCATGACCTCGCCGGAGCTGCAGGCCTATGCGTCCGACCGCGGCGCCGTGTTTGCGCCAAGCTATGGCGAAGAAGCCATGGCCCACGCCATGCCGGTGGTGATCGCCGAGGCCTGTGCCCGCGTCACTCGCGGCGAGGCCGTGGTCGACCCGTCCGAGATCGGCATCACCTGCCCCGAAGAGTGAGTCGGTGTCGAAGCCCCTCTCCCTCGGGGAGAGGGGTTGGGGTAAGGGTGTCTCGGCCTGAGCGCTGCCCACGCATCCGCGCGAGCGGATCGCCCTTACCCGGTGCTGACGAGGCCATCCTCTCCCAATCGGGCGGGAGAGGATAGGCATCGCTCCCCTACCCCTGGGAGGTTCCCTGCATGATTCCGGGCCCAGCCACGGCCGACCGGATCAGCGCCGTGGTGTTCTTTGCCTTGGGCGCCGCCATGCTGGTGGGCGGCTACACCATGGACCGGCTGGAAATCCGTCAGATCCATCCGGCCAGTATTCCGGGCCTGGTGCCCATGATCCTGGGGGCGGCACTGATGATCTGCGCCGTGCTGCTGTTTTTGGGCGCGCGGCGGTCGCCCGGAGAGGTCGCGCCCGCGGCGACCGGCTCGATCCGCGCCATGGCGACCGCGGCGCTGCTGAGTGTCCTCTATGCCGTCGGCCTGGTTGGGCGGGTGCCGTTCGAGGTCGCCACGGCACTCTACGTGACCGTGTTCATGGCCGTGTTCTCGTGGCCGGCGGGCACCGGGGTGATGGGTAAGGCGAAAGCCGTCGCCATCGCCGCCGGTTTCGGCGTGGTGGTCTCGTTTGCCGTCTCCACGCTGTTCCGCGTCGGCTTTCTGGTCCGGTTGCCGTGATGGAGGCCCTGAGCGGTTTCGGCGAGGCGCTTGTTCGCCTGGCCTCCCTGGAGACGGCGTTCCATGTCGCCTGGGCCACCTTGCTCGGCATCTTCGTCGGCAGCTTGCCGGGGTTGACCGCCACCATGGGCGTGGCGCTGCTGACGACGCTGACCTACACCATGGAGCGCGACGCCGCGATCCTGGTGCTGATCTGCATGTATGTGGGGGCCATCTACGGCGGCTCGCGCAGTGCCATTCTGCTCAACATCCCCGGCACCCCGGCCAGTGCGGCCACCGCCCTGGACGGCTATCCGCTGGCGCGCCAGGGCCGGGCGCGCCATGCCATGGCCCTGGCCACCGCCGGTTCCGCCCTGGGCACCATGGTCGGGATTCTCCTTCTGGTTTTGCTGGCGCCGCCACTCGGTGAAGCCGCCTTGCGCTTCGGCTCGTTCGAGTTCTTCTGGCTCGCGGTGTTCGGCATCGTGATCTCGGGCCAGCTCACCGGCGGCACCTACCCGCTCAAGGGCTACATCGCCGGCATCCTGGGCCTTATGGTCGCCATGGTCGGCAGCGAAGGCATCCACGCGCATATCCGCTTCAACTTCGACTACCAGCCGCTGAACGGCGGCATCGCCCTGATCCCGGCCATGGTCGGCGCTTTCGGCTTTGCGGAAATCCTGACCGTGATGTTCGCGCCCAAGGGCCATGTGGTCGGCACGCGCGGCGAGCGCGACCGCATCCTGCCGCGCTGGTCGGACCTGTGGCGCTACAAATTCACCATCGGTCGATCCGGCGTCATCGGTACGCTGGTCGGCATCATCCCCGGCGTGGGCGAGGATATCGGGGCCTGGGCCTCCTATGCCGCGGCGCGGCGTACCAGCCGGGAACGCGATCGGTTCGGCAAAGGCTCGCTCGAAGGTCTGACGGCGGCAGAAACCGGAAACAGTGCTGTTGTTCCGGGGGCCATGATTCCGGCCTTGACGCTGGCCGTACCCGGGTCGGCGCCGGCGGCGGTGCTGATCGCCGCCCTGTTCATCCACGGCATCCGACCCGGTCCGATGATCATGATCGAACAGCCGGATTTCATCTATCTGGTGGCGGTGATGCTGCTGTTCGCCACCCTCGCCATCGCCGTGTTCGGTCTGGCCCTGACCCGTCTGTTCGCGCTGGTGCTCAAGGTGCCACGCGAAATCCTCATGCCGATCGTGTTCACCTTGTGCGTCATCGGCCCGTATGCCCTGACCCAGCGCGTGTTCGACATCTGGGTCATGGTGGTGTTCGGCCTGGTCGGCTTCGTCTTGCGGCAGATGCACTATCCCATGGCGCCGCTGGTGCTCGGCATCATCCTGGGCGACCTGGTCGACAAGAACCTGCGCCGCGGCCTGACCCTGAGCGACGGCGACCTCACCCCCTTCTTCACCCGGCCGATCTCCGCCGTCCTGGTTGCCCTGATCGGGCTGACCCTGGTGTTCAGCATCCCGGTGGTACGGACCGGGGCGAGCCGCCTGTTCGGCGGTGGCGGGCCGCGGGGGTGATGGTTGACACCGTCAATTGGCATCGCCTGTTCGGTATTGCCCTCACCGACCTGTTCAGCGACACGCTCTGGCGGGTGGAGTTGGAGCGGAACGTCGCCCTGGAAAGCCAGTTCCTCGACGTCGTCATCATCGAGCGGACGGACGGTGACGCCACACCACCGGTCCCATTTGATCTTCCGGACGGGCTTGACGATCTGCGGGCGCATAATCTGCTGACGTTCAAATCCCGGCATCAGGCTTTGGACGGCTGGGCGATCGACGA
>JANQJV010000152.1 GCA_028281465.1 Azospirillaceae bacterium | reverse complement strand
AAACAGTCCAGTTTTCCGAGCGCATATATAGCAGCGAAGTTTGCTTTTGCTACTATATTTGGACACGCCAAGCTTAGTTTCTTGTTAGCTCTTTGTTTTGTCGCATTTTCGAACCGCCGAACCGCATACACTTCGGCTGACAATGCTGTAGGCGCCTTCGGCGGCCTGCGGTTCAGATGGTAGCGCCACGCCAGGAAAGCACGGATGTCGACCCACCCGCCTGACCCAAAGCCCGCCCGGAGCGGTCTCCCATCGGGTCAGGTGCTTGGAGCCGCTTCAGGGCGTCCGGCAACCACGCGGGCCAGCCGGTCGCGGAGACGGACGAAATCCGCCATCGGGATCACATCGCCATCGGCCCTGACGGCCCCTTCCACCGTGCGCGCCGCCGCAGCCAAGTCCGGATGCCCGGCCAGACCGGCGGCCGACACGAGACCGTGGGCGATGCGAGCGATCGATGCCATCTCACCGGCCGCGTAATGCCGGTCCAGGATCGACGGCATGGTGGCATAGTGCTCCTTAAGCAGATGGAGCGCCCTGGCGGGCGGTGGGGGCCGCGGTAATGATCGCAAAGTTCGATGTATAGCTGCACGTCCTCTTCATCCGGGCAGGAAAATCATCATGCTGCGGGCAACGGCATGGCGGGTGTGAACGCGGTCCGCAGCGTCGTCATCGGCGCCGAGGCCAAGACCGAGGATCCTCTCGGTTTCCTCACGCCGTGACGACAGGGTCGGTTTCGGCGCTCCGAAACAGGGCGGCCCGAGGATCGGTCAGTGTTTCGGGCCGTTGGTATGACATATAGATGTACATTTGAATCAATATTCCGTTTCAAGTGGAGTCGTTTTCGTTCGCCTGCTGTCCGGCACCAAACCCTGTGTTCAGTTTCGGCCGCGCAGCTCGTCAGACCGCAGTCGAAAGATCGGAAGGGTGTGCCATCAAATCCCTACGGCCTCTATTGCTGACTCATGTCTGTCTCGATGCTGATCCGAGGCGGCCTGCTTCAAGCCGGCGCTCAGAAGCAGGCCGGTTCGGCCACCGCCGGAAGGCGCCGAGGCGGGCGATCCTGCCGTTGGCCGGCAGCCAGGAGCGGGCATCAACGGTCGTGGTCAAGAAAAATGCCAATCATTGCAACTAAGAATTTCAACCTCTGAATCGCTTTCCATAAAATTTTACGGTTTTCTAACTTTCGTACTACATACTATACATTATGATATCGTATTATAGTATTTACATCTGAAACTATAAATTCAACAGAGGATCATTGAGTTTCGCAAATTAGAGAGTTACTGCTGCGATTGACGACTGAGATTACCTGCATGCCTCCCGTCTTCAGCCCCATCTATCATCTCATGCCCAATTCAACCATCCTTGAAAGATAATCAGGTGAACGAGACCTCCTAATCTCTGAAGTCCAACACGTGGCGCGGTGACGAGTAGAACTCTTTTTTTTGATCGATCAATGCTCTGGCGATTTACGTCCGGGCTGCGGTGATGGGAAGGTTTGCGCCGATATGTTTGGGAATGTTGCATATCTGTCACTGTGGCTCGATTGTACTCGCCGTTGAAAAAAACCCATCAAATAACGTGATTATCGATGATATCCATGGATTATCCGGGATGGCTCCGGCCGCGATAATCCATCTCCCCTCCAGGCGGGGCGGCCCAGGCGGGGCGGCCCGGACTGTTCGCATCGGAGACAGGAGTTTGGGGAACCGCAGGACAGAAAAGCGGCACCAAAGTGGTGTTGCAAACTCAGTGGATTTTCTGGAGGAATGATCGATGGATCCTGTCTTGCTGATGACGTCGTCGTTGACACCGGTGGGTTCGAGGCCGTTCGCACGGCTCCGCCGCCGATCGGAGATTGCCCTTGGTTTCGCTTTGATTGCAGGATTGTGTCTAAGCAGTGCACCAACCAGAGCCAAGACAACAACATGGGACGGATCTTCAAGTAGTGTCTGGTCCGCCGCAGACAACTGGGACAATGGCGCTCCGGCAAATGGAGATGCTATCATTACTAGCGACGCCGGTAATCGGGACAACCAACAAGTGGATTCCGGTACAGGAATCCGTGAACTTGCCTCCATCACGTTAGCAGAATCAACCCAGAGAGTCGTATTGACGTCCACTAATAACACGACTATTAGTGGAGATTCAACGGGCGGCGGGACACTCACCATAACGAACAATGACATTGATGATTTCTTTCAGTTTGGTGTGACAATTTCAGACCCAGCAACTGGCAGTACAAATGTGATCTTGAACGGAATGGGGCATAACTTCGTCTTTGCCAACGCAAACACTTTCACTGGCACACTCACCGTCAACGCCGGCACATTAGTTTTACAGGCAGCGTCGGCCGTTGCCGACACTGTTGCTACAACCATCGCCAGCGGTGCAACCATTTTGCTGATTAACTCAGAGACCATAGGCTCCGTCGCCGGTGCCGGATCGGTTTCCTTGGGGAGTCATACCCTGACCTTGGGGGACGCGACCAACACGGAATTGTCCGGTGTGGTTAAGGGAACCGGTGGCATCACGAAGCAAGGAGCCGGCACTCTGACGTTGGCTGGCACCAACACCTACTCGGGACCGACCCAGATTAATGACGGGACCTTGAGCGTTACCGGGTCCCTTAACGCGAGCGCCGTCACTGTGGCCAACGGCGCCGCGCTCATGGGAACCGGTTCCGTCGCGTCGATTGAGTCAAGCGGCACGGTGGCGCCGGGCAGCTCGATCGGCACCATGACTGTTCAGGGTAACGTAACTTTTCAAGACAACTCGACCTTTGATGCGGAGATCAATCCGACGCAATCTGACATCCTTTCGGTAGATGGTGGGGTGACAATCAGCAACAACGTATCCCTCCGGGTCACCCCGGAAGTTGGTACCTATTCGACTCGCACGTACGATATCATCACCACGACCAACGGGATTACCGGCAGCTTTAGCACGCCCACGGTTCTCAATGCCGACCGGCTGAACGGCGGAACCCTCACCGCAGGCGTTTCCGGCAACAACTACGTGCTTTCCCTGACGGTTCCGGAGGGAGGTGATTCCAATGGCACAAATGGCGTAGATGATTCCGGCGGTTCGGACAGTGGCATGTTCACGCCGGGAGCGGACACCGTGATCTTCACAGGACGACAGATCATGTCCGACTTGGATGGATTCGGTGCGGACGACATCATCAACTTCCAAGGCACCGGCAACCAGGTCGCGGCCAACATCCGCAACATCGAGACCTTGGAGATCGGCACCAATGCCGGCATCGAGGCCGATCTCACCATCGCCAGCGGCACCCAGAGGGTCAATTCGACCCGTGTCTTCACCAATGGCACGCTGGTCGCCAACGGAAACCTGACCAGCCCGACCGTCACCTTGATGACGGGCGCCACCTTGGCCGGCACCGGCACCATCAACGGCACGGTCACCAATCAGGGCACTCTGGCACCCGGTGCCTCGCCCGGCATTCTGACCGTCAACGGCGCGATCACCAACGAAGGCGACGCCGCCCGCTTCGCCGTCGACATCGACGGGCCGACACCGGGCACCGGCGCCGGCTTCCACGATCAGGTGGTGGTGGCGGGCGATCCCGGCGGCTTCACCGCCGACGGCACGCTGATACCGATCACCCGCGGCATCACCGGGGACGCCACCAACACCTTTACGCCGACGCTCGGCGACAGCTTCACCATCGTCACTGCCACCGGGGGCGTCAGCGGTGCTTTCGACACTGTGACCCAGCCGGCGGCCGGCAGCCTGGCCGACAACACGCGGTTCGACGTGCTGTACGGCGACAATGCCATCACCTTGACCGTGACACCGGACGTCTATGCCGGCCTCGCCGGCCTGGCCCCGAACCAGCAGGCGGCGGCCGGGGCGGTCGACGCGGTTCGCCCGCCGGCCGGCACGAATGCGGGCGAAGACCTGGAAACCCTTTACGATGCGCTTTACACCACCGGGCCGGGGTCGATCGCGGCCGCACTCGACCAACTCAGCGGCGTGGTGCACGCCGACGCGGTGACGGCGGTGCGTGCTGGCCGCCGGCTGATCGGCGATGCCGTGGCCGCCCGCACCGCAGCGCTGCGCAGTGGTTCGCTTTCGACCGCCTTGGCGCCGGCCGCATCGTTCCAGATCGCCGGTTCCCTTGACGGCACGTCGGTCGCCACGGACCGGACGGCATCGGGTCTGTCCGCCGGGGACGGATCGGACGGCGCGTTCGGTCTTGGTACCTGGGGGACACTGCTTGGCCGGTATGGCAAGACCAACGGCGACGGCAACGCAGCCGGCTACGACGCGTTGGAAGGCGGTGTCATTCTGGGAGCGGATCACGCCGTCACCGAGGGTCTGAGCCTGGGGGTGGCGCTCAGCTATCTGCGGACCGAGGTCGGGATCGAGGGCGATGGCGGTGAGACCGACGTCAACAGCTACGGCGCCACGGTCTACGGCAGCGTCGAGACCGGCGCATGGTTTGCCGAAGCCTCGGCGCACTACGGGTTTGCCGACTACGACAGCCGCCGCCCGATCCGCTTCGGCACCACCAACGCCGTCGACCGCACCGCGACCGGCGACAGCCACGGCCATGATTTCGGCGCCGCGGTCGGCCTGGGCTATGCCTGGGACTGGCACGGCGGCGTGATCGAACCCATGGCATCGGTGCGCTACGACCGGGTCGAGCGCGCCGGGTTCACGGAGGAGGGGGCCGGCAGCCTGGGCCTCGCGGTTGCCGACGAGACCCTGGAGACCGTGCGCACCAGCCTGGGCCTGCGGGTCGCACGGGCCTACGACCTGGGCGACGCCATCGTGGAGCCGGAAATCCGGCTGCGCTGGGACCACGATTTCTTGGATCAAGCGGCCGACAGCCGGGCCAGCCTGGGCGGGACGGCGTTCCAGGTCGCGGGCACGCGCAGCGGGCGTGACGCCGCCGTGCTCGGCCTGGGCCTGACGGCGCAGATCGACGACCGCCTGCAGGCCCATGCCGGCTACGACGCCAACCTGCGCCGCGGCGCCCACAGCCACGCCATCGCCGCCGGATTGCGCCTGGTGTGGTAGGAGACCTGTCCTTTTGGCCCCCGTGGAATGCGCGCGGCGCATCCTTGTCTGTCTGTGCGACCGCTTGGCTGCTTGAGCACATTTACTCCGCACCCGGTTGCCGGCTACAGCAACCCCTCCGCGGCGTTGTCGCGCCATTGGTCGGCGTCGCGGATGTAGTCGAGCAGGATGCCGAGGCTCTTGTGACGGGTCTGCGCCTTGAGCTTGTCCAGGCTGACGCCGTTGCGCGCCGCCGCCGTGGCCAGGCCGGCACGCAGGGAGTGACCGGCATAGGCCTCGGGGGTGGCCAGACCGGCAGCACGCGCAGTGCGCTGCACGATCAGCGCCACGGCACGGCCCGACAGCGCTGCGTCGCCGGCAACCCGGCCGTTGCGGAACACGCGGGTGAACAGCGGCTGGTCCGGGTGCCGGCGCGCCACCATCACCCAGGCGCGCACCGCGGCCACGGGGCAATGCGCCGGATCGGCTGAACGCGGCACGGCAACGGCCGCGCCCTGGCCGGTCTGGTCGGTCTTCGCGGCCCGGACCGTGACCACCAGGCCTTCCGGCTGCTCGCAGACGTCGCCAGCGGTCAGGGCCACCAACTCGGAGCGGCGCAAGGCGGCGGCAAAGCCGAGCAGCAACAGCGCCGCGTCACGGGCGCCGGCCGGCGTGCCCCGATCCAGCGCCGCCACCATGGCCTTGAGCGCCTCGGGCAGGGCCGGCACCGTGCGCCGGATCGGCCGCCGGCGACCGACCGTGGTCCGGATGCCCTTCCAGGGGATGGCAAGGGCCGGATCACGCGTGTCCAAGACCACGCCGTGACCGCGGTGCACAAAGGCGATGGCGGCCAACGCCAGGCTCAGCGTGTTCAGCTTGGCACCGGCATCGGCGCGCACCGCCAAATACGCGGCCACATCGCTGGGCACCGCTGGCAACGCCGCCACCCCCTGCCCGTCGCACCACGTTTCGAAGCGCCGCCACGCCGCGGCATAGGCGCGCCGGGTGTTGGCCGACCAGGCGTGCCGGGCATAGGCGCGCGAGCGGTCGTGCCCGTCCACCACCGGGTCAGCGGGAACGCCGGATCCGGAATCAGCCATGGCGGGAGTCCGTCGCGGGGTCATGGCCCAAATATGCAAATTGCTGCCGGTTCCGACAAGCCACGCTTCCTGTCGGCCGTTGACCAAAGGCCTCGAACACGCGTTGACACGCCAGGTGTCTGTCTGAACGACCGCTTCGCTGCGTGAGCACGGTGGTTTGTCTGTGCTACCGCTTCGCTGCGTGAGCACGG
>JANQJV010000145.1 GCA_028281465.1 Azospirillaceae bacterium | reverse complement strand
AAACAGTCCAGTTTTCCGAGCGCATATATAGCAGCGAAGTTTGCTTTTGCTACTATATTTGGACACGCCAAGCTTAGTTTCTTGTTAGCTCTTTGTTTTTAGCGCTCCTCTGAAGCCCGACGCGCCACCTGCCACGGGTGAATGCCGTTACCGCCCCATCAGGGCCTGGGCAGCGGCGCGGGCCGCTTGAGTGATTTGGGCGCCGGAAAGCATACGGGCGATTTCTTCGCGGCGGGCCTCGGCTGTCAGTTCGATCACGTCGGTAACCATGCTGTCGCCCAAGACACTCTTGCGCACCTGCCAGTGGCTGACGCCGCGGGCGGCCACCTGTGGGCTATGCGTAACCACCAAGACCTGCACCTCGCGGCCGAGCCGTTCCAACCGCTCGCCTACGGCGGCCGCCACGGCGCCGCCGATGCCGGCGTCGACTTCGTCAAAAACCAACGTCGTCACGGTGCCGGCGCGCGACAGCACCATCTTGAACGCCAGCATAAACCGCGCCAATTCGCCGCCCGAGGCGATCTTGTTCAGCGGGCCGGGCGCCGCGCCTGGGTTGGTGGCGACGCGAAAGGTAACCCGGTCGATACCATGGGGTCCCCACTCCGCCTCGTCCAGGGCATCCACCGCCGTTTCGAACCGCGCCTTGTCCAGCTTGAGCGGCGGCAGTTCCTGCGCCAAAGCCGCGTCCAAGGGGCCGGCGGCGGCACGACGGGCCGTGCGCAGCGCCTGCGCCGCCGCCAGATAGGCATCACGCGCCTGCGCCACTTGGCGCGACAGCCTGGCCAGAGTCTCGCCCTGGTCTTCGATCAGACCGAGACGACGGGCCAACTCGGCCCGCAGATCGGGCAGGCGATCCACCGCCACACCATGTTTGCGCGCCGCCGCACGCAGGGCGAACAAGCGCTCTTCGAGTTGCTCCAGGGTGCCGGCATCGAGTTCGATATCCTGCGTCGCCGAGGCGAGCAGCGCCATGGCATCGGCCGTCTCAGCCGCAGCCCGGTCGAGCGCAGCGATGGCACCATCCAGACGTCCGCCGGCCTTATCCGCGATGCGAGTCAACTGCCGCAGGGCCGTGGCCAGGCTGCTGTCGGCGCCTTGATCGCCCCCCAACGCCGCATCGGCCGCGGTGATCGCCTCCGCCACCTTCTCCCGGTGCATCAGCGCCATGCGTTGGTCAGCGAGCCGATCCTCCTCACCTGTCTGGGCATCCAACGCGTCCAGTTCGGCGACCGCATGACGCAGATAGTCTTCCTCGGCACGGGCCCGCTTCGCCTCCGCCAAAGCTCCGCCATACGCCGTTTCCACCTGCTGCCAGGCTCGATACGTCGCCGCCACCTGCGCGGCCCGGTTGGTCAATCCGGCATGGGCATCGAGCAGCCCACGGTGGGTGCGCGGGTCGAGCAGGCCCTGGGTGTCGAACTGGCCGTGCACTTCCACCAGTTCAGCACCTATGGTCTTGAGCAGGGCGACGCCCACCGGCTGGTCGTTGACAAAGGCGCGGCTGCGCCCATCGGCCGACACTTGCCGACGCAGCACCAAGCTCCCACCGTCAATCTCTAGTCCGTGTTCCGCCGCCAGAACCAGAGCCGGGTGCCTGTCGGCCAACTGGAATTCCGCGGTCACCGTCGCAGCGGCGCAGCCACGCCGCACCAGGCCGGCTTCCGCCCGCGCGCCCAGTGCCAAGCCAAGGGAATCAAGCAGAATAGACTTGCCGGCCCCGGTTTCGCCGGTCAACACGACCAATCCCGCCTCGAACCGCAACGCCAGCCGATCGATCAGCACCACATTGCCGATCGTCAACGCGATCAGCATGGGCGTTCCCTCACAAAACCGAGCCGAGCACGTTGCTGAGCCACGATCCGCCGGCGTCTTCTGGCTTCAGACTGGCATCAACCAGGAGTGCATAGGACTCCTGATACCAGATATTGCCCGGGTAGTTGTGCCCCAGCACCGCCGCGGCCGCCTGCGCCTCTTGGGAGATGCCCAGTGCCAGATAGGCTTCGACCAGGCGATGCAACGCTTCCGGCACATGGGTCGTCGTATCGAAGTCTTCGACCACGCGCCGGAACCGACCAATGGCGGCGTTGTGGTTGCCCCGGGTCAGATAGTACCGACCAATCTCCATGTTCTTGCCGGCGAGGTGATCTGTGGTCAGGTCGTATTTGAGCTGGGCGTCGCGGGCGTACTCGGAGTCCGGAAAGCGGCGCACCACTTCGCCCAACGCGTCGCGCGCCTGCTCGGTCATTCTCTGGTCTCGACGCACGTCAACGATGCGTTCGTAGAAACACAAGGCGCGCAGGTAATAGGCGTAGGAGACCCGTTCATTGCCCGGATGAAGCTGGATGAACCGCTCCAGGGCCAATACGGCATCGTCATACTTCAAGTCTTCGTAGTAGGCGAACGCAGCCATCAATTGCGCCTGCGTCGCAAAGGGCGAATACGGGTGCTGGCGTTCGACTTCGTCGAACAGTTGTGCCGCTTCGACGAACTCCTCGTTCTCGAGAGCCGCAGAAGCCTCGCGGAAGATGTCCTCCGCCGGTCGTTCCACGTAGGGAATTTCCTCGTCGGACGAGCAAGCGGTCAAGACGAACGCTGCCACAACCAAGACCGGCCAAACACCAACCCGGTTTCCGCACCGATTTGCCAAGAACCCGTTCATGTCGTCGCCCCGCACGATCTTCAACATTCGGTTGCAGCGGCTTATACCATGAGCCGCCGTGACATCGGCAAGGCAAATAATCGTGTCCGAATCTGGAGCGATCAGACCGCGCCGCAGCCTTTCGGTCCCAATTGGGTGAGACCGCTCCACCTCTTTGTTGTATCAGCGAACACCGTCGGTGACCGAATCGATTCGCCCGAAGAAGATTGGCCCTATCCTCGCGCGCGATCGCGCCGGGGGCCGCCCCTGTTGGTCCATTGCGGCGGCAATCACGGTGGCGATCTGGTTGATCTCGGTGCTGGTGCGGCCGATACCGCGCATCCTGTCGACGGTGTGGTTGGCCGCGGTCTGGATCGCACCGAGCTGAGCGGTGATGGCGTCGGTCGCCGTCGCGGTCTGCGTCGCCAGGGTCTTGACCTCGCTGGCCACCACCGCTCTGCGAGGACTGCGACACCTGGCGGGCGATCTCACCGATCGACGACGACAGTTCCTCGGCCGCCTCGTCCCGGCGCGCCTTGACCACCGTGTCGTCGTGGTGCCACTCGGCCTCCATCAAACGGCACAAGGCAGAGGTGTCGACGACGCCGGCCGCTGCATAAGCCGCGCGGAACACCCGGTCCATCTGCGGTGTCAGGATCGGCACCAAGCCGTCCAGCGCGGCTCACGCCTGCGGTGACACCGTACCCGGACGGTTCATGGTCTCCGCGACCGGGGCCATGGCCCCGGCCCCTCCTCACGATGGTATCTTGAACAGGGTGTCCGCTTCGCTTCTGTGGGCCCGCTTGGCTGCAATGGCCGCTCGCACCCGGACGATCTCGGCCTCGAGCGCCGTGATGTAGGCTTCCAGTTCACTCACCGCGAGCGTACTCAAGTCCCGCTGACCCAGAGGCAACGGGCGGGGTGGTTCGGAGTCGTCGCGCTCCATGGCCGAAGGCCTCCTCCGGTCGCTCTGCCGCATGCCGCTTGTTTCGGTTTCCCTCGTCTTTTAGCCTGGCTTTTCAGTCATCGGAAAGAGGAATCCATGGCCGACAGCGTCCCCGCGACCATGACCGCAATCGAAATCGCCGCCCCCGGGGGGCCCGAGGCGTTGCGCCCGGTACAGCGCCCCGTGCCGATACCCGGCTCAGGCGAGGTGTTGATCGCAGCCTTCGCCGCTGGGGTGAACCGGCCAGATGTTCTGCAACGGTTGGGACGCTACGACCCGCCCGCGGGCACGACGGACATTCCCGGCCTGGAGCTGGCCGGCCGAATCGTGGCCGTGGGCCCCGACGTCTCCGATTGGGCCGTCGGCGACAGGGTTTGTGCTCTGGTCACCGGTGGTGGCTATGCCGAATACTGCGTCGCCCCGGCGGTCCAGTGCCTGCCGATCCCGGCCGGGGTTACACCGATCGAGGCGGCCGGGCTGCCCGAGACCAGCTTCACCGTGTGGACCAACCTGATCGAGCGCGGCGGTCTGAAGACCGGCGAGTCCGTCCTGATACATGGCGGCGCCAGCGGCATCGGCACCACCGCGATCCAGATCGCCAAAGCACGGGGAGCCACGGTGTTCTGCACCGTCGGCAGCGACGCCAAGGCGGTGGCCTGCCGCGACCTGGGCGCCACTCTGGCGATCAACTACCGCACACAGGACTTTGTCGAGGCGATCCGGGCAGCAACGGACGGCCGGGGCATCGACGTCGTGCTCGATATGGTCGGCGGCGACTATGTGGCGAAGAATCTGAAACTACTGGCCGAGGACGGCCGACACGTCAGCATCGCGTTCTTGGAAGGTGCCAGGGTGACGCTGGATCTGTTTTCAGTCATGCGCAAACGACTCACCGTGACCGGCTCCACTTTGCGCGCCCGCGCGGTGGCCGAAAAGGGCCGACTGGCCCGGGCGGTGCAAGCGCAGGCTTGGCCGCTGGTCGAAACCGGACAATTGAAAGTTCTGGTGCACAAAACCTTCCCCCTCGCCCAGGCGGCTGAAGCGCACGCGCTCATGGAAAGCAGTGCCCACATCGGCAAGATCATCTTGACTTGTCACGCTGCGGAAGGGTGAGCTGATCGAAAAGTCATCGGTATCGGCGGCCGGGTCATGCCGGCGGTCCCGATTGCTGACTTGTTTTTTTGTTTCGATTCCAAACCAGAACACCTGGCGTCCAACTGGCTGGACCGTTGTCATACCAACGGCCCGAAACAATGACCGGTTCTCGGGCCGCCCTGTTTCGGAGCGCCGGCCTCCTTGCCGGCTGGACCGCCGGCTTCCAGCCGGCCGCCAAGATGGCGGCGGTCCAGCCGGCAGGGACGCCGGCGCTCCTGGTTCGGCGCCGAAACCAGCCGGCCCAACGACCGGTCATCAAATGAAGCACCTGGCATGACACCGAGGCCCAATGTCCGGATATCAATAGGCGGACGCCGGAAACGACTTCAATGTCTCCCGAAGCTGATGCGCGAATTCTCGATCATTCTTGAACCGGCGCAGCACGGAAACATCACGTAAGGCGTAGTACAACAATTGGGTCCGTGTCGGAACCACCCGCGGGTTTGGGGTCGGCAACAATTCGCCATTCCAGCCCAGGCGCGACACAAAAAACTCTGCGCAACAGAACAACATGAAAAGCTGATTATCGTCAGGCATGGCTTCGCGTCGGACTAAAGAATAGAAATAATAGTTTCTAGCATGGAAGTATGAATTGTATATTTCCTGAATGGATTCAAACCGATCAGTCGGGTCGGTGATCCGCCGCAGCAGTTTTTCAGCCTTATAGGCAAAATAAAATTGCTCCTTGGCATCCGCCTCAAAGGTGAATGGCTTGAGTCGGATGGCCGATAGGGTGTTGGCATATTTATCCAACACCTCACCCAACAGGCGATCGAGGAACCGGCGCTCGGCATCCAGCTCATCCGGCAGTTCCTTGAGAAACTCAAAGGCCGGCTTGAGCACATAGGGATGGTAGACACGGCTCACCCCGGCCTTCAGACGCCCGGTCGCACCCTTGCGCGGCTTGCGCTTGAAGGCGGTGCCCATACCCGACGGCTTGGCGAGAAGCGCCGTAACCAGCCGCACGGTCTCATAGAAACGCCGGCGCAGACGATCCTCTGGGCTCAAGCGGAAGAATCCAGAGAAGACCCGGGCGAGTTTGAGCCGCCGGCTCTCCTTGGGCATCTGGTCGAGCGGCAGGTTCTCCATGACCATGGGCACGCCCAGAATGTCTTTCTGCGGCGGAGACGGGTCGAAATCGAAGGATGTGCCGGGCAGGAACGGCTTGCGCTCCCGCTCCCGCCACATGGCCTCGGCACCGTCCAAAGTGGAGTCGTCCTCGTCGATGGGTCGAACCTTCATGCGGTCCTCCGCCACGCACGCCTGCCAGCTGCCCCGGCGCGCCGCCTTGATAAACCATCCGACTTTACAGGCGAAACCGGTTTCGGTCGGCAATGGGGCCGGCCCGTTTCGGTTCGGCACCGGAGCACCCTGCGGCGCTGACCGATCAACGATCCGGCATTCTACGCCGGAAAACCGAAACATACGTCGTTCTTTTTCCAGAATGGAGCGATTAGTGAGCGGTCTTCCGGTCTGTGAACGGAATTCCATGGCCGAGTCCGATCGTCGCGTCGAGTAATAGGATCTTGGACCTAAAAGCCGGTGTCAAGACCATTGCGGATCGTCTTGGTTGCACCAACGCGCGCCGAGGCGGGGACCAGGGCGCCGGTCCGATGACGCCCTGAGGCGCCGACCTGGGCGTCGGCGGCACTGGATCACAACGTGTCGGCACTCCGAAGGCTGTGCCGATCGCCACACCCCATGACCACGCCAGCCGTTGATCCTCGCCGCCAGTCGGACTTAAGACGGTATCCGCAGCCTAAATTATTGATATTGCAGTATTTGCCCATTAAACGGGCAAAAATTTTCTCAATAAAATCAATAGATTAAGACCAAGTCCGACAGGCTGCTAGGGAGCGCCGCACACAGGCCAAACAGCACGCTCGCCGCCGTCAGCCCCCCGCTGGCGGCGGACAGGAGTCGCACACCCGGCACCCGCATGCCGGCTGTCAGCCATGGTGAACCGCCCCAATGCCCTGGAACATCTGGCGCAGGTTCACCGTGGAGCGTTCACCCACATCCGCGAAATGGGTGGCGAGCCAGTGCTCGGCCGTCCGCCGCCCGATGTCGCGCAGATGGGTGAGGAAAGCCCACTCCGCATTGAGTTTGGAGGAGGCGCCGAGCGGATTCAGTTCATCCTGGTTCTCGATTAGGTGCACACGGATGTCGCGATACTCGTCCGGCGACAGCTTGCCTTCGGCGATGAGACGGTGGACGAAGTCGATCGCCCGCAATTCCTTCAACAGGCTGCTGTTGAAGCTGATCTCGTTCAGTCGATTGGCGATGTCCTGGGCCGTCGTCGGCGTCCCTTTGCGCTCAATCGGGTTAATCTGGACCACCACCACGTCGTTGCACTCGGAGTAGGAATACAACGGGAACAGCGCGGGGTTGCCCATGTAGCCGCCGTCCCAATAGGGCACCCCGTCGATTTCGACCGACTGGAACATGAACGGTAGACAGGCCGAGGCCATCACCATGTCCGCCGTGAGCTGTTTGCGGTCGAACACCTTAACCCGGCCGGTCTCGACATTGGTCGCCGAAATGAAGACCTTGATGATGTCGCAGCTTCGTACGCGTTCAAAATCGACACTGTCTTCCAACACCTCGCGCAGCGGGTTCCAGTTGAACGGATTCAACTGATAGGGCGACAGCATGCGCGTCAGTGCATTGAAGAAATGATAGCCCGGCGAGGTGTCCAGGGTCCAGCGGCCCATGAGCACGTCGAGCGGCGCGCGCTGGATCAAGCTGAACCGGGCCCGGTCGCTGACGGCGTGCCAGAACCCTTCGAGCGCCGCGCGCGCGCCGGTGATGCCGCTGCGCATCAGCCCATCGACCGCGACCACAGCGTTCATGGCGCCAGCCGATGTGCCGGAGATGGCGGTGATCTCAAGACGCCCGTCTTCGAGAATCTTATCCAAGACGCCCCAGGTGAAGGCACCGTGGGCGCCGCCGCCCTGGAGAGCGAGGTTGACGGTCTTGGTCGCTGTTGTCGCCATGGTCCCTTGTCCTCTAAAGCGCGCCGCGCGGCGGTGTCGGCAGACGGGCGCGTCCTTGGTTCAGATCGCCGCAATCGGCGTCGCTCTCCGGCACCGGGCCGCCGACATGGTAGAGGATGCGGTGACCGAGCGGTGCAAGACCATCGTTGGCCGTCATGACAAAGCGCAGGGTGGGACCGCCGAGGGGATGCGCCCCTTCCGCGGGCGCATGCGGGATGAGCAGCGGTGCGACCCCAGCCTGCAGCACCCTGCTCCGCCCCCTTTGGCCAGGGTGGCGGACGCAAGCAGGGTCCGCAGCGCCATCACGGCAAGACCGTGTCCCATGTCTCGACGGTCCCTTTTGGGTTGGATTGGCGGACGGATACCGACGGACCCTGTGTCGATCGGCCGTCAAGCCGATTGGACCGCCACCAACCCCGACGACACATCCCTCGGTGTGACGGGTGGGCTGGAAGCCAGCGGTCTAGCCCGCAGGAACGCCGACGCTCCCGGTCCGACGTCGAAACCAAACGCAACGGCAAGTCCACATGTTTGGTGCTAACCGTCGGTCGGCAAGTCCGGCGCGACGACGTCACCGACGACCATGGAGACGGCGTCGTCGGAGGTGTTCTCCCACCACTGCGCGATGCTACCGACGTCCATGGTCGCCTCCCCGGCGCGCCGGACGATCAGGCCGTCGGTGTCGGAGCGGCGCCCGGTGGCCGGGTGTGCGGGCGCGATGGTGAACGGGCATTCTCACATCTGCGAGGCAGGCAGCGGAGATCGCGCACACCGTTCCGTCAGAGCGGTGCTCCGAGAAGAAGCAAGACGCCGCTCGACGCTCAGAGATCGGTGCACAACAGCTCGGCCTCGCCCAACGAGGCCGCAACGGCCCCAAAGCCGGCGAAGCGGGCGCCAAACTGCAGCCCGTTACCCGACAGCTTTTCGACGGCGCGCGCCCAGCCCAACTCGTGCCGCTTATTGGTCGCCATCGGCCTAACAAGAAACTAAGCTTGGCGTGTCCAAATATAGTAGCAAAAGCAAACTTCGCTGCTATATATGCGCTCGGAAAACTGGACTGTTTCATCCCCG
>JANQJV010000129.1 GCA_028281465.1 Azospirillaceae bacterium | reverse complement strand
GGACCGCCGGCTTCCAGCCGGCCCGGACCACGCCCAGCAGCCGGCCGCCAAGATGGCGGCGGTCCAGCCGGCAGGGATGCCGGCGCTCCGAAACAGGGCGGCCCGAGGACCGGTCATTGTTTCGGGCCGTTGGTATGACCGTGTTCAATGCTAGAAAGAGCCCCAATAGCCTGTCGTGGCCGTCGTTGACAGGGCTGCCTGCCAGGCTTGCCCTTGTGCCTTGGACACCCGATCGGATCATGAGTGGTTGGTCGAAACCGGTTGCAAACAAGGAGCAAGCGAGAACCACCACCACCCTATTAGCCTCAGATCGGCGACCAGGAATGTGGCCCTCCATAGCGAAGCAAAGCGGTCCGCAACCCGGGTGGAATTGCGCCGTCAAAGCAGAGCTTCGTACACTGGCGGGGACGACGGGTGGCCCCGGTTGCGGCGTGTTCTTGACGCTGGTGAGAAACTCCTAGGTCGGGATGCCTGGTTCACCGACAGAAACCCCGCTCCCGCCATCGGGTCCGGTTTGAAGGTTGGCATCACTCCGCGGCAACCGCCGCAAACGCCGCCTGATTTTGCGCCTCAGCCGCTCGCTCCGCCTCAATTTGCGCCGCTTTCTGCTCCACCAGACCGACCAGATGGTCGACAATATCCTTATCCTTCAAGCGATGGTCCGGTTGGCCGGCGATGTACACCTGGTGTGTGTTGTTGCCACCTCCGGTAAATCCGATGTCGGTTTCACGCGCCTCGCCGGGACCATTGACGACGCACCCGATCACGGACACGGTCATTGGTGTGTTGATATGAGCCAGACGTTCCTCGAGCACCTCAACGGTTTTGATGACATTGAACTGCTGCCGCGCACAGGACGGACACGAGATCACAGTCACACCGCGCCGCCGCAAACCCAGCACCTTGAGCATGTCGAAACCGACGCGGATTTCCTCCACAGGATCGGCTGACAAAGACACGCGGATCGTATCACCAATGCCGGACCACAACAGCATGCCGAGACCGATGGAAGATTTCACCGTGCCAGTCCGCAGACCGCCAGCTTCGGTAATGCCGATATGCAGCGGATAGTCACAGGCATCCGCCAGTTGTTGGTAAGCTGCCACGGCAAGAAACACATCAGATGCCTTGACACTGATCTTGAACTCGAAGAAGTCGTGATCCTCAAGGATGCGCGCATGATCGAGTGCTGACTCCACCATGGCCTCCGGGCAGGGTTCACCATATTTCTCGAGCAGGTCGCGCTCCAATGAACCGGCATTGACGCCGATGCGCATGGAGCAGCCATGGTCCTTGGCCGCAGTCACAACCTCGCGCACCCGGTCTGCCGATCCGATGTTGCCCGGATTGATGCGCAGACAAGCGGCCCCAGCTTCCGCCGCCTCGATCGCCCGCTTGTAGTGGAAGTGAATATCCGCCACCACAGGAATGGAAACGGCCTTGACGATCGACTTCAAGGCGCTTGTCGACTCCTCATCCGGACAAGACACGCGAACGATGTCCGCGCCGGCCTCTTCCACCTCTTGGATCTGCGCAATCGTCGCACCCACATCAGTGGTGAGCGTGTTCGTCATGGTCTGCACCGTGATCGGCGCATCACCGCCGACGGGAACCCGGCCGACATGGATTTTGCGGCACTGGCGGCGGTGAATGTCGCGGTAAGGACGAACGCTCATAGGACAACCACTCCCGATATCTCCGGCTCGAACCCGCTGCGTCGATATCACATGGGTCGGGCTGGCCGAAACAGCAAATGGAGCACTCTTGATTCCATAACAGCCCGGGACGGTCATGACCGAACGACGTGTTGACAGGAGTGTGACCAGCACCTTGTGATCAGACGTGTCCCCCCCCCTTCTGGCCCGGGCCTGATCAAAAACCTCGAGACGAGAAAGGTCGGTGCATGTGGTCAGCGGCGTCGTTTTTGCCGACCGCAGACCTTCGCGCGCGCGCGGTGATTAAGTTCCGACGTCTCCAAGCCGATCGTCCTTTTCTTGTGCCATCTCTTGGATCACCTGGCGCGACAAGTCGAACCACTGGTCCCGAACACCAAAAGCGCCCCGAGACGGTTTGCTCACTCGTTGCCGCAGATTGGATCAATCTGCTCCGGAATAGCTTTGAATCCATGTCGCATACGCAGGCGGTTGACACCACCCCGCCGTCAACACACTGACATTCGGCCGGGCAGAGTGTCGCCCTGACTGTGGCCAATGGAGCAACACGACCGTTGGGCTGTGCCGAGACCGAATGCGAGTTCGGCTTAGACTCGACAATGCGGCCAAGTGTACGCTATCCGGCTATTGCGATAGGCGAATACCGTTTCATGTCCATCAAGCCGGCTCGCAGTTTCACCGCAAAGGAGTTCACCAGTGCGCAAGACAATTTTGGCAGTCATGCTTTCGTTGTTGCTGCTAAGTGGCTTGGCCACTCAGCCAGCCATGGCACAAACCCAAACCAGTGGCACCACGAGCTTCGATAACATGACGGGGGAAGACTGGATTGTCGTCGGTGCCGGCGCCCTTATCGGTGCCGCGGTCGGCTTCTTCGCCATTGAAAGCGGCTTCATTCCTGGATTCGAAGTGCTTGGCCTGACCGAAGGCGTGCTGCTTCCTGCTTTAGGGGCGGTCGTGGGCGGTCTGGGTGCCAAGTCGGCTTATGTCGACGACCCCGGAACCGTCATCTAAAGAAATGCGACCAAAAGTGCCGTATCCGGTGTTTCCGGTACGGCACGCTTGGAATGACAGGCAATCAAGCCCCGGCCCTGCTTCAATCGCCCTGTTTATGCCGCCCGTCCCGGTCGCACAAACAGCGCGCCGTCCTCTGCGGTCTTAAGCTGTCGCTCCCAAATCGGCGCGGCGCTCGCCATAGATGTGCAAAGGTTTGGCGCGCCCTTCGACAACTTCCTTACTTATGACAATCTCGTCGACGCTATGCAGTCCCGGCAGCTCGAACATGGATTCCAATAGGATACCTTCCATAATCGATCGCAAGCCACGGGCACCTGTCTTTCGAGCGATGGCCTTGTGCGCAATCGACCGCAGTGCGTCCTCGGCAAACTCCAGGCGCACTTCTTCCATTTCGAACAGGCGTTGATATTGCTTGACCAACGCGTTCTTGGGTTTGGTCAAAATCTCGATCAACGCTTGCTCATCCAGGTCTGTCAACGTTGCCACGACCGGAAGCCGGCCAACGAATTCCGGAATTAAGCCGAACTTGAGGAGGTCTTCCGGTTCGACATCGCGCAGCACCTCGCCGGTTTGACGTTCGTCTGGTCCACGCACATCGGCTCCGAAACCGATCGATGTGCCACGGCCTCGTTGCGCAATGATCTTCTCCAAGCCCGCAAAAGCACCACCGCAGATAAAGAGAATATTGGTGGTGTCGACCTGCAAGAACTCCTGCTGAGGGTGCTTGCGCCCGCCCTGAGGTGGCACTGAGGCGATCGTCCCTTCCATGATCTTGAGGAGCGCCTGCTGCACGCCCTCACCGGACACGTCACGGGTGATCGATGGATTGTCGGATTTGCGGCTGATTTTGTCGACTTCGTCGATGTACACGATCCCGCGCTGGGCCCGCTCCACATTGTAGTCGGCAGCCTGGAGCAGCTTGAGGATGATATTCTCAACGTCCTCACCGACGTAGCCTGCCTCGGTCAGCGTGGTCGCATCGGCCATGGTGAACGGTACGTCGATAATGCGGGCCAAGGTCTGCGCCAAAAGGGTCTTGCCGCACCCCGTCGGCCCGATCAGCAGAATGTTCGATTTGGCCAGTTCGACATCGTTGTGCTTGGATCCATGGGCGAGGCGCTTGTAGTGGTTATGAACCGCAACAGAGAGAACGCGCTTTGCATGGCCCTGACCAATGACATAATCGTCCAATACAGCATTGATGTCACGCGGCGTCGGCACACCGTCCCGGGATTTGACGAGTGTGGTTTTGTTCTCTTCCCGAATGATATCCATGCACAGTTCGACGCATTCATCACAGATGAACACCGTCGGTCCGGCGATCAACTTGCGGACTTCATGCTGGCTCTTGCCGCAGAAGGAACAATACAGCGTATTCTTAGAATCGCCACCGCTTGATTTGCTCATCACCACTCCGTCAACCGGTCGCAGACCAGCGCCCTGTCACTGGCAACACACCTCATCCGCCGGTGAACGCCGACGGATTGACCCGCGGCAACGGCTGCTTGATCTGCCGTCAAGGCGATCACCGGGTCTATCGATACCCTATCACGGAACGCGGTCGTGGCAAGACACGAGGTGGTTCCTGATTCGGGCCCATTATCATAGGTCATTGGATGGCGTCGGGCGCTTTTCGACGACCTCATCGATCAGACCGAAGGCCTTCGCTTCGTCGGGGGCCATGAACTTGTCGCGCTCCATGACCGCCTCAATCGCATCCACGGTCTGACCGGTGTGATGGGCATAGAGTTCATCAAGGCGCCGACGCAACGCCAGGATCTCGTTCGCCTGAATCTCGATATCCGCCGCCTGGCCCCGCGCACCACCACTCGGTTGATGCAGCATGATGCGGCTGTGAGGCAAGGAATAACGCTTGCCGGGACTGCCCGCCGACAAGAGCAAGGCACCCATCGACGCAGCCTGTCCTACACAGACGGTGGAAACTTCGGGGCGAATATACTGCATCGTGTCGTAGATCGCCAGGCCGGCGGTCACGAACCCGCCGGGACAGTTAATGTAAAAGGCAATGTCCTTGGTCGGGTTGTCGGATTCGAGATACAGCAACTGGGCACACATGAGAGAAGCAACGGCGTCATCAATGCCACCAATGAGAAAGATGATCCGCTCCTTCAACAAACGGGAATAAATATCGAATGCCCGTTCGCCACGGTTGGTTTGCTCCACCACCATGGGAACGAGCGCGCTCAGCCGCGACTCCCTGCCCGTCATAATTTCATCTCTCCAATCGGCCGCCGAGCGGCTCAGCCATGTTAAAGAAGACTGCTATCCGCCTGTGGTTCGAGATCCTGGCGCTCCAATTCGCTCAACTCACTGGTCGTGACCGGCTTCTCTGTAACATCCGCCAATTCGAGCACGAAATCCACCACCTTGTCTTCAAGTATCGGTGCTTGGAGCTGTTGCACGGCGTCACGATTACTCTGATAGTACTCAAGGATTTTTTGGGCCTGGCCTGGAAATCGGCGAGCTTGTTCGGCAACCGCACGGCTCAACTCCGCATTGCTCACTTCGATGTTGTTGCGACGACCGATCTCCGACAGCAGCAACCCGAGGCGAACCCGCCGTTCCGCGATACTTCTATACTCGGCCTGCACCTCCTCAGTCGGTCGGCTTGCTTCGTCCAAGGCCCGGCCTTGCTTAATTTCTTCTTGTAGCTTCGTCCATATAGCTTGGAACTCGGCCTCGACCATTCCCGGCGGCACATCGAACCTATGCATCTCGGCCAAACGGTCGAGGAGAGTGCGCTTGAGACGCGTCCGCGCCATCTGCTCGTATTGGCGGGTCAGGCTGCCGCGGATGTTGCTGCGCAGGGTGGCCACATCGTCCGAACCCAGAGTTTTCGCGAATTCGTCATCAACCAGCGGAATCGGATTGCCGTCGGCATCGACGCTCATCCGCAGGCGGCGCACGTCCCGAACCGTAATCTCGAAGACGGCATCCTGCCCGGCCAAGTCCTCGGCGTGGTAATCGGTCGGGAACGTCACCGTCACGGTTCTGGCCTCTCCACTGGCAACACCGACCAGTTGCTCTTCGAAACCAGGAATCAGCCGTCCGCTGCCGAGCGGCAAAGCGAAGCTCTCGGCTTTCATCCCCGGACGCTCTACACCGCCGACGGTGCCAGCAAAATCGATGACCACGGTATCGCCCATCTGCGCGGCTTCGCCAACGGCCAGCGAGTCGGTCTGCCCGTTCTCCCGCACCAGACGATCCACCACCTTGTCGATATCCGCCTCTGCGACCTGAACCGCCAGACGTTCGAGCGTGATGCCCCCGAGATTGCCCGGCTCTATATCGGGCATCAGTTCGACGGTCAGCATGAACGCCAGGTCCTGTCCCAAGTCCGCCTGCTCGAGTTCGATGCTCGGCTGCAGGGCGGCACGCAAGCCCCGGTCTTTGACGACCTGTTCCGCACTCTGCGAAACCGTCTCCTGCATCACCTCGTGCATAACGCCCTGCGCATACCGCTTGCGCACGACAGCAAGAGGGACCTTCCCGGGCCGGAACCCCGGCAACCGAATGGTCCGCCGCAGTTCATCCAGCTTCGCTTCGATCTTTTTCCCGACGGTCTCTGCCGGCACAACGATCTTGTAGGCGCGCTTCAAACCATCAGCGCTGGTTTCCGTGACCTGCATCTATCGCATTACCTAATGATCCGGACCTCTGGGCTGCCGCACCGGAGTCGGCCATGCCAACCGGGCCGACCGGTTGAACGCCACTGCAATGGTTCGCCGAACCCCGCGCCCAGCGTGGACCCGACGCCTGGCTGGTGCGGGCGGAGGGACTTGAACCCACACGACTTGCGTCACTGGAACCTAAATCCAGCGCGTCTACCAGTTCCGCCACGCCCGCCAGTCAGCCCGGACTCGTCGCGACACACTCCCGATGACCACCACGGCATCGGCCGAGGTGTGTGCCACAAAAAAGCAAAGAATGGAAATAGTCTTGATGCGAACGCCGTTGTCGGCAGACACGCCGCAGCAAATCACGGCCCCATCAGGCAGCAGATGGTTCGGTAAAGCGTTCGCTGAAGGCGCTGAGAGCCAGCGTCCGCTGTTCATCCGACGACTCGGTACGCTCATGGTGCACCCAGAATCGGACATGGGGTATTCCGACCCCATCGCTTGTGACGGAGACAACGCGAGCTGTCTCCGACACCTGCCCATTCAGCAACCTATGGAAACAGTCACCTGCCTTTACCTCAACGATCCGATAAAGCCGTTTTCTTGCCATCCCATCCACTCCAACCAAAGACCAAAAGACACTGTGACTTTTCGATATTGCCGCAGGGTTATTTAGGAACCGTTAAGTGCCACACTATCTGTATTTGTGCCACCTTTGATTCGAATCGGAATCAACCCAGGACATGCTTCACGCTACACGACCTGATTTCAGGATTAACTCGAAGTTTACCAACAATCAATACATATGGCATGAACGGATCGACACGGGGCCGAGCCATCGGTCATGGCCGCAAGCGCCGCAGCACCGCCGGCACGGCGCTAGGCAAATCGTCAGCAATCAGTCCCGGACCAAACTGGGTGGCGGCATCACCATGGATCCAGACGGCGGCACAGGCCGCCTCGAAAGCGGGCATACCCTGGGCCAGCAACCCGACGATCAGCCCGCTCAGCACGTCTCCAGCGCCGGCCGTCGCCAGGAACGGTGGTGCATTCGAATTGATAGCCAGCCGGCCGTCGGGCGCCGCAATGCAGCTATCGGCCCCTTTGAGAACGATAACAGCACCACTCTGGCACGCTGCTGCGCGGGCCCGAGAGGCCCGGTCGCCGGTGAACGAGAACAGACGGGCAAATTCGCCGTCGTGCGGTGTGAGCACACAGCACGCAGGAAGATGCGTCAACACATCGTCAGACGCGTTGGCGAGGCAGCTCAGGGCATCCGCATCCAGGACGGTGGGCTTGTTGAGAGCAAGCACCGCCACAGTCAACCGCTGCGTTGCTGCGGAAACCCCCGCACCGGGCCCAACGAGAAGGCCGGTGCATCGTTCAGGTCGCATCGCGGCCACCATCTCCGCCGTCGTTGCGGCTGGCTCGATCAACACGGAGGCCGAAGCACCAGCATAGATCGGGAACGCCTCGGGCGGGCAGACCACCGTCACCAAACCGGCGCCGATTCGCTGGGCTGCCGCCGCCGCCAAGCGGGTGGCCCCGGTCATGCGCGCACCACCCGCCAGCACGGCATGGCCACGTCGGTACTTATGGTCTTCAGGATCGGGCCAGGGAACGGTAGCGGCCCAAACAGACGGACCGTTCTCGACCTGACATGGCGCAATGTCCGCCAGCACGGTATCGTTGATGCCGATATCGACCACACACACGGGGCCACAAAACCGCCGGCCAGGATAAAGCAGGTGCCCAGGTTTCTTGCGGAAGAACGTCACGGTCAGCGTGGCTGGTGCCACCGGCCCCAGAGCTTGTCCGGTGTCACCACAGATGCCGCTGGGAACATCCACAGCAACCACGTTCCCCCCCGCCGCTCCGACAGCCAGCAGCCACACCGCAACCGGCCCATCGACGGGTCGGCTCAATCCAGCCCCAAACACCGCATCAATCACCAGAGGGGCCCCGGACAGGCACGCTCGCATCTCGACGTCGGCCGCGTCTTGAATCGGTCCTTCCCAGAGCGCGGCTGCCCAAGCAGCATCACCGGTCAACGCCTCGGGCCGGCCAAACAGCACCGTCTCGACGGTCCATCCCGCCGCTTGCAGATGCCGCGCC
This sequence comes from Azospirillaceae bacterium, assembly GCA_028281465.1. GTDB lineage: Bacteria > Pseudomonadota > Alphaproteobacteria > Azospirillales > Azospirillaceae > JANQJV01. Next base: position 17,528 of record JANQJV010000129.1, on the reverse strand, counting down.
GCAACGAACCCATCACCGCCATTGTTGCCGGGCCCACAAAGAATCACCGCACGCTGGGGCGGCCAACGTTCCGTGACGGCGGCAGCGACCGCGGCGCCAGCCGCTTCCATGAGCCCCTGCCCCGACAGGCCCTGCGCCACCGCCATGGCATCGGCCCGGCGCATCTGCTCAATAGACAACAACTCAAACCCAATGGACATGTCCCCTCTCCCCGACTGCCGCACAACGACCACATGCATCGGTTTTTGCCCGGGCAGGACATCGCCGGCATCAAGATCGCGCTGCCCACCGTCCCCGTCGATTGACAACCGAACAGCCGGAGAGGATGACTGCCATGGCTCCAAAAAGGCTTACGCCGATTGGCGCCAAGGAACCATCCGCATCCGGGAGGATATCCATGCACCGCATGCTGACTGCCGTCGGCGTCATGGCCGCCGTTGGCCTGGTCACCCCGGCCACCATGGCCAAGACGCTCGTCTATTGTTCGGAAGGCAGCCCCGAGGGCTTCAACGCACAATTGTTCACGGCCGGCACGACCTTCGATGCCGCGTCCGTGCCATTGTACAACCGGCTGGTCGAATTCGAGCGTGGTACCACGACCATCGTTCCCGGCCTGGCCGAAAGCTGGACCGTGTCTGACGACGGCCTGACCTACACCTTCAACCTGCGCCGCGGAGTCAAGTTTCACACCACGCGCGATTTCACGCCGACCCGGGATGTTAATGCGGATGACGTGCTGTTCTCCTTCAACCGGCAACTGCGCGCGGATCATCCCTATCACGAAGTGAGTGGTGGCGCGTACGAATACTTCGTTGGCATGGGCATGGACAGCCTGCTCAAGGACATTGAAAAAGTCGACGACCATATCGTGCGCATCGTGCTGAACCAACCGGAAGCGCCCTTTCTGGCCAATCTCGCCATGGACTTCGCCTCCATCATGTCGGCCGAATACGCCGACCAGATGATGGCAGCCGGCACCCCGGAACGGATCGACCTTGCCCCCGTGGGCACCGGTCCATTCGTTCTGGTCGCCTACCAGAAGGACGCGCTGATTCGGTACCGTGCGTTCGACGATTACTGGGGCGGCCGGACACCGATCGATACGCTGGTGTTCGCCATCACGCCGGATCCGTCGGTCCGCTACGCCAAGCTGCGCGCCGGCGAATGCCATGTCATGCCCTACCCCAACCCGTCAGATCTGGCGGCCATGGCGGAAGACCCAACCATCACCCTGATGAGTCAGCCGGGTCTGAACGTCGGCTATCTGGCGTTCAACACGCAGAAAGAACCGTTCACCGACGTGCGCGTGCGCAAGGCGCTGAGCATGGCGGTGAACAAAGAAGCGATCATCGAGGCCGTGTACCAAGGGGCCGGCCAGGTCGCCACGAACCCGCTGCCGCCGACCATCTGGTCGTACAACGATGCCATCGCAGATGATCCGTATGATCCGAACGCCGCCAAGGCGCTCCTCGACGAAGCCGGCTATCCGGACGGGTTCTCGACGGATCTCTGGGCCATGCCGGTGCAGCGGCCGTATAATCCGAATGCGCGGCGCATCGGCGAGATGGTGCAGGCCGATTGGGCCGCTATCGGGGTCAGCGCTGAGATCGTGACCTACGAATGGGGCGAATACCTGGCCCGATCCAAAGGCGGCGAGCACCAGACGGTGCAGCTCGGCTGGACCGGCGACAATGGTGATCCGGACAACTTCCTTTACGTGCTGCTCGGCTGCGATGGCGTCGGTGCCACCAACCGGGCGCAGTGGTGCCACGAGCCGTTCGATTCGCTGCTGATTGAAGCCAAACGCACGGCCGATCGGGCCGAACGGACACGGCTTTATGAAGAAGCTCAGGTGATCTTCAAGGAACAGGCGCCTTGGATCACCATCGCGCATTCGATTGTGTTCGAGCCGGTTCGGCAGAACGTGCTCAACTACAAAATCGATCCGTTCGGCAAGCACAATTTCTATGGAGTCGACTTGGCCGAATAGTAATGGCGGCTCAACAAGGAAGGGGCGACGTGCCGCACGCCCCTTCGCGACGGCCCGGAACACCAAAGGTTCGCTGGCGCGCCCGGCAGGATTCGAACCTGCGACCCCAGGATTAGGAATCCTGTGCTCTATCCTGCTGAGCTACGGGCGCCCCAGACCGATACGTTTAGCATGACCCCAATGCCGCATACCAGACAGGACAACGAGCCGGCGATTGACCGACGCGACGCACCACCGCCGGGTAACTGGCGCCGGGTAACTGGCGCCGGGTAACTGGCGCCGGGTAACTGGGTGAATGGTTTGTCTGGCGATGAGGCTGGCGGGGAAGTCGTCCTCCCAAGCGGCAGCCGTTCATCGGACACGCAGCAAGTCCTGACCCAGCGTGCGTCGGATCGGGGGGTGGCCCTATGCTTCACGGTTGTGATGGTGGCGGATGCATGGCGGGCGCGCACGCGGCCGTTTGTGGCGCTCCGTCCGTCAACCAACGTCGTGAACAACCCTCTTGATGTGGGTTTCGATACGGCCATGGTCGCCGTCGACCCTTTCGATGACGACGCATTTCTGGACCCAGTCCGCGTCCAGCACGTCGAAGATGTCGCCCAGTCGATCCGCAATCAGTCGATCTGCAATCAGTCGATCTGCAATCAGTCGATCTGCAATCAGTCGATCTGCACTGGCGGGCCGCTGGCATAGGGCGGGAACCGGTGCAGCAAATCGAGTTTCTTGGTCCCAAAGCGAGCAATCTCGACAAAATGCTCTCAGAACCTGCGAGACTGGCAAGCGGGCCCAGGAGGAGAACCTCGTCCAAGAGAGTGACTTACTCTGCCACGTTCCCTGCCACGTTGATACGGATTCGGAAATGAATCGAAATGCTCAAGAAAAACAAACCATCTCATCAAGTCTATTCACCGTGTCCATGCCGTTTCCCCCTGCCCGTCCATCCGTGGCGGAGTGATTCGGGGTTTGACTCTCCTGTTACGCTCTTTTTCGCCCGATTTCCCTGGCGCACCACCGCATTCGCTGGACACCATGACTGGCCGGGCGCTAACGTCTGTTGCTCGTACCGTTGCGGAGACAGGCTCATGTACTCCGATCAAACCCAGGATATCCGGGTCACCGTTCAGCCAGTTTTTCTGCCCGACCAATCCTCTCCCGCGGAGAACCATTACGTCTGGGCGTACCACATCCGTATCGAGAACCGTGGCCGCGACGTCGTGCAGTTGCGCAGCCGCCATTGGCGCATCACCGATGCTCAGGGCCGCACGCAGGAGGTGCGCGGCCCCGGTGTGGTCGGCGAACAGCCGGTCCTGGCTCCGGGCGAAGCATTCGAATACACATCCGGCACACCGCTGCCGACGCCATCCGGAATCATGGTCGGAACCTACAGGATGGAGCGCCGCGACGGAGAGGCTTTCGATGTCAGCATCCCGGCTTTCTCACTGGACAGCCCACACCAGCCGAGTGCACTGAATTAATCGTCTACCGTCCAGTGCAAGGGACAGAGTTCGGGGCAGCCTGAGCGGGCACCAGCGGGATGGGGAAAACCGCGACGATCAGGGCTTGACGCACGGAACCACGTGCCTAGTTTGCCCTAAGCAGGAGTCGTGCTCCCGGATGATGAAGGTCGTGGGGAACTCCGGATGAACCGAAATCGAATTGCCTGACGCATCCCCACCTGCCACCCGCTAAAACGAATGCCATGGCCAATGATCTTTCCAAGCCGACCGGCTTGCTGGTTCCTAACGCATCAACCATTCCGACCGATGTGCTCGACGCCGTGCGTACGCTCATCCGGTGGGCTGGAGACGACCCGTACAGAGAGGGGTTGATCGATACCCCAGATCGCGTGGCACGCGCTTTTAGTGAGTGGTTTCAAGGCTATGGTCAGGACCCGGAGGAGGTCTTAAGCCGTACCTTCACGGAGACCAACGGCTATGATGAGATCGTTGTTCTGCGCGATATCCGGTTTGAGTCGCATTGTGAGCACCACCTCGCACCGATCATCGGTCGCGCCCACGTCGGCTATTTGCCGGCCCGCCGCGTGGTTGGCATCAGTAAACTTGCCCGGGTGGTCGAAATCTATTCCAAGCGGCTGCAGATTCAGGAAAAAATGACGGCGCAGATTGCCGAGGCGATCGAGAAGGTACTGCAACCTCGCGGAGTTGCCGTCGTGATCGAGGCCGTGCATCACTGCATGGCGACTCGGGGGGTTCACAAGGCCGGTGTCACCATGGTGACAAGTCAGATGCTCGGCGCATTCCGTGAAGATGCCGCAACGCGGCGAGAGTTCTTGACGGTCATCGGCAACCCGGTCTCAAAAGTCGAAGACTGACGCACCGCCCACGGAGATTTGGCCGAAAAGTGGTCGGAGCGACTGGATTCGAACCAGCGACCCCCAGTCCCCCAGACTGATGCGCTACCAGGCTGCGCTACGCTCCGACCGGTTGAGACAAGCAGATTTACTGGCGTTCCGCCATGCTGTCAAGAATCGGAAGGCTTTGCCGAAACGCAGGATCGAGGTCCAGAGTGCCCAGCCGAAGAGTCCGGCCTGGTTCCGCTCGCGCCGTCGCACGACCGCGCCGCGCTCTCCAGTGTTGCGGACGTGACCCGCCGGCACGACACGTCTCCGCTGCTCGCCTGGTGACCGAATCAACTCCAATCGGATCACCCATATAGGCCCCAGATTCAGGCTCTCTCCCAAACGGCCGATTGCTGATCCGTGAGATATCTGTGGGCCAGACGCTCAACGACGCCTCCGGACGCTGCATTCATGCGGAGCATGCCTAGGCGGAGGTTTGCGAGCAAGCGGAGACGCCCTGACGGCACCGGGCCCTCTCGAAGAGCTGCCTTCCCACCGGCCCAGACGTCACCGGATTTCCGGCCAAGAGCCTGCTCACCAACGTTGCTTTGGCCTGATACCAACGGCCCGAAACAATGACCGATCGTCGGGCCGCCCTGTTTCGGAGCGCCGGCATCCTTGCCGGCTGGACCGCCGGCGTCCAGCCGGCCCGGACCACGCCCAGCCGCCGGCCGCCAAGATGGCGGCGGCCCGGCCGGCAGGGATGCCGGCGCTCCTCGTTCAGCGCCGAAACCGAACCTGTCATCAATGCGGGCCATGGGTATGACACACCGCAGGCACGGCCAGGGCCAACCATTCCCTGAACCATCGCGCCTTGGCGACGCTTGACAGCAAAGCGACACGCCAAAGTCTCACCATGCTTCAGCCAAAGTGATGACGACGATCAAACGCACGGCGCAGAAACACTTGCAAAAACAGGAGCGTTGCTCCCGCCCATGACTATCAGTGTGCGGACAGATCAGCGAAGCATCACACCGCACGACCGTGCAACAAATGCCGCCTTCCAACCAACGACACTCACTCAATGCGCACGGACTGGCAGGTCGGCCTTAGTCGATAACCACATCAGCATCTTCGCCGTCATGGTGGTTAATGCGGCTTTTGAGAACATTGCTGGCGCGGAAGACGAGAACCCGGCGAGGCAGGATAGGCACTTCTTGGCCGGTTTTGGGATTGCGACCGATGCGCTCACCTTTTTGGCGTACCGAGAAACTACCGAACGAAGAAATCTTGACGGTATCACCACGCGACAATGCTTCGGAAATTTCGTGAAGTATACTCTCCACCAATTCCGCCGATTCGTTTCGTGACAATCCGATCTCGTGATAGACCGCTTCGCATAATTGCGCACGGGTCACCGTGTGCGCCATGACGGCCTCCCCCAATGACTTTTCCTGGGAGCCTAATGCTCTGCACGAATCCTGTCAATTCGCATCAGGACCGACAAAGGAAGCCAGGACCAACACCAAGCCGACACGCGAAGATTCCCCAACAAACCACCGAAAAGCTCAATTAATCATGAATTCAATTCGCTGACCCACTGATTCACCAACGGACCAACGACGACGCCCAGGTGAATCCTCCCCCCATCGCTTCCATGAGGATCAGGTCGCCCCGCTTGATCCGACCATCGGTGACGGCCTCGTTCAGCGCCAATGGGATCGAGGCGGCCGAGGTATTACCATGGCGATCCACGGTCAAAACGATACGCTCGGCCGGAATGCCAAGTTTGCGGGCCGTGGCGTCGATGATGCGGAAGTTCGCCTGGTGCGGCACCAACCAGTCGATCCGATCCGCGTTGATGCCGTTGGCGGCAATAGCTTCCTCGGCCACCTGGCTCAACCGGGTCACAGCGTGCCGAAACACCTCTTTGCCGTGCATGCGGACATGGCCGGTGGTCTGCGTCGTTGACGGACCACCATCCACCCACAGCTGATGGTACTGCGTGCCATCGCTATGCAGATGGGTCGACAAGACACCCCGGTCGTCAACCGAGCCCGCACCTTCCACGGCCTGCAACACCACGGCCCCGGCACCGTCGCCGAATAACACACAGGTGGTCCGATCGGTCCAATCGAGCAGCCGAGAAAAGGTTTCCGCCCCAATCACAAGGGCCGTTCTAGCCTGACCCAGGCGCAGAAAGTTATCAGCAACCGCCAAGGCAAAAACGAAGCCAGAGCATACAGCTTGCACATCGAAAGCCATACCATGGCGAATGCCAAGCTCCGCTTGCAGCCGTGTCGCCGTCGCCGGAAAGGTGTGATCCGGCGTTGTCGTGGCCAGCACGATCAGGTCGATACTCTCCGGTCCGATTGCCGACCGTTCCAGGGCCTGGCGCGCCGCCGCCAAAGCCAGAGATGAGGTGGTCTCACCCTCGGAGGCGATGTGCCGACTGCGGATGCCGGTTCGTTGGACGACCCAGTCGTCGGAGGTGTCCACCCGCTTGGCCAAATCGAAATTCGTGACGCGACGCTGCGGTAAACTGGCACCGCAACCGACAATCAGAGAGCGCGTGATCATCAAACCGCCATCGCACCAGCTTCTGGAATTCCCGACCCGTCCAGCAGGTGCATTTCCTCTTTGATTTTTTCGTTGAAGCCATTTGCCACCAAGTCAACGGCCACACTGACCGCGTTGGCGAAGCCGAGCGCATCCGTGCCGCCATGGCTCTTGACACAAACGCCCCGCAATCCAAGCAACATGGCCCCATTGTATCGGCGCGGATCCGTACGAATCTTGAGTTTGCGGAAGGCACCACGGGCGAACAGGTAGCCGAAGCGCGCCATGACCGAGGACCGAAACGCGCGGCGCAGGAATTCCGTGTATAGTTTGGCGGTTCCTTCAGCCGTCTTCAGGGCCACATTGCCGGTGAAACCATCGGTCACCACCACGTCCACCGTACCGGCTGCAATGTCGTCGCCTTCGATGAAGCCATGGAAACGCAGTGGCAAACTGGTTTCGCGCAACCGTGCCGCCGCCGTCCGAATTTCCTCGTGCCCTTTCATCTCCTCGGATCCGATGTTGAGCAATCCGACGGTCGGCTGAAGCAAACCCAGGGCTGTGCGGGCAAACACCGCCCCCATCAGCGCAAACTGCACCAGGTTGTCGGTGTCGCATTCGACGTTGGCGCCGAGATCCAGCATGACCGTCTCGCCGCGCTGGGTCGGAAAGAATGAGGCGATGGCAGGCCGATCGATGCCCGGCAGTGTCTTCAGCACCAGTTTCGCCATGGCCATGAGTGCGCCCGTATTGCCGGCCGAAACCACGACCCCGGCCCGCCCGCTGCTGACCGCATCAATGGCCAATCGCATGCTCGACCGCCGACCCGCACGCACGGCCTGCGACGGTTTGGCTGCACTGCTAACCACCTGATCGGCGTGTTCGATCTGCGAAACCACCTGCAGTGCCGGAATCCGTGCAAGCAAGGGTTTTATGCGTGTTTCATCGCCGAAAAACACAAATTTGACATGCGGAAAGCGCTCCCGCGCGATTTCCGCACCATCCACGACGATGCCGGGCGCGTGGTCGCCCCCCATGGCATCAAGAGCGATCGTCAGCGGGGCCGTCACGTTGGCTTGCTCCTTGGTGCGTCAACAGCCGCGGGGCAGCACGTCAGCGCTCACGCATCAGCAGACGCGACGACTTCCCGTCCGTCATAATGGCCGCAATGGGGACAGACGTGGTGAGGACGCTTCAATTCGCCACAGTTCCCACATTCCACATAACTCGCCGTACTCAGCGCATGATGCGAACGCCGCATGTTACGTCTTGATTTAGACGTTTTCTTCTTTGGAACAGCCATACCTTAACACTCTGTTGTCGGCACCCAGCGGTACCGGCATTCGACACGATAGATGCAAGGGCGGCCTCCGCGACCGCCCCATCGTTCGTCTGATTACAGCCAAATGGGCCCAAAGAGCAAGGGCCATCACCCGCGCTCGTCGCCATCCGATCGGAATTTCGCCAAGACCGCGAACGGGTTCCCCCCGTCCTCGCGGTCGGCTGCGCGGTCACCGACCACGTCGCCCCCCACCAGCGCGATCGTGTCGTCGACATGCGCCTCGGGATCACGCGGATAGGGATCCAAGGCGAGCGAGAGTGTTTGTGCCACGAACTCACCGATGTCGATGCGACCGTGGAGCAGCGGTTCCGGTTCATCTTCGTCATCGGCGTCGGCATGCCAGGTGACATCACCTCCCGACTCCGCGGAACGGGCGGCTGGCGGCGCGAAGACGGCGACGAACGGTTCCGAAAGCATGGACGCAATTGGATTCAGACTGACCACACAGGTCTGCGTGACGGAGGCCTTCAGGTGCCCTTCGACGCGGATCATGTCGCCGCGACCGGTGGGCTGAAGACGGACCTCTGCGCTCAAATCGTCGATCGCGGTGAGCGCGAAGCGGCGGGCGAGAGCCTGCCTTTCGGTCGGCGTCGCCGCTACCGACCGGGTTACCCCATCCTGTCGGATGGTCTCGACCGCAATGACACGGGAGAATTCGGGGACCGAGTGTGCCAATGGCGCGTTTTTCAGGGTGGATGCAGCCGGCCGGTCTGATGTCACCGTGCCCCTCCTCAGCCTGCATGCCGGCTTTGCGCAACGATACCATTGTCCATGCCAGCCATCTGCGTGCCATTTCCAGCGCTTGACAGCGCAGGAAACGGAAGCGCACCGGCCATCAACTGTGCCGCCGGTACCTGGGCCAAGCCAGCAACCGCACTCCGCACATACCGCGCCATGGCCAACACCGACGCCGCATCCGTCTCCAGAACCGTCCCATACAGGTTGTTTTCCAGCGCCACGATCAAGGGCCGGTCATCGGGAGCAGCAGCGAGGGCACCATGATAGGCCAAGAATCGACCATGCAGCGCCTGAACCATCTGCTTGACGTGCCGACCGACCGACAGATCGCCGACCCCCATCTCACGCAGTGACTGATCGAAATCGGAAACGAAACATTCGTTGAGACGTTGCAGCCAGGTGCGAGCCACCCGACCTTCGGGACTGAGCCGGTCGATCACCAGACTCAGATGGAGAGCCAGACAGTCGAAGCGCCCATCCACAGTATCCGGTACCCCCAGGTCACTGTATAACCAAGGCTGCCGTGCCTGGCAGACCAGAGCAGTGTGCGCTCGAACGATCGCCGACTTGGACGACCGCCAAGGAAAAAGTTTCGTTAACAAGGGTTCCATCCGAATACAGGCAGACGTTGACAGCTCTCCCGGACCAATGACAATTTGGCGTCGACCTTGGCAAAGGCAATGGACCGAAAAACACGGCACGGATGATCGGCTTCGCTGCTCGCGGATTCTGAGAGGTCGATGCGTGACCGCCATGGAGAGTGAGCGGGGGATGACAATTTTACCATGCGGTTGGCTGCACCGGTGCGTGCTTTTGGTGTCCATTCTCGTTGCTGCAGCCTGCTCGCCCGTGGTGCGCACGCAAGGCAATCTTTTGGATGAGGAGCGAGTCGACGCTATCGAGATCGGCAGCAGCCGGAAGGGGGATGTTGCGGCGCTGTTGGGCAGCCCCTCGGCGGTCGCCACATTCAATGACGATCTGTGGTACTATATCGGTCAGAAGACCGAGTCGATAGCTTTCTTTCGACCGGAAGCGGTTGAACGGAGAGTGCTCCTGGTGCAATTCGATGATGCGGGCATCGTCACCGATTTGCAGGAACTTGGCCTTGAAGACGGTCAGTCAGTCGATATAGCGGACCGCGAAACACCCACGAGCGGTCGTGAAATGTCGATCCTGGAACAGTTCCTCGGAAATATCGGTCGGTTTTCAGCGGAAGGCGACGGCGGGCGTGGTTCGTCTTCGCCATAATCCGGTTTCGTCGAGCAACTGAGCAAGTCGGCCCGGGTCTTTGGGGCGCGCTCCGACATGAGATCGTCGACCGTGTGTGGTCGTGTCAGGGGCACACGGGTCGCGGTTTAGCCTGTCGTGCCCAAAGCACGCCGATCGCTGGCCTCGGGCCTTCACCGAGGAGCCAGGAGCCGATCGACCCTTTCTTTGAGCGCAATCACAGACGGTGGCTTGACGACGAACGCGTTCACCCCAAGCGCCATGGCTTTTTTGACGATTTCCGACTCCGTATGGTTGGTCAAATACACAACGGGTGTGCGTCGGTTGGCAACCTCGCGGCTGGCCCGTAGATTGGCTAAAAAATCGAGACCATTGACTGGACGCATATCGATATCACAAATAACGATATCGGGCGCGACTCGAATGCACTCCTGCAACCCAGTCTCACCATCATCTGCTTCAGCAATTTTCTCAAATCCTATCTGACGCAAGATATGAGCAATTGTCTTGCGGACAAAAGGTTGATCCTCCACAACCAAAGCAACGAGTTCGTTATAATTGATCCTGTTTGGTTCCACGTGAAAACTCTCCGTGCCTCCGTCGCTTCAAACCGTCAAACACGTCTAGCCACCGCCTGGACGGAGCCGCCTCGCGAAAATCGGTCCACGCACAGCCCACTATGGGGTTGAGCCAGTATACAACTCATGGACGAACAAGACAGCCCCCCGGCAACAAACGCAACCAGATTTACCGAAGACGAGCGATGGCGGCCTGGACCCGGGAAAAAGCATCGATGATAGAGGGCAAGCGATCAAAAGCCCCCCCTTTGTTATCATTGATCATATCGTGTTCAATGTTGGAGCATAGCCGCGCAAGTTCTAAAGCGCCCGCGGTTTTTGCTGCCCCAGCGATGGTGTGGACTTTGCTGCGGACTTCCGCGACGTCCACATCGACGGCAATAGTGCGCAAGGTAGCAACCAACGGTGCCGTGGTCTCCAAGAAGTACTGCAGCAACTCACCCGCCACCTCTCGACTGCCGTAGAGTTCCATTACGAAACTCCAATCGAGCACCGGGTTGATGCCGGCAGCATCCACCGTCTGACCGGTGGTGAGGCCATTGGTCCCAGCCACGACCGGTTTGAGATCGACCGGTTCGGGCGCCGTCGTAGGCCGAGCGGACTCAGCCCAGAGCGACGACTCCGGCGGCGGCAGCGGCAGGTCGGCCAACGGCAACCAGCGCGCCAGACTGGTGTGCAGTGTCCTCAGGTCGATCGGCTTGGAGAGAAAGTCGTCCATACCGGCCTCGAAGCATGACTCCGCGGCCCCCTTCAAAGCGCTTGCGGTTAGGGCCACGATCGGCAGTCGCAGCCCACCGGCCCGCTCTTGGGCGCGAATTCGTCGGGCAAGGACATACCCATCGACGTCCGGCATGAAGCAGTCGGTGAGTAGAAGATCGAACCTTTCCGACTGCAATCGGCGCCACGCTTCTTCTCCGTTTTCCGCGATTTCGACGGAGAGAGCCAGCTGCTCCAGCATACGGACAATCACCACCTGGTTGGTCGGATTATCCTCCGCAACCAGCACGCGGAACCGCCGATTGGCAGCCATCAGGTTCGTCACCGCCGGATCGGCGCCAAACACGGTCTCCACCGGGGAAAGCACAGCGCGATCCGGTTCCGAGCCGACCTGACCGAGCAAGCCGCGCGGAAGCGTCCGGCGCAGCAGCGGCTTGGTGAGTACGGTCCACACCCCCGACCCGACGTCCGGCCCCTCTTCCGCAGCCAGATCGGCCGGTGCCAGCACCGTGACACGCCAGGGAAGCACCGGCGTGCCAACCAAGTCACGCAACAAATCGAGATAACTTCGGGCATGGACACCGAGTTGCGGCGCATGATCGATGATGATGTCGGTGACCGGCTGATCGGTCCCATGCATCATACGGCCGCGCAATCTGTCCTGCGATGCGCAGGCCAACGCCTCCACTTCTGCTCCCGATGAGCCGAGCAGGCGCCCATAGGCCCATCGCATCACCGGATTGGCGCAAATCAAGAGAACCTTGCGGCCGCGCAGCGTCTCCGCCTCCGTATCCGGCACCGCGGTGGAGACCGGAGACAACGGCAACGCGAACCAGACAATAGCGCCGTCCCCTTTCCGACCACTGGCACCGATGATGCCTCCCATCATGTCAACGAGACGTTTGCTGATCGAGAGGCCGAGGCCGCTACCGCCGAACCGGCGTGTGGTTGACGGGTTGGCTTGGGTAAAGGGTTGAAATAAGTTAGCTTGCACAGATGGATCGAGTCCGATGCCGGTATCAATCACCTCCACGACGAAGCCGGTAGGCTGAGACCCGCCATCTTCTGCTGACCGGGGCCCGACTCGGATCATCACGCCTCCGGCCTGCGTGAATTTGATGGCATTGCTGGCCAGGTTGATCAAAATCTGCCGCAGACGGATGCGGTCAACCATCCAGCAGTCGGGCAAACTCGGATCGATCTCAACAATCAAATCGAGTTTCTTTTCGCGCGCACTCGGCGCCATGAGCTCGGCGACGCTGTCGATCGTCTGACACAACGATGTCTTGGCGGGTTCGAGCCGCATGTGACCGGCTTCGATCTTCGAGAAATCCAGGATATCGTCGAGGATTGTCAGCAACGCCGCCGCAGATTCGCGGATGACACGCACATTCTCGCGCTGTGCGGTATCGAGCCGGCTCCGCCCAAGCACGTCCAACATGCCCAGCACACCATTCATCGGTGTGCGAATTTCATGGCTCATGGTTGCCAGGAAGGTTGACTTGGCCCGCGCCGCCTCCTCCGCCGCCTCCTTGGCAAGACGCAATTGCCGCTCGGCGTGCACCCGATCCGTGATATCCGACGCGATACCCTCCACGGCCACCAACTGCCCGGTGCTATCGAACACCGGTGTTTCGGCCACCAGCAGATGACGTTTGGCACCGTTCGGGTCGGTCAGTTCGGCTTCGAACACAATCGGATCGGTCAAACCGCTGCGAAACCGAACCACTCGTTCCTGCGCGGTGCCATTCCCGGTCAGGCTACACAGGGCGCCACGGGCGGCGCGCACTGTCTCCGGTTCTAGCCCCAGGACCGAGCGGACAGAGGGACTGACGTAGACGACGCGACCGGACGGATCGCGGTCATAAAGCACATGGGTGCGCAGATTCTCGACCAGGCGACGATGCCGCTCCTCGCTTTCCCGTAATTCTAGTTCCATCTGTTTGCGGGCGGAAACATCGAGCACGACACCGGCCAAGCGCACCGGGCGACCGTCTTCGCCGTGCTTGGCGCGACCATAGTCCTCGACCCAGATGTAGTGTCCGTCGCGATGCCGCAGGCGGTAGCTTTCGGCGAATTCGCCGCGCTGGCCAGCCAGGTATTCCTGCACCACGGCCGTCACCCGTCTGTGGTCGTCGGCGTGGATGAGCCCCTCCCACAAATCAACGTCGGGAATCACGGCCCCCACGTCGTGGCCAAGCAACCGGTAAAGCTGGGGCCTCCAGTGGATACGCCCAGTCGCAACATCGCGCACCCAGATGCCGGCCCCCGTGGCGGCGATGGCGAGATCGAGGCTTTCCTCGCTTTCTCGGAGCGCCTTTTCCCGCCGCCCCAGTTCCCGGGAAAAGAATTCGATACCGCGGGCAACCTGGGCGATTTCATCGTTGCCCGACACGGGCAGCCGCAATGGCTGATCGCCGTCGCGATCCCGGATTCCCACGGTCACGCGATCGAGACGGCGGACCACGGCCATGTGCACGTAAAGCGCGATCAAACACCCGACAACGATGCACGTGGCAGCCAGGCCCTGCAGGATGATCTTGCGCTCACGCACCGCCTCACCGGCAACAACACCAGTTGCGGCAACCCGCCGGCGCAGCGCTTCGATCAGGGCATTGACCCGATCGGCGAGACGACGGGCGGTCTCCCGATTCTGCGCCAAAAATTGACGCGCCGCGTTCTGATGGGCCACGGCGATCTCGAATTGGACAAGAGCCCCACTCGGACCGACGACGGCATCAGCCATCTCCAGGGTCAACTGCTGCAGGATCGGCCGAATCGGTGAGGTCAACTGAGCCAATGTCGCCTGGGCGACGGTCAGATTACTTTCGACCACCGCCAGCTGTTCACGCAGCACCGCCTCGGTCACCGCCCCGGTCATGACCGCCGTGATATTGACCGCCAACCATGACTGAGCCGCATCCAGGGCACGCAGCAGAGTCATCTCCCGCAGCCGGGAGCGCCCAGCGTCACCGTCGACGCCACTGACGATCAGACCCTCTTGAAGCACACCGATACGCTGGTCGATAGCTTGGGTACTCGCCCGAACGACGCGCAACAAAGTTTGGCGGGCCGCATGCAGGTCCTGATCGGCCCGATTGCGGTTTTCCACCAGACGGTCAAGCGCGGTCAGATTGTCGATCAAGTGACGACGGTCGGCTTCCAATTCGTCGAGCACGGCGGCATCCAGGCCAACCTGCGCCAAACGGTCGATGAGAACACCGAGCCAGGCGCGCTGACGTGTGATCACGTCTTGAATCTCAGCCCGTTCCCATTGCCCACGCGCCAACAAGAGAAGGGGGGCGTGCCCTTGGATCGCCTCGCTCTGTTGTCCCAACGACGCCGCACGCACGAGACGCTCGACCTCCGTGGAGGCGAGGCGATCCACTGTCTCGCGCAGCGACTCGACGGCCAGGACAGCCACCAAGCTGGCACACACGGTTAGCGACGCCATGGCCGCCAGACTCAATGTGAGCCGGGCTCCAACCCCGTTCAGGCGCGCTAATATCATTGTCAACTCCCCGGTCGCCACCGCCCCGCCATCACCATACCAACCGGACCAACCCAGGCGAGACGGTTGAGGGTGTGCGGCGGAACGGCACGGCATCCAGATCCATGATCCGTCCACCTTGCCCGGCCAGCCAAACGGCCGACCCGACGAGGCCCATGGCAACCGCTGGTCAAACCGATATACTGATGGTCGTGATAGCCGTGCTGGCGCTGGATCAAGAGACGAGGTCAAAACCGTGATCAACGCGATGGAAAGAGCCTTCGACATTGCGCGAGCCGAGCAGATTGCCAAACACCACTACCTTGAAGTGGCTTGGAAATTCGCCAAGGAAGCGATCGGAACCAAGGGACCCTACGAAGAGACGACGACGTTGGGTGAACTCAAATTGGCGCGTGACACCTACGAGGAGTTGGCAAAAGCGAGCCTGTTGGCCGACCGCAGCCAGCGCGAGAGCGAATAGCCACCGACACGGACGAACTAACGGCCAGGTCCGCGTCACCGTCGCGGTTCACCGATGGAACGACACTGGAACACCGCCATGACGCCGCAGGCCGTTTGCGGGGGCGTGTGTCATGCCAATATCTCGGCCAACACCCCCTCCTGGAGTAAGTCCCAATGGTTGCTTACACCGCCCCTCTGACCGATATGCGGTTCGTGCTCACGCATCTGGTTGATCTGGACAGCATCGCCGCCTTGCCGGGCTATGAGGCGGCAACGCCGGATCTGGTCGATGCGATCCTCGAAGAAGCGGGCAAGTTGGGGGCCGAGGTGCTGGCACCTCTGAATCACTCCGGCGACATCGAAGGCTGTCACTATGAAAATGGCGTGGTTCGATGCCCGCAGGGATTCCCGGACGCCTACAAGCAATATGTGGAAAGTGGGTGGAACAGCCTGCCATTCGATCCCGATTACGGCGGCCAAGGCATGCCGTGGGCGGTGGCATTTGCGGTGCAGGAGATCTGGCAATCGGCAAACATGGCGTTCGCCCTTTGCCCATTGTTGAACCAGGGTGCCGTGGAACTTTTGACCGAACACGGCAGCACCGAGCAAAAGGACCTCTATCTTACCAAACTGATCTCCGGTGAATGGACCGGAACCATGGACCTGACGGAACCACAAGCAGGGTCGGACCTGTCAGCGGTGCGCACTAAGGCCATTCGGGTGGATGGTGGATACCGCGTCATCGGCCAGAAGATCTATATCACGCACGGTGAACACGACATGTCGGAGAACATCATTCATATGGTGTTGGCCCGACTGCCCGACGCACCGGACGGCACGCGGGGGATTTCGCTCTTTCTAGTCCCCAAGTTCCTGGTCAACCCCGACGGCAGTCTCGGAGTGCACAACGACCTCCGTTGCGCCGGCATCGAACACAAGCTCGGCATCAAAGCCAGTCCGACCGCGGTGATGAGTTACGGTGACAACGGTGGCGCCACGGCTTTCTTGATCGGTGAGGAGCACCGTGGAATCGAGTACATGTTCACCATGATGAACAATGCGCGCCTCAGCGTTGGCCTGCAGGGCATCGCCATTGCCGAACGCGCCTATCAGCAAGCCTGTGCCTATGCCCGCGACCGGGTGCAGAGCCGCGACATCACCGCACCAAAAGGCGAGCGCGTTTCGATCATCCACCACCCTGATGTCCGCCGCATGTTGATGACCATGCGCGCCGGTACGGAAGCAGCCCGGGCACTGGCCTATTCCGCCGGCTCTGGTCTGGATGTGTCGAAGCGTCACCCAGATAAAGTGGTGCGGTCCGAGGCGCAGAAGCGAGTGGATCTGCTAACCCCCGTCGTCAAGGCGTGGTCTTCCGATCTTGGCGTTGAGATTGCGTCCCTGGGCATCCAGGTACATGGGGGAATTGGTTTCGTGGAAGAGACCGGTGCCGCGCAACACTACCGCGATGCGCGAATCGCTCCAATCTATGAGGGCACCAACGGAATCCACGCCAATGATTTGGTGTTCCGCAAGATCGGTCGGGACGGCGGTGCTGCGGCCCGTACCTACTTCGCCGACCTGCGGCGTGATACCGAAGCGCTGCTGACCCGGCCCGGCGACGATGCGCAAGTCATTGGGCAAGCTCTGCTGCACAGCCTGGCAACGCTTGAGACGGCAACGGACTGGGTGGCCGAGCGCACCAAGACCGATCCACGTGCCGTCGCTGCCGGTGCGGCCGTTTTTCTTCGGTTGTTCGGTCTCGTGGCTGGCGGTGGCATGATGGTCAAGAGTGCAGACCGCGCGCTCGGCCTGCAAGCTGCGGGGCAGGGTGATGCGGCGTACTTGGATGCGAAGTTGATTGTGGCTCGATTCTATGCCGAGCACTACCTCCCACAGACGGCCGGATTGCTTGACCCCATGCGTACCGCCCACAACACGGTCATGGGTTTGTCCGAGGAGCAACTTTAGAGCAAACCCGAAACAGATTGATCCAGATCGCAACGATGATCTGTTAAGATAGTGGAATGGCTAACAAGAAACGAACGGTGCCGGTGGGCACAAACGGGTCCATCCGGGGAGGCCTTTGTGGGAGCGCCGACGCCTCGTCGGCCTCGTGTGCACGCCGG
>JANQJV010000183.1 GCA_028281465.1 Azospirillaceae bacterium | reverse complement strand
CCATCCGGGGAGGCCTTTGTGGGAGCGCCGACGCCTCGTCGGCCTCGTGTGCACGCCGGTGCGGGGGGCCGCCGTCGGATGGCCACAGCTCCGCGGACGGCGGACGGTGTCCGGTATTCCCGCCGCGGTGCGGGGTTGACGGGCCGGGCCGACGGGGCGTCGGCGCTCCGGGATGTGGGCACGACCCGCCCAGAGGTTCATCCTCTGCGGGACGGCGGCAGACGGTGAGAACGAGAGTGTTTTTCCTTCTCATTATCTTGGGAAGACCCTTCGCTCCATTATTTCTTCCGCAAACCTCCGGTGAAATTGAGAACACACTGGCACCGGGATCGCCATCCAACAGGGCTGGCGCGTGCCGAAATTCGGCCACCCGACGCTATCCGTGGTCGATACGCTCGGCGAATGTGCCCAAGATACCAGAGCTCCGCCGGGAATCAGTCTGAAGCATGATCTCCTCCGCACAAAACTTGGCGTCGGAAAAACACATGGCACGGATACATCGCTTAACCATCGCGATGCGGTTCGGCGCCATGGATAGGTCGCGCACACCAAGTCCCAGGAGCAACGGCGTCAGCTTGGCGTCGCCAGCCACCTCTCCACAAATGCTGACCGGCAGACCGGCCCGCAAGGCCGCTTCAATGGTGAACTGGATGAGCCGAAGCACGGCCGGATGCAAGGGATCGTAGAGCGCCGCCACCTGGTCGTCGCCACGGTCAATGGCAAGCGTGTATTGTGTGAGATCGTTGGTGCCTATGGAAAAGAAATCCGCCTCACGGGCCAAAGCATCGGCAGCCAGCGCAGCCCCGGGGACCTCGATCATGACGCCGAGTTCCGGAATTGGGTCAGCAATCCTGGCTCGGCGCCGCTTCAGGCGGCGTGCGACGCGAGCCAAGCACTCACGCATCTGGCGAACCTCTTCCACCGTGCTGATCAAAGGCAACAAGATGCGGGTCGGGCCATGCGCGCCAGCGCGCAAAATTGCGGCGAGCTGGGTTTCCATAAGCGACGGCTCGCGTAGGCCCAACCGCACGGCGCGCAGGCCCAGGGCCGGATTGGCCGGCGCCCCCAACCGGCCACCCAGGGCCTGGGTCAACTTGTCACCGCCCAAGTCAAGGGTGCGAATGGTCACGGGCCGCCCTTGCATACCTTCAACGATCTCGCACAGCGTCGCGTATTGCTCGTCCTCGTCTGGCAGATCGGTGCGATTCATGAACAGGAATTCCGTGCGCAGCAATCCGACTCCGACGGCACCAGCCGCCAGTGCGCCCGGTACCTCGCGCGGCAGATCCAGATTGGCCGACAGCGATATGTCGACCCCGTCACGAGTCACAGCCGGCAGATCGGCCAGGTGACGCAGGTCTTCCGTAACCTTGAGCCACTGCGAACGCCGCTCGGCATAGTGGTCGGTGACCGCCGGTGAGGGTTTGACGAGCACGCGCCCATCCTCGCCATCGACGATCAGCGCATCACCCGTGCGCACGGCCGGAAGAAGACCGGTAACGCCAGACACCGTCGGCACACCCAAGGAGCGTGCCATGATCGCGGTGTGTCCTTCCGCTCCGCCCACCATGGTGACCAGACCGATGATTCGTTGGGGATCAAGCAGTGCGGTTTCGGCCGGACTCAGCTCCTCCGCCACCACGATGCTGCCGACCGGTACCAGGGAGAAGGCCGGGTACTCGAATTCCATGAGGTTACGGATCAGACGGGTGCCGACCTCCCGCACGTCGGCAATCCGGGCAGCCAAAAAACTGTCATTGGTGCCGGCAAAAGAGTCGACGATGGCGCCGATCTCGGCCTGCACTGCCGCTTCGGCATTGCTGCACTCATCGCGGATGCGCCGCTCGACGCCGCGAGTCAACCGCGACTGGGTGAGCATGGCGATATGCGCATCGAGCAAGAAGCCGATTTCTTCCGCTGCCGACTCCGGCAGTTTCTGCGCTTTCGCCCGCAGGTTGCGAATCTGCCGGTGCGATTTGCCGATGGCCTCGGCAAATCGCTGCAGTTCGCCGACAACCTGATCGACCGGCAAACAATACTCCGGCACCTGAACGACACCGCGTTCCACCACATGGGCCGGGCCAATCGCGATGCCACCGCACACGCCGAACCCGGTCAGCACCCGGCCATCATCGGCGTTGGAGATGGTAGACGATTCAGTCCTCATCGAACTTGCGCTCGATAAGCGCTGTCAAGGCCGCCACCGCGGCTTCGGCGTCGATTCCACAAGCGCTGATCTCGATTCGGGCTCCGGTGGCCGCTGCGAGCATCATCAGACCCATGATCGATGTCCCACTGACCCGCATGTCCGACCGGTGGACCGTTATCTCACAGTCGAAGCCAGCCGCGAGTTTGACGAATTTCGCCGCCGCACGCGCATGTAGGCCGCGCCGGTTAACGATCGTCACCGTCCGGCGCACCTGGCCGCCAGGGTCCATCCGGGTATCCATTCGGTCGGCCGCTCCGCCGCCTACCCGTCCCGGCCGCGAGCGGTCTGCTCGGTCAGGAGGGAGGAGGCAACGTTGATGTATTTACGACCGGCTTCCTGGGCCGCCGTGACGGTATCAGCCAACGCCTCGGTGGCACGCAGACTGGCCAGCTTGATCAGCATCGGCAGATTGACGCCGGCGATCACCTCGACCCGTGCCCGGTCGAGAACGGAAATGGCAAGATTGCTGGGCGTGCCGCCGAACATATCGGTAAGCAGGACCACGCCGCTGCCATCATCCACCTCGGCGATCGAACTGAGAATGTCGCTGCGCCGCTGTTCCATGTCATCGTCGGGACCGATGCAGATCGCCCGAACCTGTTCCTGCCGGCCGACCACATGCTCAAGGGCGAGGATGAACTCTTCGGCGAGCCGGCCATGCGTCACCAATACCACACCGATCATCAGCCGCCCCCCCCGCTGCGGCGACCGGGGAAACGGACCAGCCGGAGCCTTGCCGACACACGGTTAGCTCTGGCATGCGGGCGTTCGTTCCAGATCACGGTGATTCAATCCGACTTTCAGTCCGAGTCCGCGCAACCGGTGCGCCAAGCGCTCGGCCACGAAAACAGAACGGTGACGGCCACCGCTGCACCCGATGGCAATGGTGAGGTAGGATTTGCCTTCCTGCCGATATCGGGGCAACAGCGGTTCCAATAACGCAATCAGGTTATCGAAGAATTGCGGAAAGTCCACATCGCGCTCGATCGCTGCGGCAACGCCGGCATCAAGTCCGCTCAGCGGTCGCAAAGCCATGTCCCAATGCGGGTTGGTCAGGAAGCGCACATCGACCATCAGATCAGCATCCCGGGGAACGCCTTTCCGGTACGAAAACGAAACGACGAAAACCTGGAGCGACGGTTCGGCGTCGAGTTCGAAATGGCCGTTCAGAATGCGGCGCAGGTCATGCACCGAGAGGTCCGTCGTATCGACCGTATAGTCTGCCCGCTCGCGCAACGGCGATAGCAGGACGCGCTCGCGGGCGATGCCATCGGAAACCGGCCGATCGATCGCCATTGGGTGCAAGCGCCGCGTCTCTGTGTAGCGCCGCTGCAGGACCTCATCGCTGCAATTCAAAAACAGAAGCCGAACGTCGTAGGCCGTATTTGCCTGCAGGGCATCGAGTTGGCGGCCAAAGGCTTCAGCCGAGAAATCCCGAGTCCGGCTGTCAATGCCGATCGCCAATGGCCGCGCCGACGCTTCGCTCTGCTGCACAAGGGCCGCAACCAACGATAATCTCAAGTTGTCCACTGCCTCGAAGCCACGGTCCTCAAACACCTTAAGCGCGGTCGAATGCCCAGCACCGGACAGTCCCGAGACCAGAACGATGCGCCGGTTCGGAACGCCACCGGCCTGCGTTCCACCACCCAACGACCCCAAGGCCGACGCGTGCGCCGACGACATGGTGTCACAGACCATCGGGCACCGGGCGAAGCCGCCCTTGGCCCAACAAACGGACAGCCAGCCTCACTTTGGCCGGCAAGGACGCTTGAATCGGCGCGAGAACGAGGTGGGGCAGGGTATGCCCGAGAAACGTCATGCTGCTCTCCACCGGTAAACGCGGCACGCGGTCTGGCACGCCCAGTTCGACGACCAATCCGACCGGGCCACCCTCGACACGCGTGTCGACCGGCACGAGTCCGATACCACGCACTTCGAGCAGGCCGCGCAGCCGGTCTGGTGCGCGGGCCCAAAGCACCGCGTCACGCAAGGACAACTCGACCCGATCGTCCGCAATGAGCATGGCACCACAGTCGATCAGCCCCAGCGCCAAGTCCGACTTCCCAACCCCCGACGGCCCCAGAATAAGCACGCCTGTGCCGGCAACCGACACACAACTGGCATGCACCTGCACGCAATTGCCGGCTAGGTGAGGCATTTCACCCGGCTCGTCAAGGGAACTTACTGCGCTGGCGCGACATCGACCCCGACCATGACGGCAACCGGACGGTGAACACCGCCCCTTCGATCCCGCCGTCCACAGCCGTCTGATTTTCCGCATAGATGCGCCCGCCATGCGCCTCGACGATCTGACGCGAAATGCTGAGTCCCAGGCCGGAATGGGTTCCGAATTTCTCATCCGCTGGCCGCTCGGAGTAGAACCGGTCGAAAATCGCCTCCCGCTTGGAGTCCGGAATGCCGGGACCTTGATCGATGACGCTGGTTTCGATCCAGCCGTCCTCGGCAATGCGGGCCGAGACCGTGACGGTGCCGCCCGACGGTGAGAACGACACGGCATTGCTCAAGAGGTTCTGGAACACTTGCACAAGGCGGTCCTCCGCGCCGGCCACCACCAGCGGACCGGACCCTTCGCCGAACCGGCCGACCACGCCAACCCGACCGGCATTACCGCCATCCTCGGCCGTCACCCGATACAAGCCGACCAGCCCATCGAGCAACGCGGCCAGATCGACTGGTTCCAATTCCGTGCGGCTCAACTCGGCATCAAGACGGGAGTAGCTGGAAATGTCGGTGATCAGCCGGTCTAGCCTGCGAACATCGTCCTGGATGATGCCGAATAACATGGCGCGACGACCTTGGTCCTGCACGCGTGTCACGGTTTGTACTGCACTGCTCAACGAGCTCAGAGGGTTCTTGATTTCATGCGCCACGTCAGAAGCAAACCGCTCGATCGCCATCATTCTGGCGCGCAAAGCATCGGTCATGTCGCGGAGAGCGCCGGATAAATCGCCAATCTCGTCATCACGTGCAGTAAAATCGGGAATTTCCTGGCTCTTGCCCTGGCCATGGCGCACCCGGTCGGCCGCCGCGGCGAGCCGGCGCATCGGGCGTGCAATGGTACCGGCCAGATAGACCGACAATAGCACGGTGACCGTCAAAGAGATGGCAAAGACCCGGAAGATATCGAGGCGCACCGTCCGCAGAGCGGCGTCCATCTCCGCACTGCTGCGAGTCAGATAAACGACCCCGAGCACCTGCTTAACCCGCTGCACCGGCACCGCCACGGCCAACAAGAGTTCACGGCCGCCCAGTGACCAGGCTGAGGTGGCGATCTCACCGGTTAAACCACGCATCACTTCCGGGTAGTCCGCCGCCTGCTGCGCCGAGGCTTCCCGGTAGCGAGGTGCCCCGCTGCGATCCGGCAACCAATCGACCAAACGACTGTAGATAAAGGACAACCACTGTCCCCAAGGGTCGGTCGGGGGTGGCAGCGGCTCGACCTCGATGGCACCGATCGTACCAGCCAGATCGCGGCTGTCCAAGACCAGGGCACCATCGGCCGCGAACAAACGGGTGCGCGTTGCCGTCACGTCGACCAGCCGATGCATCATCAGCCGCGCAAGTTCAGGCGACAGGGTGTCGGTTTCCGACTGGCCATAGGCCACGGCGCTTTCCGCCAGCGACCCGGCGAAAATCCGCCCCTGGGTCGTCAAGGCATCGATCTCCGCTTCGATCAGACGATCCTGGTACGGCCCCAGGAACAACAGGCCACCGACCAGCAAAGCCAGAGCCAGACTGTTGACGGCCAGAATGCTGCGAGTGAGCGGCGACACGCGCCGACGCCGCCGCTGTGCGATCGCCGGCTCGGCGGGCATCGCCATTCGACCGCCCTCGTCAGACATCCTTGTAACGATAGCCAACGCCATACAGGGTTTCGATCTGTGAGAAGTCCCCGTCAACGGCCTTGAACTTCTTACGCAGGCGCTTGATGTGGCTGTCGATGGTGCGGTCGTCGACATAAATATGCTCGCCATAGGCGGCATCCATGAGCTGGTCGCGGCTCTTGACGTGACCCGGCCTTACCGCCAGGGCCTTGACCAGAAGGAACTCCGTGAGCGTCAGCTCGATCACTTGGCCTCTCCACGTGCAGGAATGCCGGGCACTGTCCAGCGCCAGATCGCCCCGCACCATGACAGTCGCCGGATCCTCGGCCCCCTTGTTTGCTCCCATCGCCTCGCGACGCAGAAGGGCCCGGATTCGTTCCACCAGCAGGCGCTGCGAAAATGGCTTGCGGATGTAGTCGTCCGCGCCCATGCGCAAGCCCATCAACTCGTCAATCTCGTCGTCCTTGCTGGTCAGGAAAATGACCGGCATGGACGAGGCCTGGCGCAACCGCGCCAGGAGTTCCATACCGTCCAGCCGCGGCATCTTGATGTCGAGCACGGCCAGATCGGCCGGCCGTTCTGTCAGGCTGCGCAGTGCCTCGGTGCTGTCGGAAAACGGGCGAACATCGAAGCCTTCCGCCTCGAGCGCCATGGAAACCGAGGTCACGATGTTGCGGTCGTCGTCGACGAGGGCGATGGTTTGGGACATGTCAGCATGCGCTCCCACGGTTGCACGCGTTGGAAAAACTCCCTAATGTTTTCATGGGTTTTGGCAAGACACTTCCGCCCGCCCCACCGCTGCGGTGACGTTCGGCCGCTGCGCCGTCGCGCGGCATGGTTTGTGTGACCCCGGACGAAAAATGCGGCGGCCGGACAGGACCCGACCGCTTCTGGCTGCGCCCATGACCGATTGTCAATCCCCCACATTGCCCCCCCAACGGCCCGAGGCGGTTATCGACCGGCCGACCGGCATCACTGCGCGGTGCCTGATGCGGGCGTGTTCCACGGCCGCACTGGCCACGGTCGGTCGCGACGGGGCGCCATACAACTCTCTGGTGGAGGTGGGGGTCGACCATCAGGGCGCGCCGGTCCTGTTGTTGTCCGATCTGGCGGAACATACGCGAAACATCCGACAAGACAACCGCATTGGCCTTTTGTTCGACGGAACCGCCGGCCATCATCCGCCGCTGGCCGGACCCCGCGTGACCGTTCAGGGCTGGGCGAACGCCACCGCAGCACAAACCGCCAGCAACCGTTTTTTGGCTCGGCACCCCGATGCGGCGCGCTATGCCGGCTTTGCTGACTTCCAGTTTTACCGGATCAAGGTAGATCGGGCCGGACTGGTCGCCGGTTTTGGCCGGATCAGCCGCCTGCGCGCCGGAAACAGTCTGGTACCGGTCGCGGTCGCCACAGCCCTGGCGGAGGCCGAAGCCAATATGATCGCTCAAGCAACCATACATTTGGGCGACAGGTTGCAGCTTTATGTCAGGGCCCGCACCGGGTATACAGGGGGTACCGGAGCGGTGATCTCGGAAATCGATTGCGACGGATTTGCCATACGGCAGGGCTTGGCGCTGGTTCGCGACACCTTCCCCCAACCGGTGCGAACACCCAGTGACGCGCTGACCGCCCTTTGGCGTGTGGTAGGCGGCCTATCGCACCCAGTCGACATGACGACTCGAGCTGAGGCCAACCCAGCCGAGACCGTCGGCCGGACTGTTTCCTATTCGGACTGACCGCTGTTTGGCGCATCCTGATCGGCACAATTCCCTACGGATAAGTTATGGAGTAATCGGACCGTGCAGACTATTGGACCCATCGTGAGCAGCGTCGGTTTGGACCCCATTGGCCTTGGCCACATCAAGGCCGCCCATTGGAATCTCGAAACACCGGCCCTTTACGAAGCTGCGATCCGGCGCAACGAAGGAGTCCTTGCCCAGGGTGGCGCTCTCATTGCCCTAACCGGGCACCACACCGGGCGCTCGCCGAACGATAAGTTCTTTGTGCGCGACGCCCAGACCGACAACCAGATCTGGTGGAACAAAACCAACAAAGGCCTCCCCCCCGAAACCTTCGACCGCCTGTTCGGACGCGTCACCGCCTTCCTGCAAGACCGGGAGCTTTTTGTCCAGGATCTCTACGCCGGAGCAGACGCGGAGCACCGATTGGCGGTGCGCGTGATCACCCAGGAGGCTTGGCACAGCCTGTTCGCCCGCAACATGTTCATCCGGCCGCGCGCAGACGACCTGGCCCATTTTAGTCCCCAGTTCACGATCATTCAGACCCCGCAATTCCATGCCGAACCGGACCGTGATGGCACGCAGAGCGATGTGTTCATCGTGATCGATCTGAGCCGCCGGTTGATCCTGATCGGCGGTACATCTTATGCGGGTGAGATCAAAAAGGCGGTGTTCACGGTGATGAACTACCTGCTGCCGTCACGATCGGTCTTGCCCATGCATTGTTCGGCGAATATTGGCGAGCGGGCCGATACTGCAGTTTTCTTCGGTCTTTCCGGAACCGGAAAGACTACTCTCTCGGCAGATTCGAGCCGCACTCTGATCGGCGACGACGAACACGGCTGGTCCGAGCGGTCGGTCTTCAACTTCGAGGGTGGTTGTTACGCCAAAGTGATCCGTCTCAGCCAAGAAGCCGAGCCTGAAATCTTTTCAGCCGTGGGTCGTTTCGGGACCGTACTGGAAAATGTCGTGGTTGATCCGGCGACGGGCCGCCTGGATCTGGACGATGCCCGACATACCGAGAACACCCGAGCATGCTATCCGCTGGACTTCATCCCAAATGCCAGCGGCACCGGCATTGGTGGTATTCCCCAGACCATCGTCATGCTGACAGCAGATGCGTTCGGCGTTTTGCCACCCATCAGCCGGCTCAGCGCCGACCAGGCCATGTATCATTTTCTGTCCGGGTACACGGCCCGGGTGGCTGGCACCGAGAAAGGGGTCACGGAACCTCAAGCCACCTTTTCGACCTGTTTTGGGGCCCCGTTTATGCCGCGCCATCCGACGGTGTATGCTCGACTCCTGGGTGAGAAGATTGCCCGCCATGGTGCCCAGTGCTGGCTGGTGAATACTGGCTGGAGTGGCGGCAGCTACGGGGTCGGACGGCGCATGGCCATTGCACACACACGGGCTCTGGTCCGAGCCGCCCTCGATGGTCGCCTCAACAGCATCCCGCATGCCCCCGAAGCCAGCTTCGGCCTTGCCGTGCCAGAAGCGTGCCCCGGCGTGCCAGCGGAGGTTTTGCAGCCCAAAAACACCTGGCAGGATAAACAGGCCTACGATGCCATGGCGCATGAATTGGCCCGACGTTTCGAAACCAATTTCCGCCAGTTCGCCGATCACGTCGACGCCACGGTGCGCGATGCCGGCGTGCGCGCCGCCGCGTGATCTCCGGCCCGCACAACCTCAAGCCCAGATACGGCCGGCGCAATCGAGGCTCGTTTTCGCAGACTCCTGAATCTGAGAAACTGCGCCGGTGTGATGACCAAGACGGTCGGTTCCCGACCGTCTTGGTCTCAATCGAACTCGAGAAAATCCTCGTCGCAGATTGAGTCAATCTGCGACGAGGATTTGCTGACATAATGTCCGATCAACGGCCGGGACTTGTCTTGCAGCCGACCCGACCCGGGATTCTGACCAATCGACGATCCTAGCAGTTTTCAGCGACTCCGCGAACATTTGGGGACTGATATCCGCAGGCCCTAAGCAACGCCGACGGTATCGGGCAGCACGTGGGCGGTGAAATCGGAAGCCGAGAGACGGGCGATGATGTCGTCGATGTGGGTGCGGTCGCGCGTCTCAACCACCACTTCCAACTCCGCCATCTTTACCGGAACGTCGTAAAACAACCGCTGGTGCCGCACCTCGACGATGTTTCCACCGGCATCGCCGATCACGCCGGCGATCCGGGCCAGTACGCCGGGAACATCGACAAGGCCGATGCGCAACCGCACCAGGCGACCTTCACGCACCAAACCGCGCATCATCACCTGCGCCAGAATGCGATCGTCGATGTTGCCGCCGCACGTGATGAGGCCGACGGTGCGCCCAGCAAAGCGCGACGGGTCGGCCATGACCGCGGCCAGACCAGCCGCTCCGGCCCCTTCCACAACCAATTTCTGCTGCGAGACGAACTCGTACACCGCCCGCTCCAAGCTGGCTTCGTCGACCACAACCAAATCGTCGACGGTCCGGCGTACGAGGTCGGAGCACAGATCACCGGGCGCCTTGACGGCAATACCCTCGGCAAGGGTGACGCCACCGCATTCGACTGGGCGGCCGTCCAACACCTGACGCATGGACGGATACAACGCCGCTTCGACGCCGATGACCGTGATGCCGGGTTTCATGGCCTTCGCCGCCACGGCAACACCGGAGATCAGACCGCCGCCGCCAACCGGCACCACCAATACCTCCAACGACGGAACGGCCTTCAGAAATTCCAGGGCCAGCGTCCCCTGACCGGCAATGATCGCCCGGTCGTTGTAGGGGTGAATGAACATCAAGCCCTGCTGTTCGGCAAGATCGTACGCATGTCGTTCCGCTTGGTCCAAGGTGTCACCATGGATGACCACGGTGGCACCGAGGGCCTTGGTGCGTTCGACCTTGGAGAATGGAGTCATCGCCGGCATGACGATCGTGCTGGCAAGGCCGAGGCGTGTCGCATGGTGCGCCACGGCTTGGGCGTGGTTGCCGGCGGACATGGCGACGACGCCCCGGTCGCGCTCGGCGACCGATAGGGACTTGAGCTTGTTGAGAGCGCCGCGCTCCTTGAATGAGCCCGTGTGATGTTGGGTTTCCAGTTTCAGGAACAGCGAAACCCCGAGCGTCCGAGACAAACGCGGGGCCGAACAGACCGGTGTGATCGGAAGTTCGGCCGCCAGCGTGGTGGCGGCCCGTTGGATGTCGGTGACGGTGATGGACATGGGGGGTGACGCTCCAGAGCTAATCGGCCATTCGGGACAATGCCGGCGGCGACAAAGCTGTTGCTGAGGACGTCGGTACCAACCACAGCGTGCCGAGTCCGTCGGCGGCCACCACGTCGGCTGCGCCGTCCAGCCGGAAACTTCGGCCGTTCCGCCAGTCGAAGCTCAGATCGCGAAAATGGGGTGACAATGGATTGCCCGATTGGCCGGTGGCAATCATGAACCGGGATCGGCCAAGATCGGCCAGATCATACACCACCCTCAGGCCGGCCCCATGAACATGATCGAAGCGCACCGTCCGACTGGAGTAGCGGTGGCTGCCCCGGTTAACGGTATAGGGACCGCCATCAGTGGCGATGTCGGCATTGATCAAGGCCTTGAGGCCAGGGATACGACCAAACAACGGATGCGCCAGGGCAGCCCGGTGCGCCTGCCCCCAGCGCCACCGGTCCATGTCGTCGCCATACTGATCGGTGAGCAATACAACCGCTTTGGTCAAACTCTCCGACAACACCTCGGCGCATAAAGGTAGCGGCCCGGATTCATCGACGGTGCTCAGAGACGATGCGGACTGGCGGCACCACGTCGATCCTCGCCTTCCCAATCCCGAATCCAGGGCGAGCCGCACGCTGCGCACATCCACGCGCCACCATTCGATTCCAGCCTTGGTGAAGGCCGCACCGAACAAGGCGCCAGCGAGCGTTTCAAGCCAGGTCTGATAGATCAGCGCGGCCGCACTGTCCCGGTTCATGCGCCCATCCCAGGCAGCCAGTCGCGCGCGCGCCGCCGCCGCGCGCGAGCCGGGGGGTACCGTCACGGCGAGAAGGCTCGGCAACAGATCCAGCGCCGCCGGCGACACGGTATCCATTTGCAGCGCCAACGAATCCTCAAGGCTGCGCCGACCGGGCCGGCCGAGCCAGCCCTCGATCCGGCGGGCCCGATAGGCCGGCTGCCCGGAAACACCAAGCGCCCGGCCACCCTCGGCGCCAATCACCGGATTATTGGCATTGATCACCCATCCCGATGCTGGGTTAACCGTCCGGGGCAGTTGATCGAATGGAATCGTACCGATCCAATCATGATCACCCGTCCATCCGGGCACCGGCAGGCGGCCATCACCCTGCCGTCGAATCGGCACCAGACCGGGGCTGACCAAGCCGATGGTCCCATCGCGTCCAGCGTAAAGGATGTTCTGGTGCGGCGTTTGGTAGGCGCGCAGCGCCTCAACGAAGTCCTGCCAACCCCGCGCCCGGTTGAGACGGAACAAGGCCTCGGCCGTGGTATCGGCGCTCCCGAATCCGGTGAAGGCGAGGCTCAACACCTCACCATCGTCCAGACTCGCCGCCGCCAGGTCCCACCCCAGGTCCGACAGGACCGGGCCGTGCCGGGTTGCCCGCACCGTCAGGAGCCGGTCTTCTGAGAAACGCACCCGAATTCTTTCCGCCCGTGTTTCGAAAGGAATTGCACCAGCCGGAGTCAGGTAGTGGTCGGATGCATCCGGCGCCAGACGCTCGACGAAAAGGTCCTGGGTGTCGCTGTGCGGCGTGGTCAGTCCCCAGGCGATCCACCCATTATGGCCAAGCACCATGGCCGGCACGCCGGGCACGGTGGCCCCGACCAACGACACGTCCGGTGTTTCGAGACGCGCCAAATACCACAGGACCGGCGCTTCTAGGCGAAGATGCGGATCGTTGGCCAACAGCGGCGCACCAGACTCGGTCTGTCGACCCGCCACGGCCCAGGCGTTGGAGGCCGAAGCGTGCGCCATAAGACCGTCAAGGCCGGTTTCGACGACGGCGGCCAGTCGGGATAGTCGGACCGGATCGAGGGCGTCGGACAGGGACGTCGGTCCGCTGGGCACGGACGGGTCGATCAGATCGCCGACCTGTTCGGGCGGCAGCACCGCCATGAGGCGGGCCCGCCGCAACTCATCCCAAAGATTGCCGCTCAATTGCAGCGCCATCAACTTGCCCCAGACGAGGGAGTCGGCCGGCTGCCAAGGCTCGGGTCGGTAGGCAAGCACCTGGAACTCGATCGGCCACGGTCCATCGGGCGCTACGAGGACGCTGTTGACACCCTCTGCATAAGCTCGCAACAGGCCGCGCGCGTCCTCGCTCAGGGCTGCCAGGCTGTTGGCGGCCGCCCGATATAGACCGAATGCGCGCATGGCCTTATCGACCCGCAAGGGCAGATCGCCGATCAACGTGCCGGTGATCTCAGACAGCCGGCCAGCACCCAACCGGCGCATCAGATCCATTTGAAAGAGACGGTCCTGGGCATGCACAACACCGAGCGCCCGCGTCGCATCCTCGAGCGAAGCGGCGAAGATGTGCGGCACAGCCTGCCGATCGCGCACCACCCGGACGGGTTGCACCATCCCGAACACGGTGCGTTCGCCATCGACTGTCGGCAACGATCCCTGCAGCCAGACCAATCCACCGACAATCAAAACAATCGACAGAAACCCGAGGCCGACACCGGCGGCCAGACTCCCTTTGAGAACCCGTCGGATCAGCGTTGCCATGCTTGCGCCACTGCGGCGCCGGATGCGGACGAATTTCTGGAAGAGCGCCTGGGCCGATAAGATAGTGCAACCATGATGACGGTGCCAATCGTGCAAACCCGGGTGCGGGCTGACCGCCAGCACCATGGAGGGGCTACTCGCTGGTCCCCCGGTATTGTTGCACACGCGTCGCCCGGAGCCCGCGCACCCCATGGGTATCGACCAACCGCTGCCACGTGCCGAATTCCTCCTCCGACAACGTGTAGCGCCGGCACGCTTCCTCCAGGCTGATCACACCGGCCCGCACGCCCGCGACCACCTGGGCTTTACGCCGCATGACCCACCGCTTGGTATCGGGCGGTGGCAAATCATCCGGGCCGACCGGCCGGCGGTCGGCTCGCGACACACCCCTTAAATGCCTCTGCGGTGTCGGTCCGTTTCGCGTTTCAGTCATGGCGATCCGGATAGCGATGCCGTCGCGCACAGCGACGTTCAAATTCACGTGGCAAGATAACCACACCAGGTTGAGAAACGTTAAATGCGGCCGCTCCAGCACAGCAGACCAGCAGATAACGCCTAGCGGACGAAGACCACCGACGAGACCGGCACAACCACCTCGCCCAGATTGAGCACCGCCTCACCGTTGACGAAATCGACACCCTTGACGACGGCGCTGGAGCGGGTCGACGCCGTCACCTCCTGCTCGCCGATGTTTTCCACGCGCACGTTCAGCCGATACAGACCGTCGTCGAGGTCATTTCCGAGATCGTCAGTGCCGTCCCAGGCATAACGGTGTAGGCCGACCGTGTCGGCACCGTCGAAGGATTTCACCAGGTCACCTTCGGCGTTGTAGATTTCGACCTTGGCGGAAGACACATCCTCGGGCAGGATATAGACCAGCTCTGACTCGCCGTCTTGCAGCACGGCGGCATCTCCGGAAACCTCGACACGGCGCCCGATGTAGTCCAGATTCGACGCGCCATTGCTTGCGCCCATGATCCCGAGCAACTGATCCAACCGGGAATTCGTCCCGATGGCTTGTTCGGCCTGGGAAAAGGCCACCAACTGCTGGGTCATTTGATAGTTGTCGAGCGGTTCCAACGGGTCCTGATTCTGTAGCTGTGTTGTCAGCAGACTGAGAAAGCTGTCGAAGTTATCATTGAGTGACTGCGCTGCCTGACCTGTGCTCGAGGATTGGCGGGGCGTGGCCGCCGGATCGACGGCTGAAACGGAGGTCATGGCAATCTCCCTTCCGATAGGTGGTGGGCCGATAGGTGGTGGGCCGATAGGTGGTGGGCCGATGGGTGGCGGGGCGGTTCAGATGCGCAAATCGACCCGGCCCGGACCGAGCGCCAAGGCCGGCAACGGATCAATCGTTTCTTCGGCACCGTCATCAACACCGAACGCATAGCGATTGGGCTTGGGCGACCGATCGCCGAACGCCTCTCGGTGAAAGTTGCCGTCGCCTTTGAGGCTGAAATTGAGACCACCGCTGTCGGTCTTGAAACCGGCATCCTGCAGGGCCCGCTCCAACGCCCGCCCGTCACGCTGCAGCAATTCCAGAGTCTGCGGCTTTTCCACTTGAATGCTGGCTTTGAGCCGGCCGTCCTGGCCAAACTCCAGGCTCACGTCGACGCGCCCCAGCTCCGCCGGTTTGAGGTGCAAGGTCATGCGGTCGGTGCCGGCCACCACAGCCCGCCGGATCGTGACGGCCACCTGCTGCGGCACCGCTCCGGCGGACGCACTGCGGCCTCCTCGGAATGCCGCCATTTGGCTCAGGAAATCCTGGCCGGAGGCAGATTGTCCCCCCCCGCCACCGAGCGACGATCCGGCCATGGTGACGGTCGGATCGAAGCCGCCCTGCCCGTGGGTCGTCTGTCCCGACGCATTGCCACCAGCATCGCCCGTCGGTGCACCGGCGGCGCCGGTGACCGAGACCGCCAGCGGTGGCAGCGGCCCATGGTTCCCCGACGGAGTCTGCGGTGGCGCCAGCGGTCCCGGTGCCGCCGCCACCATCGGCTGCACCAACGCCTGGGGCGCAACCGATTGGGCGGCGGATGAGCCAGCCGGTGGGGCGACCGATGGACCGGCGGACGCAAAGGGAGTCGGCCCTTTCGGTTTGTCGCCATCCGCCACATTGGCCAGTTTGCTTGCGGAACGGCTGGCCATGGGCTGGTCATCGGCCAAAACGGCATCGTCCACCCGCGGAACCGGCGACTCCCGACCATCCCGCGGACCAACCACGGGAGTCCCCTCCCCCGCGCCGGCGCGACGGGCGGACAACATGGACGGTTCGCCCATCGTCTCGCCCTGAAGCTGGCTTGCAGAGGGAAGCTGAACACCCGAGCCGTGGAGGTCGCCGGTCTCCTGACGGGTCTCAGCCCCTTGCGGACCAGATGCCGCCCCGTCTGTCATGCCCCCGCCCGCGGTCGGCGTAACGGTTTCAACCACGGCGGTCTGCACCCCGTCGGAGCGCCCGGGCTGGCCCCATGGCGGCCAGGCCGGTGCCACCGCCGGGTCGTCCGAGGTCCCTGGCTCCATTACAACCGACACCGCATGCGGCTGGGCCGGATCGGACTCATCGTCGCTCAACGCACCACCGTCAGTCTCCTCGGCCGCGTTCGCGACACGTGCAGCGGTGATGTCGGCATTCCTGGGTCGGGCCCAGCCCGTGACTTCTTCCGGTGCCTTGTCCACGCGTTCCTCATCGGTGGAGACCTCAGCGCCGGCCAGGCGACCAGCCGCTTGCCCCGCGGAGGTCGCGTCGGGCACCGCATCGGACCGTGCCGGTCTCGGAACGACCTGCGCATCGTGTTTTGATGCCTTGTCGGAATCGGCGTCGTTGTCGAATGCGAGTGCCGGTTCGTCTGCGCTCTCTCCGCGGCGGTCGCGGGACGACACCCCATCGTCCCCCGCATCCGGGTCGCCATCGTCAACCTTGACGTCGCCCGCAAGCGGCAACGCCGGATCTGCAGCAACGGTCGACCCCTCCGCGTCAAGAGTTGCCGGTGGGACCGGCGATGCTCCATCCACGTCGCCTGCGGCATCGGCACCAATCCCGGTCTGACGGGCGGGCCTGACCGCATCCGCCGACGCTGGACCGTGCCCCGGGTCGGATGCCGCGGCATCCATATCTTCCGCGCCCCACACCCCAGGTGGCGCCTTGGCGTCGGCGACCTCCGGCGACACAGCGTCCACTGCCCCAGCCAGGTCGGAAACGGGATCCGCCGACGGGACGGCAACCACGGACGCCGGCTGGGCACCATGCGTGTCCAACGCTGCCGTCGTCTCGGTCCGTTGTGCTGCATCGACTTCCACCGCTTCAGCTTCAAGAGCGGCGTCGTTTTCGACGGCAGCGCCCACGTCGTGGGCACCAGCTCCGGTTTGGCGATCGGAGGCCATGCCGGTCACGTCGGCGGCATGGGCCCGGCCAGCGGAAGCGGGTGTCGGCGACTGGGTCCCACGGCCAGCGGTCGACTCTGCCGTCTCGATTGCGGCCCGCTGATCTGACGCCACCGCGCCGGCCTTTGGCCACGGCGATTCGGCCGCACGCGCTGGACCGGACGGTGTGTCCGAAACGGTCTGGTTGTGTGGAACGGGCCGCTCCGGCCGATCGAAGGATTGCACGATCTGCTGAAAATCTCGGGACGACGATTTCCCAGCCGCCGACGTTCCGGGCATGGATCCGGAATCGGGCTGCGACGGTGCAAAAAGGGCTTGGATATCCATGAACGTCGTCCCCGCCAATGCAGTGCTGGTCTGCGACAAAGCAAACCGCGGACCACACAAGTGCCTTCCCAAGATATTGAAAACAAAAGATTTTCCGAGTGGTTGGCGCCGGTTGAGCCGGCATTTCCTGCCCAACCGTGCCGGCCGGGCAGGAAGTGCCGAGCGCCGAGGCCCACCCTATTCACAACAAATCCGGCTGCTGAAGAACGCCATTGGCATATCCAGCAGCCGGATTGATGGCGTTCGGGTCGCGCCGCCGCGTGGCCTCGCCCCCCAAGTCAGGCTGACCCGAGTCAGGCTGACCCGGTTTCAGACTGTCGTGTTGAAAGTGGCAGAAGCGACTGGTCCGCTAGTCGGCACAACACGCACAGCTCGACCGGATTGTTGGCCGTACTGGCCCGCGGTGGCGCGATCGCCGTTGATGGTCTTGACGACGAAGTCGACCAAACCTTGCTGTGCGGCCGATCTGGCCCGCAATACGCCAAACCCCTGCTCAGCGGTTTGCCGTAGATCCTCGACCGAGTCTCGCAGTGCCCGTTTGGTGGCCGGGTCGAGCGATTTCATGCCTTCGGGATCGATACGCAACAAACGCCCGAGTTCCTCATACGCCACTGCCAGCTTCCGTTTATCGACGCCAATGGCGGTGAGGCTTGCCTTGTCCCGTGCGCGGAGTGCGGAAAACTCGCGCGATAGCAGACCGGACAGGCGGCCTGAGACGTCGAGGAACGCCGTGGCACGTTCGAACGCGGTCTGCGGGAGCTTGGGTCTCGGCTTGGCCGGTGGTCGCGGTGTATACATAACCATGGATCAACCCTCCTGTGCGCGGATGAGCTCGCGCAGAATTCCGTCGGCGAGGCCAATCCCGCCCCGTTCGCCAGCCTGTTTGCCGTATTCGTCGACCAGAAGATCGCGAAACATTTGTTCTCCTGAACCGCCACCAAAGGTCTCATCAACCCCCACTGTGGCGTACATCTGTTGCAGCATTCGACCGAGAAACATGGATTCATACTCGCGTGCGATCGTGCGCAACGCCTGATGTCGTGCTGGATCGAGGCTGGCCCCTGGCTCGGCGGTCAAAACCGTTTGCGGAACCGGTAAAGAGAACGGGCGTCGGGTGTGTAGGGAAGCCGCCGACACGGCGGAACCAATCATGGTATCCATGTCAGATCACCTCAATTTCCGCCTGCAACGCACCAGCGGCCTTGATGGTTTGCAGGATGCTGATCATGTCGCGCGGACCGATGCCCAGCGCGTTCAGATTCTGCACCAACTCCTGCAGGCTTACGCTTTCAGGAACGATGGCCAGGCGCCTATCCTCATCGGTATCGACTTGGATATTGGTCCGGTCGACCACCGTCGTCTCTCCAGCTCCAAAAGCGTCCGGCTGCGAGACCTGCGGTGTCTCGGTGATACGCACGGTCAAATTGCCCTGGGCCACAGCGACCTCGCTGATGCGCACATTGGCACCCATGACGATGACGCCGGTCTTTTCGTCGATGACAACCCGGGCGACCTGATCTGGTTCGACGCGGACCTGTTCGATGTCGGTGATCAAACCAACGATGTCGCCGCGACGATTGCCAGGAACAGTGAGCAAGATTGAGGCCGGATCCGTCGCCTGGGCGAACGCGGCACCGAGCCGGGTATTGATGGCGTCGGCAATCCGCTGGGCGGTGGTAAAATCGGGATTGCGAAGGGAAATCCGCAACACAGGCAGTTCCGCCAGCGCAAACTCGATCTCGCGTTCGACGATGGCACCGGAGGCGATCCGCCCCGACGTGGGCACGTTCTGCACCACGGTTTCGGCATTGCCGGCCGCAGCGAAACCGCCGACGGCGATCGGACCCTGGGCGACGGCGTAGACCTCGCCGTCCGCGCCGATGAGGGGCGTCACCAGAAGCGTGCCGCCAAGGAGGCTTTGGGCATCACCGAGGGCGCTGACCGTCACATCGATCCTCGTCCCTTGGGCGGCATACGGATGCAGGGTGGCGGTGACGATGACGGCCGCCACATTGCGCGTGCGCAGGTTGCTAAGCCGCCCACCGGCCCCGATACGGGTGTTGACGCCCAACCGTTCCAACATGCCGACCAAACTCTGTTCGGTGAACGGCGAATTGCGGATCGTGTCGCCGGTGCCGTTGAGACCAACCACCAACCCATAGCCGACCAACATGTTGTCACGGACACCCTCGATATCGACGATATCCTTGATGCGCACCTGGGCAACGGCGGCTTGGGAAGACATCAGGACGACCAGCCCCAACACACACACGCTGAGCACAGTCTTGAATACGGGTCGCAGGGACGTGGACATGGTGTTCATCCGCGGATGGCGGTCCCGAGGACCGGGGAGTGGACGATGATAGTCGACGCGTGCCAAGCAACCGCCATGCCATGCGCTGGAACCAAGCAGAGTCGGCCGGCGCCCAACGGTGCAGCCGGCGCCGGCAGTGCCTCGGCCCATGCCGACCCGGCGACCGGGAAACTATTGCCCAATTGCCGGTTCCTTTATGCCGATGCTAGACTCGTCTCAACGGTCCGGGGCACGCGGTCGCCGGCGCGTCGCGACCTCTGGAGGGGCAATGTCAATCAACAAGATCGATGGTGGATCCGGCCGGATCAAAGGCAGCTCGGTGAGACGGACCGGGCGCGGCGACAGTGTGACCTCCGATGCCTTCGCCAAGGAGGTCAAGGATGGCGTGTCCGGGCCGGAACCACTGGGGACAGCCAGCAGCGCCGCGCCGCTGTCGGGGATCAATGGCTTGCTGGCATTGCAGGAAGTCGACGATGCCACAGACCGCGCCTCGCGCGGACGGCGACGGGCCGAGGACATCCTGCGCCAACTGGACGATCTGCGACACGGATTGCTCGCCGGCGGCCTCCCGCGTGCCAAACTCCTTGAACTCACCAAGGCGGTCCAGTCCCGGCGCGGTCAGATCGACGATCCACACCTGGCGCGAATCTTGGATGAGGTCGACCTGCGGGCCCAGGTGGAGCTGGCGAAATACGGCCACTGATGGTGCCAGTCATCGCAAGCGGTTTCGCGGCACCAACCCTCTGTCCGGCTCCAGCGTAGACATGGCATGGCATGGCTGACCAGGCACCGGTGTCGGCCGAGCCTGCATAACCGCGGTGACCGTGCGGCGACATAAGGACGTGAAGACGGCGACCAGGGCGGACTTGCAGGGTGTGAGGACGGAAACTATACTCCGGCCGCCTCGGACCCTTACGATACGTATCATCAGGAATGTCATTGCCTCTGGTGCCGCCGGACTATCGACCGTTGGATGACGAACCGTTCATGAACCCGACCATGCTGGAGTACTTCCGGCTGAAGTTGTTGGCATGGCGGGCCGATCTGTTACGGGAGTCGACGGAAACCCTCCAGAACATGCAGGATGGGGGCTTCCAGGAAGCCGACATCGCCGACCGT
This sequence comes from Azospirillaceae bacterium, assembly GCA_028281465.1. Taxonomy (GTDB): domain Bacteria; phylum Pseudomonadota; class Alphaproteobacteria; order Azospirillales; family Azospirillaceae; genus JANQJV01. Next base: position 46,965 of record JANQJV010000183.1, on the reverse strand, counting down.
GCCTCGGCAGAAACCGACCGTTCCTTGGAACTTCGGACCCGTGACCGTGAGCGAAAGTTGCTGACGAAGATCGACGAAGCGCTTGGCCGGGTCGAGGACGGGACCTATGGCTTTTGTGAGATCACCGGCGATCCGATCGGTATTCGCCGGCTTGAGGCCCGCCCCATCGCCACCATGACGCTTGAGGCTCAGGAACGCCACGAGCGCATGGAACGCACCCAGCGTGATAGCTGACTTTACAAGAAGCCGAGGCCGGCCCCGGCATCGGGACCGGCCGTCGAACCGCGGGGAGCTTGGCGTGACGGGTGCAGCAGCGCCCGTCCCAGATCCGTCATAGAATCACCAGGGCCAGATGACGTCGTACACCTGTTGTCCCCAGCGCGGCTGCTGGACGTCGGTGATTTGACCGCGGCCACCATAGGAAATGCGCGCTTCGGCGATTTTGTCGTAGTTGATCTCATTGCGCGCCGAAATGTCCTCGGGCCGAATGACGCCCGATATGGTTAGCTCACGGACTTCAAAGTTGATACGCACCTCCTGGGAGCCTTGGAGCACCAGATTGCCGTTCGGCAGAACCTGGATGATGATCGCGGCGATGCGCAGTTCGATCTGCTCTTCACGTTCGATCGACCCATCCCCGGTGGTGCTGGTGGTGCTGTTCGCGCTCACCAGCGACGATGGGTTGGCACCGCTCCACAACGGGCCCGTCGGAAGTTGGTTTTCGAGGCCCAGGAAATTCGGCAGTCCCGCATTCTCGTTGGCATTGCGCGTGCGCTCCGTCTCGTTCTCGATACGGGCGCTGTCGTTGATCTTGACCAGCACGGTCAGAATGTCGCCCACCTGAGCGGCCCGCTGGTCCTTGAAGAACGAGCGGGCACCCTGCCGCCACAACGAGTTGGGGTTGCGCTCGGCTGGCATGGGGGCCGGCATAGGGAGGCTGACCGGCTGGTAACTGGGGCTGGCCTGGGGATCCTCGATCCGACTCAGATCAGGAGCCCGCCCGATCTCGCTCAAACGGGTGAACAGGTTACACCCGGGCAGAGCCAACAACAGACCGGACAAGACGATCAAGCGCAGGGTCTGGACGGACGGCACGCGTTCGGATGCACGGTAAGGCCGACGGCGGACGGGTTGGTTTGACATGGCTTGGGTTCCCTTCAATTGATCGCCGCCGCGAACGGTCCGACGGTGACGCGACCAGGCGCGGTGACCGTGGCTTCGACGGTGCGGTTGCTTTGCGTATTGACGACCCGGATGACGTCACCGCGCCCTCCCCGGTCCAGGGCCCGACCCTGGGTGCTGAGCGTCATGGAGCGGGTCTGCAGCACCACAGTGACCAGGTCACCTCGATCGACCAGCCGCGGTGCCTGGAAGTCACGATGGCGCAAGGGTCGATTGAGTGGGACGGCTCGCCGTGGCGTCTTGCCAATCAGCTCAGCTTCGGACCGGATGATGTCGCTGTGCGACGATTCGTATCGAGTCTCGAGCCAAGCGATGGCATCGCCTTCGATCGCTTCGCCGGGGCGCACAAAGCGAACCAAAACCGGCACTTCCATGCGACCGATGGCTCTTCCCGATACCTGAATGCGCTGCAGATCGCGGCCACTTCCGACGATCAGACGAGCCCGGAAGCGCTGCTGCAAGGCACGGAAATCCAGGTACTCGACGCGGATGCGCGGCACCGAGGTGACGGGCAGGTGCACCTCCAGGTCGGGCCGATCGAAAATCACGTCGATTCGGGCCACAGGCAGGTGGCGTGACAACTCGGGCAACAGCGCGTCGGTCATCGCCGCCGAGCCGATCACCTGGCTGGCCCGGTGCACCACCACCTGGTCGTCGAAACCGTCGGTGGTCCAGTTCAACCGGAACACGCGGGCAACACGGTTGAGGAATTGGGCATCGAGAACAACCGAACTTCCCGGTGCCGGAGCTCGGGTGGCGACCCGATCCGCACCGGACGGTAGATCGGCGAACAAGTCGCCCAACCGAATGCTGTCGTCGGACACGGTCACCTCCGGGCGGAGGCGAGTGGCTTCGCCAGGGATGCTGACGCCGACAACAAGAACCGCAGCGACAAGAGCGATCGCAACACGCATGACGGGACCCTCCCTTATCGGAGCTGACCGACGGTCTGCATCATCTCGTCCGTGGTCCGGATGACACGTGAGTTCATTTCGTACGCACGCTGCGCCGTGATCAACGTGGTGATTTCCTGAACGATATTGACGTTTGCCGTTTCCAACGCCCCCTGGATGAGCCGACCGGCACCCGGATCGCCCGGGTTGGCGGCAACCGGGGCTCCCGACGACGGCGTCTCGAGGAGCAGGTTGTTACCGATCGCTTCCAGGCCGGCGTCGTTGGCGAAGACGGCGAGCTGCAGTTGTCCCACGTCCTGCGGAGCAACCTGGCCATCCAGCTTCGCCTGCACGAGACCGGTCGAACTGACTGTGATGTCAACAGTTTCCGGCGGAATGGCGACGCCAGGCTGAAGAACGAAGCCGTCGGCCGTCACCACCTGCCCGTCGGCGCTCAACTGAAATGAACCCGACCGGGTGTAGGCCGTATCGCCGTTGGGCAGGGTGATCTGGAAGTAACCACGTCCATTGATGGCCAAGTCGAGCTTGTTGTCGGTGACCGTAATGTTGCCTTGCTCGTTGATCCGGTACACAGCGGCCGGGCGAACACCGGCGCCGACCTGAACACCGGACGGTAGGATGGTGCCGGCATCGGACGACGTCGAGCCGATTCGACGCATGTTCTGGTACAGAAGATCCTGGAAATCGACGCGTTGGCGCTTGTAACCAGTGGTCGAACTGTTGGCAATGTTATTGGAAATGACCTCAACATTGAGCTGCTGGGCCAGCATGCCGGTCGCGCCGATGGCAAGGCTGCGCATATCTTCCTCCTTAAGTCGTGCGGCCAAGGCGCGTGAGGGCTCCGCGGAGACGCTCATGCTCGCTGCGGCCCAGGTTCTGGGCACTCTGGTATGAGCGCAACGTCTCAATCATTCGAGTCATCTCAACGACCGGCTGTACATTCGAATCTTCTATTGTACCTTGTTGAACACTTGTCTCTTCCGGTGCGGCGCCGGGTTCCTGGTCGGTCGTGTATAACCCACCTCCCACTTCCAGGAGCGCCTGTTCGTTCTCGAAGCCGACCACCTTGATCCGACCAAGCACCGCCTGCGGATTGGCCTCGTCGAACAGCTCGCCGGCATGGTTGATGCGCACCGTCGCGACGTCCGGCGGAATGACGATCGCCTGGTCGTCACCCCCGAGGAGAGGCAGCCCAGCGTGGTTCACGACTTCGCGTTGGTCATTGAGCTCGAATCGGCCGGCCCGCGTGTAGCGCGGCCCGTTCACCGTATCCACGGCGAAATACCCGGGTCCCTGAAGCGCCAGATCGAACGGATTGCCGGTGGAGGTGAGCGATCCGTTGGTCAAATCCCGGCGAACCGCGCGGTCGACCACGAAGGAAAGCTCTTCACGGGGCGCGGGTCGCGACAGAAACTCGACGAATTGCACCCGTTGCTGCTTGAATCCGGGGGTATTGGCATTCGCAATGTTGTTCGCGATCACGTCCATCTGCGTCCGTAACGCGGCCTGGCGCGACAGGGCGAGGTAGATCGGAGTCTGCATGATCGTTCCCAACCGAGCGTGGTGCGCGACCGGAACCGCCGATCGCTTCTGCACCCCGATTGGCAAACCCCATGCCATTCAAAAAAACGATCTAAATCAACAATCTGAACGGGGATGCGGTGTCTCGTCGACCTGGTTCGGCATGCCCCTGCCGGGTAGAACTTTCCGGGTCGGCAAGCCCTGACCGCACGGCATCCGACCAGAACGACAGGACGTTCCACAGCATTCGAACGGCCGCTCCCGGGGGCACGGGGATGCGCAAATGTTTACGCCGACCTATCTGTTTCCGTAGGGTATAGGTCTTGCGTCATCGAATCCGCCGCTTGGCACGCACGGCTGGGGGTCAGCGACCGACGTAATGGATTGGAAAGGTTTGGGCCATGGCTCTGGACCAAGACACCGAGGAGGAGACCATGACCAAGCCAACCGCGTTTTTTAGCAGAACTTACGATGAGACGTTTTCTTTGCTAATCGAAACAAGAAATTATATTACTTATCATCAATCCACGGACCAACGCCAATTGCCTCCGCATGCCCGCCTGCAGATCAGCTTTGAATCCATGCGCGTCACCAGCCGGCTCACCCAGTGCATGGCGTGGCTCCTCGCGCAAAAGGCAGTCCATGCCGGGGAAATCACCAGTGAACAGGCGGCTAGTGAAGACTATGCCCTGTCAGGAGGCGCGATCTGCTCCGATCCGTCGGGACCGGAGAACAGCGAACTACCGAATGGGCTGCGCAGTCTTCTGGACCGCAGCCACCGTCTGTACATGCGCATCTCCCGCTTGGACGAAATGGTGCGCGCCAACGTCCAAGCGAGCAGTGCAGCCCTTGCGTTGCCGGCTACTTCTTGAGTTTGAAATTGGCGAACCGGCGGTTGAACTTGGCAATCTGGCCCCCGGTGTCGATGAGTTTCTGTACCCCGGTCCAGGCCGGATGGGATTTCGGATCGATGTCCAAACGCAACGAGTCGCCCTTCTTTCCATAGGTACTGCGCGTCGTGAACTCTGATCCATCGGTCATGATGACCGTAATCTGGTGGTAGTCAGGATGGATACCGTCTTTCATTGTCGGCGACCTTTCGTGTTACCTCGTTTCGCTGCGCCGCGTGGCTCCCTGCATGGGTCCGTCGGTCACCCCGACCGCCGTCCATGCGTACATGCACGACAACACAGCCGGCGCGGCACGTCCGCCGGCTGATGATAGACCGCATCTGCTCTGCTGGCCAAAGACGGGTTAATAGCCGACATTGACCCGGAAGCGCAAGGTGACCGTGATCGGGTCGCCACGCCGAGGCCACCTTTCTGGTTTGCCTCCAATTGCAGCGGCTGCCATATCCTGACCGCGCATTCCTCCCCTCAGCACGGGACTTCGGCCTTGTTCCGCGAATCCGCCATGCCCGATCCGTCGCCCCACACCGCGCCCGACGGTCACGCCAGGCACCAGACCCGTCCGGTCCGCAATCTCCGACCGCTGCGCCGGCTGGTCCCGTACCTGAAACCATACCGATGGCCGGTCGCGGGTGCCGCGCTGGCTCTGACCGTTGCCGCCGGCACCGTTCTCGGTCTCGGCCAGGGTCTGCGAGTCCTTGTCGATCAGGGGTTCGCCACCGGCGACGAGGGCTTGCTCGACCGGGCTCTGTTGGTCCTCCTCGGCGTGGTCGTCCTGTTGGCGCTGGCTACCTACGCCCGGTTCTATCTCGTCTCCTGGCTGGGCGAGCGCGTGGTCGCCGATCTGCGCCGCGACGTTTACGATCACCTCCTGCGCCAGAGTCCGGCGTTCTTCGAGGTCACCTCGACTGGTGAGATGCTCTCGCGCGTCACGACTGACACGACGTTGCTGCAAACCGTGATCGGTTCCTCGGCCTCGGTGGCGTTGCGCAACCTGTTGCTGCTGGTCGGCGGCACCGTCATGTTGTTGGTCACCAGTGGGCGGCTCACCGGGCTGGTGTTCTTGGTCGTGCCGCTGCTCGTGGTGCCGATCATGGTGTTCGGCCGGCGAGTGCGCACGCTGTCGCGCATCAGTCAAGACCGCATCGCCGATGTCGGCAGCCAAGTGGACGAGACCCTGTCGGCGATTCGCACGGTCCAGGCGTTCACCCAGGAAACGGCGGAGCGCAACCAGTTCGCCGCACGGACCGAACGCGCCTTCACGAGCGCCATCGACCGGGTGCGGGCCCGGGCCTTGCTCACGGCGGTGGTGATCCTGCTCGTCTTCGGCGCCATCGGCGTCATCTTGTGGATTGGCGGTCATGACGTTTTGACGGGCCGGATCACAGCCGGCGACCTGTCCGCCTTCGTGCTGTATGCCGCCGTGGTGGCCGGTGCCGTCGGCGCGATTAGCGAAGTGATTGGCGACGTGCAACGGGCCGCGGGCGCCACCGAGCGCCTGATTGACATCATGGATACAAAACCGGACATCGTCCCACCGGCCCATCCGGTCCCCTTACCGGACCCGCAGCGGCACCCGATTCACTTCGTCGACGTGCGCTTCCATTACCCGTCCCGTCCCGACCGGTCGGCGCTGGACGGCGTCCGGTTAACGGTCGCCCCCGGCGAGACGCTGGCCGTGGTCGGACCGAGCGGTGCCGGCAAGACAACCGTGTTCCAGCTCTTGCTTCGGTTCTACGATCCCCAGAGCGGTGCCATTCGCATTGGCGACACCGACATTCGCCGGGTCGACCCGGCCACACTCCGCCGACACATTGGGCTGGTGCCACAGGATCCGGTCATTTTTTCCACCAGCGCGCGCGAGAACATTCGCTACGGCCAGCCAGACGCCAATGATCGCCGCGTGCGCACGGCGGCGGAAGCAGCCCATGCCCTGACGTTCCTGGATGCCCTGCCGCACGGCCTTGACACCCATTTGGGCGAAAAGGGTGTTCGGCTGTCGGGCGGTCAGCGACAGCGCATCGCCATTGCCCGCGCCATCCTCCAAAATCCGCCGATCCTGCTGCTGGATGAAGCCACATCGGCCCTGGATGCGGAAAGCGAACGCATGGTACAGGCCGCCCTGGATGGCCTGATGGTAGGACGGACCACGGTCATCATCGCCCATCGCCTGGCAACCGTCCGCCGTGCTGATCGGATTGTTGTGCTAGATCAGGGGCGCGTCGTCGCCAGCGGGACACACGACTCCTTGCTGGCGGAGGGTGGGTTGTACGCCCGCCTCGCCAAGCTCCAGTTCACGGAGTCAAGGAAGGCTGCAGATACGCTACCCGAACCGGTCGCAGCCGAGTAAAATCGCCCTTGCCGCCGATGCCACGCCAGCGCTCAGCGTTGATCGAGCCGGAGCTCAATGCGTCGGTTGCGGGCGAGTGCGGCCGCGCTGATGCCGGCATCGATGGGCTGAAATTCGCCAAAACCGGCTGCGGCCAAGCGCTCGGCCGAAATGCCGCGCTCGATCAGGTGTTTGACCACGGAGATGGCACGGGCGGCAGACAACTCCCAGTTGGAGGGGAAACGGGGCGAGTTGATCGGCCGCCGGTCGGTATGACCGTCCACGCGCAGAATCCAATCCAGTTCCGTCGGGATGGTCCTGGAAATCTCGAGCAATGTCCGGGCCAAACCTTCGAGTTGGCGCTCGCCAGCAGCCTCTAGCGTTGCCGATCCGCTGGCGAACAGAACTTCCGATTGGAACACGAACCGGTCGCCGACCACGCGAATTTCATCGCGGTTTCCCAAAGCACCGCGCAATCGTCCAAAGAATTCGGAACGGTAAGCAGCCAATTCCTCGACCCGAGAGGCCAGGGCCAGATTGAGTCGCTGGCCCAGGTCCCCGATTTCCATCCGCTGGCTGACCACCGTTGCTTCCGACTCCTGCAGTGCCGCGGTTAGCCGTGCCAACTCCTCCTGCAATTGCGCAATACGATCGCTCAATGCTTCCGACCGGGTTCGCGCCGCGTCACTTTCTTTTTGTTCCTGTGTGTGTTCCGCCCGCGTGGCGGCGACGATTTGCTCCAGGTCGGCAATGCGGATGGCGCGCGCCTCGAGCCTACGCTGTGCCAACATCGTGCGCTCCTGCGCCTCCGCCAACCGCGTTTCGAGCGCCATGGTTCGGTCACGCACCGTGCCGAGCTCGTGCAGCACCGCCTGGCGCTGCCGTTCTGTCAGGCGCACTTCTTCAGCGAGAACAGCGCCACGATCCTCGGCCGCCTGCAGCGCCTGCCGAAGATCACGCATCTCGGCGATCAAGTCCTCGGTGCGCGCCTGCGACAGTGCCAATGTCTCGGCAAGCCCGGCTTGCGCTCGTTCGGCCGCAGCGACACGCTCAGCCATGGCCCCGCGTGCCCCGTCGCTTTCGCCCAGCCGTGCGCGGAGATCGGATAGGACTGTACGCAGCTCCGCCCGATCGGCGTCCGACAACCGCAGCGCCTCCTGCGCCTCAACCACCTGGGCCCGTTCGGCCTCCAACGCCGTATCCAGACCGGCGATGCGTTCGAGCAGGATCTGGCGTTTCTGGTCGGATAAGGTCACTTGATCGCGCAGAGCGACCTCGCGCTGTTCCGCCGCGTCCAGTTGAACCCGGAGCTCGTCCCCGGCCAGGACGGCGGCGACCAACTGGCGGTCCAACCGATCCAGTTCGCCGCGCAGCGTCGCTTCGACCTGGGCCAACTCGGCAACATCCCCCTCCAACTCTGCCCGGACCGCGCGCAAGGCCTGAACATCCCCCTGCAAACTGGCGATTTCCCGCATTTGCCGGTCGATCCGGGCGCTGTTCTCTTCCAACACTGACGCGGCCTCCGCGAGACCGGAATTGGCCGAGTCCAAACGCGTCGCCAGGGAACTGCTGCGCCCGGTCAGCGCCTCCACGCTCGCCACCAGAGTCGCGCGTTCCTGTTCGAACCGGCGGATCGCCGAGGCCATCTCCTCCCGATCAGTCATGGCCTGCTGGAGCTGATCGGAGAGCTGCGTCACGCTGATCTGCAAATCCGCGTTGGCTTGCCGTTCGACCGTGAGCAATCCAGACACTTCGTCCACCCGCTGGGTCAGGCGCATCAGGGCCTGGTCGCGACCGGTGAGCGCGTTGGCGAGGAAGAACTGCGCCACGACGAAAATCAGCAACATGAAGATGATGACCATGATAAGGGACGACAGGGCGTCCACCCATCCTGGCCAAATGTTGATCGCACGTTGTGCCGAGCGGCGGGCTGTTGGCTGCATGGATCCGGGTGATCAGCTTTGGTGTTCGGCTTCCTCGGCGAGGGCGGCGATGGTCCGGGCGATCAGCTTGATGTCGCTGCGGATCTCTTGAACCGATTGCGTGCGGCCGAGCGCCACCTCGTCATTCAAACGGGCCAACATGACATCGATATTGCGGATGTGCTGGCGTGTGGCGTCGTCGACGCCGAACCCGCTGGTGGTCGCCACTTCAGCTAACCGCTGCACCATGGGCTTCAACTCCAGAAGGCTCTCGGCCAATCGCATCATCAGGCTCTGTTCGGCGCGCATCTGATCGGTGAGGGTGCTCAACTTCTCGGTCAGCGTCATCAGGTTGGCATTGGCGATCCGCCGACCCTCTTCAGCCTGGGCCGTCGTCCGCTGCAGGGAATCGATGTTTTCCGCCGTCTGTTCCAGCAAGGCCTGGATATAGGCCGGAACCGACTGGTCGGCGTCGACCGATCCGGCACCGCTCGACAAGCGGGTTGCACCAGACAACCAGTCTTCCACGTCCTGGAAGAATCGGTTCTGCGCTTGGGTGGCCTGCAGTTCAAGAAATCCCAGAACGAGCGATCCGGCCAACCCAAACAGCGATGAACTGAAGGCCGTCCCCATGCCATTCAACGGTTCCTGCAGACCGTCCTGCAGGTTGCTGAACATGATCGCCATGTCTCCGCCGGCAACCGACAGCGTGCCGATGACGTCGCCGACGGAGCGGACCGTTTGAAGCAGGCCCCAAAACGTGCCGAGCAAACCGAGGAAGATCAACAGGCCAATCAGATACCGGGAAACTTCGCGGGATTCGTCCAGGCGGGCGCCAATGCCGTCCAGCACCGAGCGCATGGAAAGGGCCGACAACGAGATTCGTGTCTTGCGCTCACCCAGCATACGCGCCATGGGTGCGAGCAGCTTAGGATGCACATCCCGGCGCGGACGCTGCATTGCTCCCTGCTGGGCCGCCTGAAATTGCCTGAGCCAGCGGACTTCCGGGCCGAGCATGAGGACGGTGCGGAATATGTAGACGACGCCGAGCAGGAGCACGGCGAGGATCGTACCGTTCAATCCCACATTGGTCACGAAGGCGTCTTCGATGGCCGGAAACAGGATTGCAGCAATGGTGCCGGCTGCGAACAGGAAAAGAATCATCCGGCTGAGATAACGGCTCGGGCTCATCATGGATCGACGCCAACCTTGCTTCAGCGATGCCCCGGACCGGTGCCGCGTCCCGTCGCTCCGGCGCAGGACATGAGGGCTCCAGCCACTTGGCTTGTCAGCAAATCACTTCGTCGCAGATCGCCTCGATCTGCTCGGCATTCGCTCCCCCACGACGACTCAGACGCTTCGGTCCCGATCGTTTGAGTCGTCGCACCGGATTCACAACTGCATCATGCCGACCAGTCAAATGGACTGACGCGACCCATTTGACTGGTCGGCATGCTAGAGCGTTTTCGGCTCATACTGGTTCGCGGAACCCGCTCTAGCTCTTTGTTTTTACAGCAAATCCCCGTCGCAGATTGACTCACTGCGCTCAGGATTTGCTCTAGTTCGCCGCCAACGGCACGATGTCAATCCTATCCGGTGGCCCCTCGGCCGCCAGTCCGAGCGCCCGGAGATTGACCCGTTCACGCCGGATGCCCAAAGCCGCTAAACGCTCCCGCACGTCCATCGCCCGCTGCAAGGACAGCTGCCGCGCGGATGCCGGCCGATCGTCGTCGACGCTGGCGAAGGCGCGCAGCTCGATGCGCAAACTCGGCAGACCGGCCAACATGTCGCGCACGGCCGTCACCACGTCTCGCGTCAGGCCGGCATCTCCCGGCTGGTGGGCACCGCGATCATACAAGAGCTGGAAACTGCGCGGGCGCACCACGCGCACAGCAGCACCGGCCGCGGCCACCTGCGTCGGCACCGCCGCCGGTTCATCCCTCGGCCCCGTCCGCACCTGTTCGCTCCGTGGAACAGGCGCCCGTCCGTCCACCGTTGATCGTTGCCGGGTCACATCGGCCATGGCGCCGCCACTGCGGTCGGCCGGTGCGGCGATCGACACCGGGGAGGCCGGCCAGGCCAATGGCGCCCCAAGGGGCGGCAGCACGGGCACTGCCAACGGAATCATGGCAGAAACTGGTTCCGATCGCGAAACCGGAGCCGACCGTGGCAGGGTCGGTGGGTCCGGCACAGCAATGGGAACAACCGTTTCGAGTCTGAAATCGGGTTCATGCACGGTCTGCGCTGACACCGGTGACAAAAACACCGCGCCACCTTGACCGCCTGTCAACACCAAGGCAACGCACACGGCGGCCCGCGTCAACCACCGACGATTTCCGGTCTGGTGCCGGAACCCAAATGCGCGCTCGTCCATAATCTTGGCCCCGAACCGGTGGTGCCGAACCCAAAGCTTCGGCATGGCCTTTCGGGTACAATATCCAAGCTGAGCGGCCGACAGCAATTGCCATGGGGTCGCGCCATGGCGGCCCGCCCACGGCCGGCCCGTATCCGTTAGGGACGACGGCCCGCCACAGTCTGCGTACCGGCGTCCCGACCGTGAGGTCGGCCAACCGCCGCCTTCAGCAGTTTGAGCAAGGGCTGGTGCAGATGGGGATTGGCCGCCAGGATGGTCGCACCGTACACAGGGTTCCGCCCCCCATTCAATTCGGTCACGAAACCACCGGCCTCGGCTACGATAAGTGCGCCGGCAGCCACATCCCAGGGTTTCAGGTCGCTTTCCCAAAACGCATCGAACCGGCCAGCAGCCGTCAACGACAGGTCAAGCGACGCCGATCCGAAACGCCGCACGCCGGCAGTCGACGCCACCACGGCTTCCAATTCGCGACCGAAACGATCCCAATCGCCGTGGCCCCGGAACGGAGAACCCGTGCCGACCAAGGCCTCATCGAGCCGTCGGCGCTGGGAGACGCGCAAGCGCTGGGAATTGAGGAACGCGCCCTGGCCCTTTTCTGCCCAGAACATTTGATCCTGAATCGGATTGTGGACGACACCGGCGACAATCTCACCCGACCGCTCCAGCGCAATCGAAACCGCCCACTGCGGCAGACCGTGCAGGAAATTGGTCGTACCGTCGAGCGGGTCAACGATCCAGCGGTGCTCACCATCGCGCCCTGCGACCGCCCCCGATTCCTCCATCAGGAAACCATAGCCGGGGCGGGCCCGCGCCAGCTCGGCACGGACAATCTGCTCGGCCTTGAGGTCGGCGTTGGAAACAAAATCCGCCGGTCCCTTTCGAGACACCTGTAGCTGTTCGACCTCGCCGAAATCGCGGACCAACGCGCGCCCGGCTTTTTCGGCGGCCCGCACCATGACGTTGACAACGGCGGAACGCGGGCTCATCGCATCCCTCTCCGGCCTGGCACAGCGCTCCCAATGGGTGGCGTCACTCCTTCGCCCGTTCCAGATATGTGGCGTCAGCGGTGTTGATGACGATGCGGGTGCCGGATTCGATATGCGGCGGCACCATCACCTTAACGCCGTTTTCCAGGATTGCCGGCTTGTAGGATGACGATGCCGTTTGCCCCTTGACCACCGGTTCCGCTTCGATGATGCCAAGTGTCACCGTCGCCGGTAGTTCCACACTGAGCGGCGATCCCTCATACATCTGAACGGTCACCGCCATACCATCCTGGAGGAAAACCGCCGGCTCGCCGATCAGGTCCCGGGTAATGGTGATCTGCTCAAAACTCTCGTTGTCCATGAACGTGAAGCTGTCACCATCAGCGAACAGAAATTGCATTTCGTGCTCGTCCAAACGGGCCCGCTCCACCGTCTCTTGTGTTCGGAACCGCTCTATCGTTTTGGTACCGCTACGAACATCCTTCATTTCCACCTGGATGAAGGCACCACCTTTGCCCGGTTGCACGATGGCCGTCTTTGCCACCACCCAGAGTTTGCCGTTGTGTTCAAGAACCTGGCCGGCCCGAAGCGTATTGGCGTTCACCTTCATGGCACGCACTCGATCTTTCGCTCAGCGATGATGAATGCGCGCGACCCTATCAGCTTGCCCGAGGGCGGGCAACGGGCCCGGTGCGATCCGCTGGGCGTCCATTCGCGGGCCCGGTTCGACCATTCACGCCCGGGCGGCGTGACCGTCGTGGCCGATGTGACTGACGATCGACTGGACCCACGCGGCCAGATGCGCCCAGGCTGCAACCACGAAGCCGCGGATGGCGGCGTCGTGCAATTGGCGGCCTCGATCGAGGCCCTCGGCAACCATGGCCGGCGTGACGGTACGCACCTCGATGATAGTCATGGATCACACTCCTGCGATGGACCGGGCCTCTGATGATTTTGATCCCGGACAGCTTGGGCGGCGGTTCAGTCCGTCGCCTCAATTGGAAACTTATGCCGGCACCGGCTTGTCGATAATCCTTTGATGGGTCACATCATCTGTGACCGCAGGGAAAGGATCGAGGCGATGGACCGGGCCCAGGAGATGGCCGTGTTCGCCCGTGTGGTGACCGAAGGTAGTTTTTCCGCGGCGGCCCAGGCCCTGCAGATTTCGCCATCGGCCGTCAGCAAGCAGATTGGCCGGCTCGAGGAACGGCTCGGCAGCCGCCTCTTGAATCGGACCACCCGCCGCTTGGCGCTGACGCCGGAGGGCAAAGCCTATTTCGCCTGGTGTCGGCGCATCCTGGCCGAAATCGAGGCCGCCGAAGCCGCGGTGTTGCAGATGAACGGTGAACCGCGCGGTCTGCTGCGCATCAACGCCGCAACCTCGATCGGCCGGGATACGGTGACCCCACTCCTGTCGGAGTTGCTGCAACGTCACCCGGAGCTGCGTGTTGAACTCACGCTGACCGATCACGTGGTCGACCTGGTGCAAGAAGGGGCGGATGTGGCGATCCGCATTGCCGCCTTGGCCGATTCCTCACTCATCGCCCGCCGGCTGCGGCCCGTCGAGCGTCTGGTGGTGGCCTCACCCGACTATCTCGCACGCCACGGCGCACCGCAGCGCCCGGCCGATCTGGCCCAACACGAGTGCCTGATCTTCGAAGGTTTGACCGATTGGCGCTTCACCACGCCGACCGGAGCGGTCACGGTGCGCGTGGTCGGCCGATTCGAAACGAACGATGCGTCGGCCATGCGGGCTGCTGCCGTCTGCCACCTGGGTGTTGCCCGCATCGCCTCTTTCTACATCGAAGCCGATTTGCGCGAGGGTCGGCTCGTGCCCCTGTTGCCAGACTGCCGATCGGCCGAGGATACCGCCATTTATGCGCTGTATCCGGCCGGAAAGCACCTTTCGCCCAAGGTGCGTGCCTTCATCGACCTCCTGGTCGAGCGCATCCGGCCGGTCGACGCGGACGGCCCCTTCTGCACCATATGGTCCGCTGCCATGCCCCGACATGGCGCTTTGACGCCACCTCGCTCTGGAGCTGCCACCACACCATGACTCCCATCGTCCCCTCTGCCCCCGACGACCGGCCGGCCTCCGGTCGGAAATCGGTCCTGATCACCGGCGCCGGTCGCCGCATCGGCCGCGCCATCGCCCTCGACCTGGCAGCACAGGGATGGGATGTCGCCGTACATCATTTTCGCTCCGCCGACGATGCCCGGACAGTGGTAACGGAGATTCGCGACGAGGGGGGTCGGGCCGTCACAGTGGCTGCCGATCTCACCGACACCGCCGCGGTCGACGCGCTGATCGCCAAGGCCGTGGCAGCGCTGGGCCCGCTGACCTGCCTGATCAACAACGCCAGCGTGTTCGAACACGACCGCATCGATACCGTCGACCGAACCAGCTGGTCGCGCCATCTCGATACCAATCTATGGGCCCCCTTGCGCCTCACTCAGGCGTTCGCAGCGCAGTGTCCAAGTGGTCATAACGGATGCGTGATAAACATTCTTGATCAACGCGTCTGGAACCTGACACCCGATTTTCTGTCCTACACCGTGAGCAAGACCGGCCTGTGGACGTTAACCCGCACGCTGGCCTTGGCCTTGGCACCGCATATTCGTGTCAATGGCATCGGACCCGGACCGACCCTTCCCAGCGCTCGGCAGTCCTCTCCGCACTTTGAACAACAATGGCGCAACGTTCCCTTGGAGCGGCCGACACCAATGGTCGAAATCTGTGCCGCCGTGCGCTTTCTGCTCGAGGCTGGCAGCATGACGGGTCAAATGATCGCACTGGATGGCGGCGAACACCTGGGATGGGCCCAGCCCAGGCGAGGCTTCGTCGCCCAGGAGTAGTTGCGCCGCCGAGAAAACCTAAGAGATCTCTCCATCTGTCCGGAGTCGCAGTTTTATGACGTATTTGTCGCACCGCACCCTTGGGTTTTACACAGGCCGGACAATGCGGCAATCGCGGTACCACCCCGCCTTAGTTTCGCCGCTTTATCCCGCTAAGGCGCCAGCAATCTTGGAAAAATCTTTTTTAATCAATGTTTTATAGTTTTGCCCATTTTTTAGGCATTCTAAAGGAGACCCAAGCATTGCGGCCTTCGCGGCACTCCGTGAAAAGCTTTTCCCATGACCTATCCACAGATTCAGTGGATGACTGGTCGACGCCGTGCTGGACGAAGCATTTAGTCGTCCAGATCGGTGACCTGTGCGGCGGGCCGAGATGATTGACCCGGCGATGCGCGCGGCCTCGACACAGGACACAGAACCGGACGCCGACCCGCGCCCGTCTGGGGATGACGGCCTTTCCAGCGGAACGGCGGTGATCCGCGGCTATCTCAAGTCGTTACCGCCTGGACCGGGTGTCTACCGCATGATCAACCAGGCGGGCCAAGTTCTCTACGTTGGCAAGGCTCGCGATCTGCGGCGGCGCGTGACCACCTACACTCAGGTGTTCCGCCTGCCGATACGCCTGCAACGCATGGTCGCGACCACCGCCAGCATGGAGTTCGTCACCACCGGCAGCGAGGTCGAGGCGCTGCTCCTGGAAGCGAACCTCATCAAAAAACTCCGGCCACGCTTCAACGTGCTGCTGCGCGACGACAAGACGTTTCCGCACATCATGATCACAGGCGACCACGACTTTGCCCGGTTAACGAAACACCGCGGCGCCAAGACGAGGATCGGCGACTACTATGGCCCTTTCGCCTCCGCCGGCGCGGTCAACCGGACCATCACGGCCTTGCAGCGGGCGTTCATGCTGCGGAATTGTTCCGACGCGGTGTTCGCCGCCCGAACGCGACCATGCCTGCAGTATCAGATCAAGCGCTGTACGGCCCCCTGCGTCGGCCGGGTTGACGCCAGCAGCTATGCCGCACAGGTCGAGCAGGCCCGTCAGTTCCTGTCCGGCGGAAGTCGCCAGGTCAAGGAAGCTCTGGTCGCCAGCATGCTGGCCGCCAGTGAGGCCATGGATTTCGAGACCGCCGCCCGCTATCGTGACCGAGTCCGAGCGCTGTCGGCCATCCTGGCGCACCAGGACATCAACCTTGAGGAACTGGGCGACGCCGACGTACTGGCAGCCTATCAGGAGGGCGGTCAGACCTGCGTCCAGGTCTTCTTCTTCCGCGGCGGGCGCAACTGCGGCAACCGTGCCTATTTCCCGAGCCATGACCGACAGATGGACGCTCGTCAGGTGCTAGCGGCCTTTATCGTTCAGTTCTATGAAAACAAGCCGGCCCCGCGGCAGGTTCTGCTCAGCGACGCCCCGGCCGAACGCGGCCTGATCGAACAAGCCCTGAGCCTACGCAGCGGTCACCGGGTCGACTTGGTCTGCCCGCGCCGGGGCGACAAGCGCCGCCCAGTCGAGCACGCTCTAGCCAATGCGCGCGAGGCCCTAGGGCGTCGGCGTGCCGAAAGCAGTTCTCAGGCAAAGCTGATGCGCGGCGTGGCAGATGTCTTCGGCCTGCCCGAACCGCCGCAGCGCATCGAAGTGTTCGACAACAGCCACGTGCAAGGAAGCCACGCAGTCGGCGCCATGATCGTCGCCGGCCCCGAGGGACTGCTGAAGAACGCCTATCGCAAGTTCACCATCCGGACCATTGCCGTGGCCAACGACGACTACGCGATGATGCGCGAGGTACTCACCCGACGCTTCGCTCGTGCCTTGAAGGAGGACCCGGACCGCAGTCAAGGGCTGTGGCCCGATCTGGTGCTGATCGATGGTGGTGCGGGCCAGCTCTCGTCGGCCCTTGCGGTTTTGGCCGAACACGGCATCGACGACCTATCGGTGGTCGGCATCGCCAAAGGGCCGGACCGGGATGCCGGGCGAGAGCGTTTTTTCGTGCCCGAGCACCCCCCCTTCAACCTTGAGCCGCGCGACCCTGTCTTATACTACCTGCAACGTTTGCGCGACGAGGCCCATCGTTTCGCGATCGGCACACACCGTGCCAAGCGGACCAGAGCGCTCGGCACATCCACTCTCGACGCGATCGAGGGAGTCGGACCGACGCGCAAGAAGGCGTTGCTGCACCATTTCGGCTCCCCCCGGGCGATCGCCCGGGCCGGCCTGACCGACCTCGAGGCGGTCGAAGGCATCAGCAAGGCGGTGGCGCGCAAAATCTATGATTACTTCCACCCGGACCCTTGAACGTCCGGCCCCAGTGCCCCGCCCACCGGCCGGGCCCGTGCCGGTGCCCCGTGCCGGTGTTAGAGAGACAAGTTCCATCGTGTCTGCTACTCTAATGGCTTGAAGTATGACTGCTATCGGCCGGTGAGTCCCACACCCCCCGAGGACCCAGCGGCAACGGAGAGTGCTATGCGCGCATGTCTGGCAGCCTTGCTGGTGCTGGTGGCCTGGATCGGTTCCGTTGCAGCCGAGGCGGTGTTCGATCTCCCCGGCCTGGCCCGGGATGCGGCACGGCTGGAAGCCGACCTTGCCAAAGACAGGCCGCCGCAGCCGGACGCGGCGCGGATCGAGGCGGCATCCGCCGCTGCCACGGCGGCCCTCGCGGCCGGAGATGTGGGTGCAGGAGAACGGGCACTGCGCGCGGCCATCGCGGCCGGTGACGACCGGTCCGGGACCTGGCTTTCCCTGGGCATTGCCCAGAAGACTCTCGGCACGCAGCAGGCGCTCACCGGTGCTGTGGCCGCAATGTACACGGCTTACCGGCGCGCCGAGACGCGCCGAGACCGGCAGATGGCACTGGAACACTTGGGCGATCTCCTGACCGGCACCCTGGACAGGCCCAAGCAGGGTCTGCGCGCATATCGGGCCGCTCGGGACCTGTTACCGGCCACCATGCGCAGCCGGCTCGACCAACGCATTGCCGATCTGCTCACGCGCATCCACCTGACCGTCGACCGCGTTGACGTCGAGTCCGAGCTGGAGCGACCGCAGGCGTGTCTGCGTTTTTCCGACCCGCTGACCGACGATCCGTCGGTTCGGCTCGGTGATTATCTGGCGATCACCCCAACGGTCGACGTGACCATCGAAGCCCGCGACGACCGACTGTGCCTGACTGGCATCGCCCATGGCACGCGCTACATGCTGACACTGCGCGAAGGCCTGCCCGGACGCGACGGACTTAGGCTTGCGGCAGCGGAAACCGTGCCGCTGGCAGTGGGCGATCGCGCGCCATCGGCCGCGTTCCGCTCCGGCGGCCATATCCTGGCGCGCGGCGCCCGCGGCGGAATCCCGCTCACAACCATCAATCTCGACAGTGTGCTGATCAGCGTGTTGCGCCTGAACGACCGCAGACTGGCAGACGAACTCAATGACGGCACGCTGTTGCGGTCCCTGTATGGATACCGCATGCGCCAGATCACCCAGCAAAGCGGCGAGCGAATCTGGCAAGGTCTCATGGCCGTGGGCGGAGCGCGTAACCACGCGGTGACCACGGGACTGCCGTTGCGCGACATCCTGCCCGACCCGAAACCGGGGCTGTATGCCGTCGTGGCCGAACCCGCGGATGTCCCAGACGGGTTTGTGCCGTGGCGCAAGGCGACCCAATGGGTGATGGTGTCGGACTTGGGCCTGACCAGTTTCCGCGGCGCCGACGGCATCACCGTGTTCGCCCGCTCCTTTGCCAGAGCGACACCGGTGCCTGGCCTCACGGTTCGGCTGATCGCCCGCAACAATACCATCCTGGGCACGGCGCCCACTGATGCCATGGGACGGGTTCGTTTTGATCCCGGTCTGGCTCGTGGTACGGGTGGAAATACACCGCTTGCCATCATGGCCTATGGCGCCGACGGCGATTTCGCGATGCTTGACCTGTCACGCGCCGCCTTCGACCTGTCTGACCGCGGCGTGGGCGGGCGCACGACGCCCGGACCGATGGACGCGTTCGTTTATTCCGATCGCGGTGTTTATCGGCCGGGGGAGACCGCGCACCTCACTGCCCTCTTGCGGGACGACGCGGCACGCGCAGTCGGCCGCTTCCCCCTCCATATCAAAGTGCTGCGTCCCAGCGGTACCGAAGCCGTCGCTCGGGTGTTGCCCACCGATGCCGCCGGCGGCGCTGTGTTGTCGGTGCCGCTGACCGATACCGCTCCGCTCGGCACCTGGACCGCACTTGCTTTCGCCGACCCCAAAGCCGAACCGGTGGGCCGCCTGCACTTCCAGGTCGAAGATTTTGTACCGGAACGCCTGACCGTCGCCATCGAAACCGCTGAAACCATTCTGACGCCCGGTACGCTTTTCCCCGCCACGGTCGTTGCGCATTTCCTGTACGGTCCGCCGGCAGCCGGACTGGGCGCGTCCGCCTCGGTCGCGGTCGGTGCCGACCCAAACGCCTATCCCGACTGGGCCGGCTACCGCTTCGGCCTGGAAGACGATACGGTGACGGTGCGTCGCCACGAGCTGACCGTGCCAGTGACCGACGCGACCGGGCGGACCGCGCTGCCGGTTACTCTACCGGACCTGCCGGACACGACGCTGCCGCTGCGCGCCACCGTCGAGGTCGCGGTCAATGAACCCGGCGGCCGTCCGACCCGCCAGCGACTGACGATCCCCGTCCGCCACCAGCCGTTTGCCATCGGTGTGAAGCCGGCGTTCGACGGCAACCGAATCGCTGAAAACAGCCAAGCCGATTTCGACATCGCCGTGCTCGATCGGAACGGCGCTGCAACGGCGAACACCGACTTAACCTATGCGCTCGTGGCGGAGCGACGCGACTATCAGTGGTATCTCGAGGACGGTCGCTACAATTTTCGCGTTGTCCGTTTCGACGCGGACCTGGAAACCGGCACACTCGAAACGCCGGTCGGTGCCCCGCGCCGGCTCACCCTTGGGCCGCTGCCGTATGGGCGCTACCGCTTAGAGGTGGCGGCACCACGGACCGGCGTTGCCACCTCGGTGCGCTTCACCGCCGGCTGGTGGGTCGAACCGCAGGCCGACGATACGCCGGACCGGGTCCAGGTGGTCGCGCAGCGCGAGACCTACCGGCCCGGCGAAACGGCGACAGTCCGCATCACACCGCCGTTCGCCGGTGAGGCACTGGTCACCGTGGCGACCGATCGTTTGCACCATACGCACCTGGTGTCGGTGCCGGCCGAGGGTATCGATGTGTCGGTGCCGGTCGCAGCCGATTGGGGGCCGGGCGCCTATGTGGTCGCTTCCGTTGTCCGCCCGCCGGTCGAAGACCAAGACCGATTGCCGGTGCGCGCCATCGGCCTCACCTGGCTCGGCCTGGACACCACCCCGCGCCGTCTCACCGTCGACCTCGATCTGCCGGAAGTCGTATCACCACGGCGGACATTGCATGTGCCGGTGCGCGTGACGCAGACCGACACGGGAGATCCGGCCGCTACGCAGACCCACATCACACTTGCTGCCGTGGACGAGGGCATCCTGCAACTGACCGATTTCGCGTCACCCCGGCCGGGTCGACACTATTTCGGCAAGCGGTCACTCGGACTGGACCTGCGCGATGACTATGGCCGGTTGATCGACACCGTCACCGACCGGCTCGGCCCCTTGCGCCAGGGCGGCGACACCGGTGGCGGCACGGCGGCCTTGCCAGTGGTGCCATTCCGCATCGTCTCCCTCTTTCAAGGTCCGGTGCCGGTGGACCCAAGCGGTACGGCAACGGTGGCGCTCGACGTGCCGGATTTCAATGGCCGGCTGCGCGTCATGGCGGTCGCCTACGGACCGGACCGGCTGGGCGCCGCGGCGGCACCGGTGACGGTCCGGGATGCACTCGTCTCGCAACTCACCTTGCCGCGCTTCCTCGCTCCGGGGGATGTGAGCCAGCTCACCGCCTCCCTGCACAATGTGGACGCACCGGAAGGTCGCTTTACCATCCAGCCGACGACGTCGGGACCGGTACACCTTGACGAGACGCTCACCACCCTCACTCTGGCGCGTGACGACCGCAGGAGCATGACCTTGCCGCTGAAGGCAACCGGCGCCGGCATCGGCCATATCGCGCTCACCCTGGAAGGACCGGACGGCTTGTCGATTACCCGAGACGTGGCCATCACCGTCCGCCCGGCCCGGCCGGTGGAGACACTGTTCACCGTGCGCGCGCTGGAACCGGGCGGGGTCGATACCCTGGATGCCGACGCCCTAGCCGGATTCATGCCAGGCACCGGGCACTTGTCGGTGCAGGTCGGCACGACACCGCCCATGGACGTGGCCGGTTTGTTGGCGGCGCTGGACCGGTTCCCATACGGCTGCCTGGAACAAACAGTCAGCCGGGCGTTCCCACTGCTGACCGGTTCGGCACTCGAACGGGCGCTCGGACTCGGTGACGACGAGGCAGCAGAAGAAGCGCTGACCGACGCTCCCCAGACCGAACGCCCGTTGAACGTGGACAGCCGAGTCGACCGCGCCATCGGCCAAGTGCTGGACAAACAGCGCTTCGACGGCGCGTTCGGCCTTTGGAGTGCGCGCAGTGCCGCGGAACCTTGGTTGACCGCCTATGCGCTCGACTTCCTGACCCGCGCGCAGTCAGCCGGCCGCGCTGTGCCGTCCGCACCGCTTGCCGCCGGTACCGACTGGATGCGCCGCTTTGCGGTGGATGGCCCGACCGATCCGGCCAGCCTCGCAGCGCGCGCGTACGGCCTCTCCATGCTGGCCCGGACCGGGCGGCTGTCGGCCGCCCCGATCCGGTACTTCTACCAGGCGTTCTTCGACCGATTGCCGACACCCCTGGCCCGTGGGCAGGTGGCCGCGGCGCTGGCACACAGCGGGTTCGCCGACGAGGCCCACTGGGCCTTCGACCAGGCGATCGAACGCCTGGCGCGTGATGATTGGCATCGCGACTACGGCTCGACCGTGCGCGACGCCGCAGCCCTCACGGTGCTCCTGGCGGAAACCGGCCATTTGGACACCTGGGCGACCACCTTGCTCGACCGCCTGCCCATGGCCGAAGCCGCTGTCGCCCGCACCAACACCCAAGAGCAAGCCTGGCTCGTGCAAGCCGCTGCCGCCTTCCTGGACCGGGCACCCGCCGGCCTCACTCTGCGCGCCGGCGGGGCCCCGGTATCGGACCCCACCGGCATGGTTCGCCTGGTGCCCGCCCGCGCCGCCTTGGAAACTGGTTTCGCAATCGAAAATACTGGCTCGACAGCGCTGTGGCACGCGGTCTCGGTGCATGGAGTGCCGGCCGAGCCGCGGCCGGCGGTGCGCGAGGGGCTCAGCATACGGCGTTACTTCTTCAACCGCGATGGCACGCCGCTGAACCTGGACACAGTGGCGCAAAACGACGTGTTCGTCATGGTGCTGGAAGGCGGCGCGGACACCGGCCTGTTCCACCAGGCCATCGTCGTGCACCCCATGCCGGCCGGCTGGGAGATCGAGAACGCCACTCTGGGGGCCGAAGGCACCGGGAGCCTCGGTTGGCTGAAGACGCTCACCACGTCCCGCACCACCGAGGCACGCGATGATCGCTATGTGGCCGCCGTGGACCTGGACGCAGAACGCCCGTCGTTCCGCCTGGCCTTCCTGGTGCGGGCCGTGACACCGGGTAGCTACGAATTGCCAGGGGCGCACATCGAGGACCTGTACAAACCCCGCTTTGTCGCCCGGCAGCGCGTCGGCCGCATCCAGGTGCTGCCGGCTATCATTCCGTGATCGATCCAACCCTCTGGGTTCGGCCGAGCGTGGCCGAAGGCGCATCGCGATGGCCACGCGTTGGCGCCGTCGCCGGGCTGGCGGTTCTGGGTGTGCTGGGTGCCCTGATCCTGGGATGGATGCTGGATCGGGCTTTCCCACCAGGGCTTGATCGACTGCACAACCTGTCGCCCGTGGTGACCGACCGGGACGGACGCGTTCTGCGTGCCTTCCGCAACACCGCCGGCGTCTGGCGTTTGTCGCCGGGACCGGTCACACCGCTGCTCCGGACTCTGTTGATCGCCGCAGAAGACAAGCGGTTCGAAACGCATTTCGGAGTCGATCCACTGGCTGTGATGCGCGCCGCCGCGCAGAACCTGTCTGCCGGTCACATCGTTTCCGGCGCGTCGACGATCACCATGCAGGTGGCCCGGCTGCTTGAACCGCGCCCGCGCACCCTGGCGAGCAAGCTGACCGAAAGCTTGCGCGCATTGCAGCTTGAACGCCGGTACGACAAGGACGCCATCCTCGCCATGTATCTGACCCTGGCACCGTTCGGCGGCAATGTGGAGGGCATGGCCGCTGCGGCCCGAGCCTGGTTCGACACGACACCGGCCGGCCTCTCGGTGGCGGACGCGGCGCTTCTCGTAGCCCTGCCGCAATCGCCGGAACGGTTGCGTCCGGACCGATTTCCGGACCGGGCCCGGCGCGCGCGCGCCGCGGTTCTGGCGCGCGCGGTGGCCATGGGCGTGATCGACGCGGCGACAGCCGATCGAGCCGCCGCCTCGCCGGTGCCGCAGCACCGCCATGATATGCCACTGGAAGCCCCCCATTTGGCGCGGCGGCTGGCCAGGTCGGAAATCGGAGCAACGGTGCCGACCACCATCGACCGTCGACTGCAGCGGGCCGTCGCCGATGTTCTGGACCGGGCCCGCGACAGCCTGAACCCGCGGGGCAATGCGGCGGTGCTGGTCATCGACAACGCGAGCCGCGCCGTCCTGGCTTATGCGGGCTCCATCGGCCTGCTCGACGACCACCGCCACGGCGCCATCGATCTGGTCCGCGCACCACGCTCCCCCGGGTCTGCGCTCAAGCCGTTTCTCTACGGCCTGGCGTTCGATGACCGCCTGG
Source organism: Azospirillaceae bacterium (assembly GCA_028281465.1). Taxonomy (GTDB): domain Bacteria; phylum Pseudomonadota; class Alphaproteobacteria; order Azospirillales; family Azospirillaceae; genus JANQJV01. Next base: position 23,137 of record JANQJV010000183.1, on the reverse strand, counting down.
CCCATCCGGACACCCTGGTGGCCGATGTTTCGACCCGGTTCGGCGGCTATGCCCCAGCCAATTTCGAGGCTGGGTTCAGTGGCGACCTGACCGTGCGCGAGGCACTGCAACGGTCACGCAACGTGCCAGCCGTTATGCTGCTCGACCGATACGGTGCCGGACGCTTTGCCGCAGCTCTGGAACAGGCGGGCACGGCCCTCCTGTTTCCGCGGGATCTGGTGCGTCCCGGTTTGCCGTTGATCTTGGGCGGGGTTTCTATCTCGTTGTGGGACTTGACCACCCTCTATGTCGGCCTGGCGCGGCGCGGGGCTGTGGCACCGCTCCGCGTCCAACCGTCGGATCCGACCGGCCGGCCGGTCCGCCTCTTGTCCGCCGACGCCGCGCACCAAGTCGTGGCAATCCTGCTCGGCACGCCGCCGCCGCCCGGCCTGATCCAGATCGCCGGCTTCGGCCGTCGGCCAACGATCGCCCTCAAGACCGGCACGAGCTACGGGTTCCGCGACGCCTGGGCGTTTGGCATCACCCGGGCCTACACGGTCGGCGTTTGGACCGGCCGGCCGGACGGTACCCCGTCGCCCGACCGGTACGGCCGCAACACAGCGGCACCGATCCTTGTCCGCATCTTCGATCGGTTGCCGGACGCTGCCTTGGTGCCGGCCGTGGCGCCGGACAACCAACCAAACACGGCCCCAGTGGCCCTGCGCCGCCTGCGCGCGGTCGATGTTCCCGACCGACCATCGGTCGGGAACATCGACCGCGCCGATCGGCTACGCCTGGTTTTTCCGACCGAAGGGATCGTTCTGGAAGCGAAACAGACGCCCGAAGGGATCGGCCGGCTTGCGTTACAGGCCGCAGGCGGGCGCCGTCCCTTGACCTGGTTGGTCAACGGACGGCGGATCAACAGCCGTGAAACACGGCGCGACACGATCTGGCAGCCGGACGGAACCGGCACCTCCCGCATCACGGTGATCGATGCCGCCGGCCAAAGCGACGCGGCCGTCGTCCACATCCGCTGACCCCATTCACTCGTCCAGGAACAGGTCGCGCGTCAACAGGGCCGTTGGATCGACGGCGTAACCCGACCAATCTGTGATTCCCGCCGCTCCCAACACCTGCTCGTCTGTGAAGAAGTTGCCGGTGCAGGCGCGGCTCTCCTGGGTCAGGATCAAGTGGGCGGCATCGGCCACGATTCCCGGTTTGCGGCATTGCTCCGGTTTGATGTCGCCGCCGAGCATGACCAAGGCCGCCGTCGCAATGACCGTACGAGGCCACAGTGCGTTGACCGCAACGCCGTCCGTCGCGAACTCCGCACTCAAGCCGAGCACACACAGGCTCATGCCGTATTTCGCAATGGTGTAGGCGGTGTGGGGGCCGAACCAGCGGGCATCCAGATTCGGCGGCGGCGAGATCATCAGAATATGCGGATTGGCGGCTCGTTTCAGATACGGCATGACCGCCTGACAGCACAGGAACGTGCCACGCGTATTGATGTCCATCATCAGGTCGAACCGGCGCATCGGCGTCTCCATCAGCCCGGTCAAGCTGATGGCACTGGCGTTGTTGATGAGGATGTCGATGCCTCCGAAGTGCTCGGCAGCCTGCGCCACCGCCGCGGCCACCGCATCATCGTCGCGGATATCCACCTGGACCGGCAAAGCCTCGCCGCCCGCCGCCCGAATCTCGTCGGCCGCGGTGAAGATGGTCCCCGGCAGTCTCGGATGCGGCTCGGCTGTCTTGGCCGCCACCACGATGCGCCCGCCGTCGGCCGCCGCCCGCAAGGCAATGGCCTTGCCGATGCCGCGGCTGGCGCCGGTAATGAAGAGTGTCTTGCCGGCAAGACTGCGCATGATCGACCCGTCCTCCTGCGATGTCTCGATGGCCGTATGGTGCGGATGACGGCGGTTCGGCGCAAGCGGCGGTGCGAGGCCGTCTTGGCTGACGAGAACATTTTGCAAACATCGAGCTTGTTATTCGCCTTTTGTTCGCTTAATGTCCATGCATGTTCGGCCCTGGTGGCATGCAGAGGAGATTCGACATGGCAGCCTTAACCCCATCTCTGGACAGGATCCTGGGCACCCCGACTCGGCCATCCCGGCTTCGGTCTTCGCGGGTGCGCTGGCATCGGCTGCGGGCCGTCTGGCGTCATGGCGTCGATGTGCTGATGCCGGGGCTGCGCATCATGCGCGACGCGGCCGCCTATGGTGGCCTGCTTGCCGTGCTGTATGCTTGGACGCTGTTGGGACATGCTTATGGGTTGTGATGCCGCGTGCCCGACAACGCGGCCCGAAAGCCCGAAGGCCGCCCATGACCCAAGACATCCGCCGTGACGAGCCTAGGCGGGCGGAAACCAAGGCCGGTCCGCTGTCGGCCAAGCTGGGCTGGTTACCACATCGCGCGCGCCGCAACCCGTGCAACGCATGCGCGCGCCGACGTCCGGCACCGGCAAGGCGGGCCCCAGTCGATGAGTCAACGTCGCGGTCGGCACGACGGCACAATGGCCGCATCGGTTGCACTGGCACAGGATGTCGATGCCGGAACCGTCCAGATCGCCCAAGGCAATGGCAACCCGGGTGCGCTCCTCCTGATCCGCCAACCGGCGCTTCATGCCCGACACGGCGCAACTCCGACCAAGCCTGAGAAGGGAACATACTGTAAACGTACTCCGAACATCTGCGACAGAGAACCGGATTGGCGCATTGTCGCTCCCGTTCGGACTGGCGGTGCCGCACAGGTGGAGTAGATTTCCGAGCATCGGCCGAATGCGGCCGACCCGTCTCGCCCGGAGTGCCGTCGTGCCCTATGCCTCACTGCGTGACTTCATCGACCGCCTGGAACAGGAAGGCCGGTTGGTGCGCGTTGCCGAACCGGTCAGCAGCGTGCTTGAAATCACAGAGATTCACACGCGCCTGCTCGCCGAGCAGGGGCCGGCGGTGCTGTTCGAGCATGTGCTGAAGGCCGACGGCAGCCGCAGCGAAATGCCGGTGCTGACCAACCTGTTCGGTACCGTGGAGCGGGTCGCCTGGGGCATGGACCGGGAGCCTGCACAGCTGCGCGAGGTTGGCGATATGCTGGCATTCCTGCGCCAGCCGGAGCCACCCGGTGGTTTCCGCGAGGCCTTGGAGATGGTGCCGCTGCTCAAAACCGTGCTGGCCATGCGACCGCGCTTGGTCGGCTCAGCACCCTGCCAGGAGGTGGTGCTGACCGGGTCGGACATCGACCTGACCCGGCTACCGGTGCAGAGCTGTTGGCCCGGCGAACCGGCGCCCCTGATCACCTGGCCGCTGGTCGTGACCAAAGGGCCGACGCACGGTGCCAAGGGCTTCCGGCGCGAAGACAATGTCAACCTGGGCATCTACCGCATGCAACTGCTCGGGCGCGACCGCACACTGATGCGCTGGCTCAAGCACCGTGGCGGGGCCCAGCACCATCGTCGCTGGGCGGCGGCCGGCAAGACCGAGCCACTGCCGGCGGCGGCCGTGCTCGGAGCCGATCCGGGTACGATTCTGGCCGCCGTCACCCCGGTGCCGGACACGCTGTCGGAGTACCAGTTCGCCGGCCTCTTGCGCGGCAAGCGGGTGGAACTGGTGGATTGCCGCACGGTGCCGCTCAAGGTGCCGGCGCAGGCGGAGATCGTGCTCGAAGGCCATGTCAGCCTGGAGGAGTATGGCGACGAAGGCCCATACGGTGATCACACGGGCTACTACAATGCGGTGGAGCCGTTTCCCGTATTCACCGTCACCGCCATGACCATGCGGCGTGACCCGATCTACCTGACCACCTTCACCGGCCGGCCGCCGGATGAGCCCAGCGTGCTAGGCGAGGCGCTGAACGAGGTGTTTATACCGCTGCTGACCCAGCAGTTCCCGGAGATCGTGGATTTCTGGCTGCCGCCGGAGGGTTGTTCCTACCGGATTGCGGTGGTGTCCATGCGCAAGGCCTATCCGGGCCACGCCAAGCGCGTGATGATGGCGGTGTGGTCGTATCTGCGCCAATTCATGTACACCAAATGGATCATCGTGGTGGACGACGACATCAACGCTCGCGACTGGAAGGATGTGATGTGGGCCATGTCCACGCGTATGGACCCGGCACGCGACATCACGGTGGTCGAAGGCACGCCCATCGATTACTTGGATTTCGCCAGCCCGGAGAGCGGCCTGGGCAGCAAGATCGGCCTGGACGCCACGACCAAATGGCCACCCGAAACCCATCGCGAATGGGGCCGCCAACTGCGCATGACCGCCGAGATCGTCGACACCGTCGACCGCAAATGGGCTAGCCTGGGTCTGCCGGGCAACGGCAAGGCGATCTGGTAGGGCGCCATGGATCGATGGCCGTCGGTTCGTTGCCGACGTGTCGGCCCGTCGCGATCTGCTGGGCGGACCTCGATGGTCGCCAAGCGGAGTCTCGACCCGCAACGGGTGCGGGCCATCGGACGCCGGACGGGCGGGTCAATGGCGCCGTCTCGTCCAGGAATAGCGCACCTGACGATTGACCCTACCGGTCAGTCGCCATTTCATACGCCCACGTCAGCCATGGCATCAGTGCCGCCGTGTCGGCGGCGTTGACGGTGGCGCCACCCCAAAGGCGCAGGCCGGGAGGCGCGCTGCGGTAGGCGGCAATGTCGTAGGCGATGCCTTCAGCGTCGAGCAGTCCAGTCATTCGTTTCACAACGGTGCGCTGCTCGTCGACCGACAGACGGTCGGTCACCTCGGTGCCGAAACACAGGCAGATTGAGGTCGAAGACCGGGTCGCCGGGCCACGCGCTAGAAAGTCGATCCACGGCGTGCCGGCAACCCAGTCGGCGACCGTGGCCAGATTGGCCTCCGACCGGGCGATCAGCCCGGGCAGACCGCCCACGGACTCGGCCCATCGAAGACCGTCGAGGGCATCCTCGACGCACAGCATGGACGGTGTATTGATGGTTTCGCCTGCGAAAACACCCTCGGAGAGCTTGCCACGCTTGGCGAGGCGGAACAGTTTGGGCATCGGCCAGGACGGTGTGTGGCTCTCCAGCCGCTCGACCGCGCGCGGGCTGAGCACCAGCACGCCGTGCTGGGCCTCGCCGCCGAGAACCTTCTGCCAGGAGTAGGTCACCACGTCGAGCTTGGGCCACGGCAAGGGCATGGCAAAGGCGGCGGACGTCGCGTCACAGATCGTCAGCCCGCGGCGGTCGTCGGCGATCCAATCGCCGTCGGGCACGCGTACGCCCGAAGTGGTGCCGTTCCACAGGAACACCACGTCCCGGTCGAAATCCACCTGTCCCAGATCGGGCAGAGCCCCGTCGTCGGCGTCCAGCACCCGGACGTTCGGCAGCCGCAACTGCTGGGTCACGTCGGTCACCCAGTCCTTGCCGAAGCTCTCCCAGGCCAAAATGTCGACCGGCCGGGCGCCGAGCAGGCTCCACAACGCCATCTCCACCGCCCCGGTGTCGGAAGCGGGCACGATGCCAAGCCGATACGCCGCCGGCACGCCCAAGAGGGCGCGGCTGCGGGCGATCACCTCGGCCAATCGGTCCTTGCCGGCGGCCGAGCGGTGCGAGCGGCCGACCAACGCCGTGTCAAGCGCGGCGGCACGCCATCCGGGCCGTTTGGCGCATGGGCCGGAAGAGAAATGCGGGCAGCTTGGCCGAGCCGAGGGTTTGTCCATGGCGGGGCAGGTCCGGTAGCGCGTGGGACGACGCCGCCGGCGGGCCGCTTGCGCCGGCCCCCGGGGCGTGGTCATGATGCGGTCATCCGTGCGCAAGTCCAAAGCCAAACCACACGAACAGCCTGAATAGCAGGCACGCGAGGACTCCGAGCCATGACCGACAGTTTCACCGCCCTGGTCGCCGAAGACGTCGATGGCAAGCCGAAAGCCAACTTCAAACGGCTCACCACGGCCGATCTGCCCGACCATGACGTCCTGGTCGACGTCGCCTATTCCACGGTTAACTACAAGGACGGCCTGGCCTGCACCGGCAAGGGTAAAATTGCTCGCAAACTGCCCATGGTGCTGGGCATCGACCTGGCCGGCACAGTGGCGGACTCTCGGGCGCCGACCTGGCAGCCGGGTGACCGGGTGATCGTCAACGGCTGGGGACTGTCGGAAACCGAATGGGGCGGCTACAGCCAGAAGATGCGTGTGAAACCGGAATGGCTGGTCCGCCTGCCCGAAGGCCTCTCGCTGCAAGAGGCCATGGCCATCGGCACGGCCGGCTATACGGCAATGCTGGCCGTGCTCGCGTTGGAGGAGCATGGGGTGAAACCGGGTGGGCGTCAGGTTCTGGTCACTGGCGCTTCCGGCGGTGTCGGCTCGGTGGCCATCGCAGTGCTGGCCAAGCTCGGCTACGACGTGGTCGCGGCCACCGGGCGGCCCGAGACGCACGACTACTTGACGGCGCTCGGGGCGACGGACTTCGTCGACCGGGCTACCCTGGCCGAGAAAGGCCCGCCGATGCAGAAGGAACGCTGGGGTGGGGTCGTGGACGCCGTCGGCGGCCAGACGCTGGCGACGGCGCTGGCCCAGACGGCGCGACACGGCAGCGTGGCCAGTTGTGGTTTGGCCGGTGGTGCCGATTTACCCGGCTCGGTATTCCCGTTCATCCTGCGCGGCGTCACTCTTCTCGGCATCGATTCCGTCATGTGCCCCCAGCCGCGACGCGCACAGGCCTGGCAGCGCCTGGCCACGGACTTGGACCGCGGCATCTTGGCGTCCATCACAGAGGGTGTCCACCCGCTGTCCAAGGTCCCAAACCTGTGCGAAGCCATCATGGCCAATCAGGTGCGCGGCCGCGTCGTCATCGATGTGAACGGTTGAATCCGTCGGTGTCGGGAGTGCTGCCCCTTGCCGGGGGTGCAGGGGCAGCATCCGTGGCCGTCAGGCCGTCCCGGTCTCGGCGAGCGCGACAGGTGCCCAGAGCACCTCTTCGATATGCTCCGCCCCCGTGCACAGCATGACCAGCCGATCGAATCCAAGCGCGATGCCCGCGCTCTCTGGCAGCCCAAACCGAAGGGCAGCCAGAAAGTCTTGGTCGATCGGGTACCGCTCGCCGTAGAGTGCGTGTTTCAGGTCCATATCGGCGATGAATCGCGCCTCCTGCGCGACGGCGTCGGTCAGCTCGCTGAAGGCGTTGGCCAGTTCCACACCGCAGACATAGAGTTCGAAACGTTCGGCGACCCGGGGGTCGTCGGCTTTGGCACGGGCAAGGCAGGCCAGGGACACCGGGTACTCCATCAACACCGTCGGCACGCCATGGCCGAGCGCCGGTTCGATGCGCTCCAGCATGATGCGGAAGAACAGGTCTTCCCAGCTATCTTCGTCATGTGGCTGGATGCCGGCCGCCCGCGCCGCGCCTGCAAGGCGCACCGGGTCCGGCCGCCGGGGATCAGGGGCTGTGGCTAGAAGATCGATACCGGTGTGGCGGGCGAACGCCTCGGCCACAGTGAGCCGCTGGCAGGGACCGAACGGGTCGCAGGCTGTGTCGCGCCATGTCAGTCGGTCCCGGCCGGCCGCCGAACAGGCAAGGCGCAGCAGACCGATGCAGTCCTCGATCAGCGCCGTGTAGTCCGCGTCGCGACGGTACCATTCCAGCAGGGTGAACTCCGGATGGTGCAGAGCCGTGGCTTCGCCGTTGCGGTAGACCCGAGCAAACTGAAAGATGCGTGTCAGGCCGCCCGCCAACAGCTTCTTCATGGCGAATTCCGGACTGGTGTGCAGATAGACGGTGTGCCGGTCCTGGGGCCAGACACCTCGGTATTGTGTCCGAAACGCCATGAGATGGGGTTCGAGGCCCGGCGACACCTGCAGCGCCGGTGTTTCCACTTCCAGGAAATCGAGGTCGTCGAACCATTGGCGCAGCCCTCGTTGGATTGCCGCCCGGACAGTCAGGGCGACCCGTCGGCTGGCCAGCCGATCCGGATGCCACCAGGGTGATGGGTTCGTATTGTGCATGGCTGAATAAATCCCGATCGGGTCAGAACTGACGGCAAGGAAGCAAATGCCCACCCCGACACAGTATCGGATGCGGCGATGAGGTGCTTTTGTCGTTTGTGTTCCTCGTCCGGCGACCCATATTCCCGCATGATAACTGATTGGTTGGGCGTGGTGCGGTGGCCCTTTCTCGAATCAATGCGGGGAATCATGATCGGGCGTCTCATTGTGCTCGCCTTCGGCGTCGTGGCACTAGGGCTGATCCGCCCGCAGCCGGCGTCGGGAGCCATCACACCGGCCAATGACACCTATGTCCTGGCGGCGGTGTCCTATCTCGACAACGGGCGGCCATTCGGTATCACGGATTTCGGGCTGCGCACCGGCCGCCGCTTCTGTGAAAACCAAAAAAGCGTGCTGATCGCTCGATGGCGCCGGGAGGGCGCGGAAGCTGCCGGGACGCATGGCGTGCGGTTCGTCGAACAAGCTTACAGTGTGCGCTTATTTTGTGTGCTCGAAGCGGACTATGGCGACCCGGCGTTCCGCCGGGCGCTCATGTCGACGGATCTGAAGGACTGACGCGTCCGAATCCGCACATTTCGGGTTGGAGTCGACGATCAAGGCCCGCGGCGCCGGCGGCCCCGGGCTTTGCCAGTCGTGCGACCATCCTCGGCCTTGGCCCGGCGCACCGGTTTTCCTCGCGCCAGCGCCGCCGAGGATAAGCCCTGCGGCGCGGCGGCGACACCGTCGTCCAGGCCCAGGTCCAGCGCCTCCAGGCGTTTGATCTCGTCGCGCAGCCGAGCCGCTTCCTCGAACTCCAGATCGGCCGCCGCCGCCCGCATGCGCTTCTCCAGGTCGGCGACAACAGCTTTGAGGTCTTTGCCGACCAGTTCGGTCGCCCCTGCGGCCCCCGTCTTCACCGTGACGCGGTCGCCGCGGTCGTAGACACTCTCCAACACATCGCCAATCGCCTTGCGCACGCTTTCCGGCGTAATGCCGTGGGCGGCGTTGTAGGCCTGCTGTTTTTCCCTGCGCCGGTTGGTTTCGCCGATGGCGTAGTCCATGCTTTCGGTCATGGAATCGGCGTAAAGGATGACCCGACCATCGACATTGCGCGCGGCGCGGCCAATGGTCTGCACCAGCGACGTCTTGGAGCGCAGGTAGCCTTCCTTGTCGGCATCGAGGATGGCAACCAGGGCACATTCCGGGATGTCCAACCCCTCGCGCAACAGGTTGATGCCGACCAGGACATCGAAGGCACCAAGCCGGAGATCCCGGATGATCTCGATCCGCTCGAGCGTATCGATATCCGAATGGATGTAACGCACGCGCAGCCCGGCTTCGTGGAGATACTCGGTCAAGGCTTCGGCCATCTTCTTGGTCAGCGTCGTGACCAGGATGCGTTGGCCGCGGGCCGCCACCTCCTTGCATTCCGCCAGAAGGTCGTCGACCTGCAACTCGGTCGGCCGGACGATCACCAGCGGGTCTATGAGCCCGGTGGGGCGGACCACCTGTTCGACGAACACACCGTGGGTGCGCTCGAGTTCCCATGCCCCCGGCGTGGCCGACACGAACACGGTCGGCGGGCGCATGCGTTCCCATTCCTCAAACTTGAGCGGCCGATTGTCGATGCAGGCCGGCAGACGGAAACCGTAATCGGCAAGCGTGGATTTGCGCATGTAGTCGCCACGGTACATACCACCCAACTGCGGCACCATGACGTGACTCTCGTCGACGAACAGCAGCGCCGTCTTCGGAAGGTACTCAAACAAGGTCGGCGGCGGTTCGCCGGGTTTGCGGCCGGTCAGATAGCGCGAGTAGTTCTCGATGCCGGCACAGCTTCCAGTCGCCAACATCATTTCGATATCGAATTGGGTTCGCTGCTCCAGACGCTGCAACTCCAGAAGCTTGCCGTCACGTTCGAACTCGGCCAGGCGTGGTTTGAGATCACGTTTGATCTGGTCGACTGCCTGGTGCAACGTCGGTTTCGGCGTCACGTAATGGCTGTTCGGGTAGATTTTCACCGCTTCCAGAGCTGCCACCCGTTCACCGGTGAGCGGGTCGATCTCGTGAATTGCCTCGATCTCGTCACCGAACAGCGAGAAACGCCACGCCCGCTCTTCCATGTGCGCCGGGAACAATTCGATGGTGTCACCGCGCACCCGGAATGTTCCGCGGGCAAACCCCGCATCGTTGCGCCTATATTGCAGTTCGGTGAAGCGACCGAGCAGACCGGACCGGTCGATACGCTGGCCGACCGCCACGGTCGCCGTCATCTCGGCATAGGTCTCCACCGACCCGATGCCGTAGATGCAGGACACCGAGGCAACGATGATAACATCGTCCCGCTCCAGCAGAGCGCGGGTGGCGGCGTGGCGCATCCGATCGATCTGCTCGTTGATCGAGGATTCCTTCTCGATGTAGGTGTCGGTGCGCGGAACATAAGCTTCAGGCTGATAATAATCATAGTACGAAACGAAGTACTCAACTGCATTGTTTGGAAAGAAGGATTTCATTTCGCCGTAGAGCTGGGCGGCGAGCGTCTTGTTCGGTGCCAAAACCACGCTGGGTCGTTGCAGAGCTGCAATGACATGCGCCATGGTGAAGGTCTTACCTGAACCGGTTACCCCGAGCAGCACCTGGTCCCGCTCGCCCGTCTGCACGCCGTCCACCAACTCTGCGATGGCGCGTGGTTGGTCTCCCGCCGGCCGAAACTCGGACACGAGGTCGAATCGCTTGCCGGCTTCCAGGCGGGGCAAACGAACCGGTTCCAGCACCGGAATGGCAACGGCGGTCGACATGACGGAACAGGCAACTCCCCTGACGGCGATCGAGCCGATCGTGATCGAGCGAACCAAGCCGGTCGTTTCGGCGTCTGCCCTTCGCCCGCATTTGCGCTTATACTTTGGTCGAGCAAAGGCGAATGGCAATTCCAGCGGCGGGTGGCCATGACACGGCGTTTGTTCGGCGGTCCGATCATCTTGCGGCGCACGCCGCTCCGCTTCGAGGCGGTCCGCCGCCTGGGTCGGCGACTCACACCGCCGGAAAGGGTTGATGCAGAAGACGCGGTCCCGGCGCGGCGCCGAACCCGCCTGACATACGCCGGCGTTGCCTTCGCTTTGGTGGCCATCGGTATCTTCGCCATGATGCTGGCAGGCGGCGAGATCACGGGCGGCCAGAGGCTCACGGCTGGAACCGCCGAACCGGTGGTCGATTCGCCGGTGGGGAGGGTCGGATCCAACCAGTCCGGACCGTCAATCAGGGTCGCCGAAGCGCAGACCGGGCCTGTTCCCCGAGACGACACCCAACCACCGATGCCTCCGATCGAGACGGTCGCGCCTCCCAGGACGCCAGGATCGCCAACCTGGCCCGCCCCGCCGATCACCCCGCGTGTCCCTGTGCCACCATGGTCCGAACGGGCAACCGACGGACCAGAGCCATGGCCGACTCCGGCCCCACCGACCACGACGACCTTAGGCGTTTCCGCCGGAGACGAAACGCCGTCGCCGCTGCCCCGTTCGAAACCTCCGCAGCCGGACCAACGGGTCGGGGCCACAGCCATTCCGGTATCAAATCAAACCAGCCCTACCGGAGGCCACGTGCCGGCAGCACCACTCACCGCCGCACCGACCCCACCGCCGATCCCCACAGCGCCGCCATCGCTGCCGCGCTCCAAACCTGTGCGACCGGAGGCGGGACCGACGGCCGGGCCCAGTCCGGCAGCGACTGAGGAAAGTGTCGCCGGAGCCAAGCCGCCAACGGCACAATTCGCCGCCACACCGCCGCTGGCCCCTGCAACACCGCGGCCCAAACCCATCATGCCACCATCCGAGCCGACGCCAATCCCAACCGCAGCCGGTGCGGGGCCGGCGAGCACCTGGGTCGCTCCTTCAGCCGAGCGTATCGATGTTGCGGACGTCGGTCCGGTCGACAATTCAACCGCACCAGCTTGGCCGACCAAATCAGCAGTCGACTCAACGGCCGAATCGACAGATGGAACGGTGACGACGGATAGAGCGGCAATCACTCCGGCTTTTCGCACGGCCACGCCCCTGCGCACGACCATCAGCCCCCCGGCCATCAACCCCCCGGCCATTAACCCCTCGGTCATCAGCCCCTCGGCCACCAGCCCCTCGGCCATCAGCCCCTCGGCCACCAGCCCCTCGGCCACCAGCCCCTCGGTCATCAGCCCCTCGGCCATCAGCCCCTCGGCCACCAGCCCCTCGGCCATCAGCCCGTCGGCCACCAGCCCCTCGGCCATCAGCCCCTCGGTCAGAGGGGCTTCCGATGACATCTGGCCGGCCGAGACGCACACACTGGACGCGGTTCCGAGGCCCGGTCCGATGCCGAGCGCAGTTGCACAATCCTCGCCGGCTCAGGCATCCCAACCGGCGATGGCCACGATGACGACAAGACAGACGGCACCACCACATCCCTTCGCCAGTGCTGTTCCATCCTCGCCGGATGCGATCACCGACTCCGCGGCTTCGGCCCGCTTGCCGCCTCCCGCGACGCCCACCACACCGGTGATGCCAACAGCCGTCGGTGCATCAGCCGCCCCCGCATCGGCGCCGGCATCGGCGCCGGCCCGGCCACCAACGTCACCGAAGGTGATCACAGGGTCCCCAACGACCAGCACCGTGCCCGAACCCCCGGCACCGAGAGTGGCCGACACGGTCCGCGCGTCCGACGCAAGGTCCGGACGGTTGGCGGCGCTCGATTGGAATGCCAATGTCGCGTATATCCAATTCGGCGCATATTCGAACCAAATTGCTGCAGAACGCGCTATCGATCGGATTGGACAGAACCTTACGCTCTATCGACAGCAGTTTCCGAACACCAGCTTCGAGCAGATTCAATTGCTCATGCACAAAGGAACGGATGGTCTGTATCGGGTTTATGGAGACCATTTCGATTCCGCCAACGACGCTGCCTTCGTCTGCCGCTTGTTCCAGCGCGATTTCGAACAAGCCTGTTTTCCGATTGGCAGAAGCCGCGATGGCGACTAGTGGAGGATCTGCACATTTTGATGCGAGTGAACCCCCTCAACAAGAGACGAATGTGGGATTTTGAAACAAGAAGATAATCTTAGCAATTAGTAAACTATGCAATCTTCTGGACGGACCATTCCTCGCCACCTTCGGATTCCGCAATCGACAGATCGATACGACTTGATTCCCCAGCGCTGGCGTCGCACGGTCCGGCGCGGGTGCCGAGGCCGAACCGCCGGGCATGCCCGCCGTAACGCAAGGAGCATGGAATCATGGAATTCATCGATCAGTTCTGGAGCGGGTTCATAGGGGCCATGGCAATACCGCCCCTGTTCCTCGCCCTGGCCACGGCCGGGGTCTGGGCCGATCGCCATTTCGGCAAATCCGAAGAAGTGCGGCTGGCCATAGCCCTCTTGCTCGGCTTTGCGATCGGCCTCGGCCTGACCTATCTCGACATCCCACGGCCGTTCGAGATTCAGGCCTGGATGTTCGCCGTTCCCCTGATCCTGTTGGGGCTGATCCTTGCCTTTCAATCCTCTGTTGTGTCGTCTCAGGTCGCGTTGATTGTGCTCCTGCTCATTGGCTTGTTCTTCGGTTACGGCCAACCGGTCTCCCAAGGATCGATCCCGCCGACCACGGTGGGTGTGGCCTGCGGCGCACTCATGTCGTTCACCTCCGGCGTCGGTCTCGGGACCATTCTATCGGCCGTCATCGGCTCCTTCGTTCTGCGTCTGATCGGAATCGCCGTGCTGATCGCCGGGGGGCTCATGGTGGTGGATGTCAATCAACTTCTCTGAGGCAACTTCTCTGAGGCAACTTCTCTGAGGCAACTTCTCTGAAACAAACGTTCGGGGTGCCAGTCAACCACTGGCACCCCGTCGGACCAAGAACCGACCGGGAGGAGGACCGCCAGGGTGGTCCTCCGCGACTGTTACCACAAGAGATGTCGGTTCCGGCCGTCAGATGGATTTCCTGAGTTTCGGCAGATCAAGCTTGATGTGCAGCTCCTTCAGCCGGTCCGGCGTCTGCTCGGAAGGAGCCTGCATCATCAAATCTTCTGCCCGCTGATTGAGCGGGAACGCGATGACCTCGCGGATATTCGGTTCATTGGCAAGCAACATGACGATCCGGTCGATTCCGGGGGCCGAACCGCCGTGCGGTGGCGCCCCCAATCGGAGAGCCGACAACATGCCGCCGAAGTGCCCTTCGAGATGGTCCTTGCTATATCCGGCAATGGCGAACGCCTTCTCCATGACCTCTGGCAAATGGTTGCGGATGGCACCAGAGGAGAGCTCCACGCCGTTGCACACGATGTCGTATTGGAATGCCTTGATGCTCAACGGATCTTGGGATTCCAGGACGCCCAACCCACCTTGCGGCATGGAGAATGGGTTGTGGCTGAACTCGATCCGGCCTGTGTCCTCATTGCGCTCATACATCGGAAAATCAGTGATCCAACAGAACCGGAAGGCGTTGCCTTCGATCAGGCCCAACTCCTCAGCAATCCGCGTGCGGGCCAGACCGGCCAGTTTGGCCGCAGCCACCTCCTGATCGCACACGAAGAAGACAGCATCACCATCCTGCAGACCAACGATGGTGCGCAAGACCGCCTGGGCCGTGCCCGGCACGAACTTGGCGATCGGCCCCTTGCCGCCCCCCGCCTCGAACAGGATGTAGCCCAAGCCGGGGGCACCCAGGCCACGGGCCCAATCGTTGAGCTTGTCGAAGAAGGAACGCGGCCGGTCGGCGACCTGCGGCGCCCGGATCGCCCGCACCACACCACCCTTGTCAAGGATGCCGCGGAAGGCCCGAAACACCACATCGTCACGCCGGAACACATCGGACACATCCGAAATCACCAGAGGATTGCGCAGGTCCGGTTTGTCAGAGCCGTAGCGCAGCATCGCTTCGGCGTACGGAATGCGCGGGAACGGTACCGGCGTCACGGTCGGTGCCACCGCGCGCCGAAACCCACCAAACTCCTCGAACACGCCGTGCAACACCGGTTCGATGGCCGCGAACACATCCTCCTGGGTGACAAAGGCCATCTCGAAGTCGAGTTGGTAAAACTCCCCCGGTGACCGGTCAGCCCGGCTGTCCTCATCCCGGAAACAGGGGGCGATCTGAAAGTAGCGGTCGAACCCAGCCATCATCAGCAGTTGCTTGAATTGCTGCGGTGCCTGCGGCAAGGCGTAGAAGCGGCCGGGGTGCAGGCGGCTTGGTACCAGGAAATCGCGGGCCCCTTCGGGGCTGCTGGCGGTCAGGATCGGGGTCTGGATCTCCGAGAAACCCTGGGCGATCATCCGACGCCGGATCGACGCGATCACGTCGCTGCGCAAAATGATGTTGTCGCGCATCTTCTCCCGACGTAAGTCCAAAAACCGATAGCGCAGGCGTGTGTCCTCCCCGGCATCGGCCTCCGCATTCACCTGCAACGGCACCAGGTCGGCACTGCTGAGCACATCGCACGCGTCGATCACCAGTTCGACACCACCGGTCGGCAGCTTGTCGTTCACCGTGTCTGGCGTGCGCACCACCACCCGACCGGTCACACAGATCACCGACTCCAACCGCAAGCTTTCCAGGCCGGCGAACAACGGACTCGACTGGTCGATGACGCACTGCGTCAGCCCGTGGCGGTCACGCAAATCAAGGAACAAGAGACGACCATGGTCACGCTTGCGGTGAAGCCAGCCGGAAAGGCGGACCGTGGCACCGACGTGCTCCGGCCGCAGCGCGCCGCAGGTGTGGGATCGATAGGCATGCATGGTGGAAGATCCTTCGAGCCAAGCCGGCGATGGCCTCAGATGTCCGAGCAAGGCCGGGGCGGGGGCGCCCAAAAAGCACACTGACCCCCAACGATTGTCAAGTGCCCGACACAGTGGCCAGGCCGCCGCTGTCAAAGCGTCGGCAGAGCCGCCATCACCCGAATGTGCGGCAGATGGATGGTGACGACGGTCCCTTTCCCCGGCGTGCTCTGGATGCCCAGCGTACCGCCATGCAGTTCGACCAACGACTTGGTGATCACCAGACCAAGGCCGGTACCTTCGTGCTTGCGTGCCCGATCACTGTTGGCACGGCCGAACGGTTCCAGGGCCCAAGTGATCTCTTCCGCCGTCATACCAATGCCGCTGTCCGACACCGAGACTGTCATGCCACCATCCGGCTCCACCCGGGCGGTCAGGACGATGGCTCCGGCAAGCGATGTGAATTTGACCGCGTTAGACAGCACGTTGATCAGCATTTGGCGGATGGCCCGATCATCGGCCTTGAGCTTGGGAAGGTCCGAGGGCATGTGCAGCTCCAAGCGCAGCGACTTCTCTTCGATCGTGACTTCCAGAAGCTTCACCGTGGTGGTCACCACCTCCACGAGATCCACAACGTCACTAGCGATCGACACCTTACCCGCTTCGATTCGCGACAGGTCCAAGAGATCGTTGATGATGCGCAGAAGGTGATGGCCACTGGAAAAGATATCGCCCGCATATTGCTCGTACTTCGGCGGCTTGACCGGTCCCAGGATGCCTTCCTTGATGATTTCGGAAAAGCCGATGATGGCGTTCAGCGGCGTGCGCAGCTCATGACTGACCTGGGCCAAAAAAGTGCTCTTGGCTTGACTGGCCGCTTCGGCCGTGCGCTTTGCGGTGAGCAACGCCTCCTCATACAGTTTTCGGCGAGAGATGTCGCGCAAAGTACCGATGAAGGCGCGCCGGTCGGTCCGGTCGCCGGTCATCACCTCGTCGAAAATCTCCCCGATGGCAATCTCAAGCGGAAATGTCGTGCCGTCGCGCCGACGACCCACCACGTCTCGACTGATACCGATGATCTTGCGGCGGCCGGTGCGCATATAGCTATTGAGATGCTGGTTATGGTGTCGGTGATCAGCATCGGTCATCAGAATATTTACATTCTTACCAATCAGTTCTCCGGTCTCGCTAGAGTAACCGAACATCTGATGGGCTGCCCGGTTGGCAAGTAAGACGAGGCCCTTGCTGTTGATGACGATGATGCCATCGACGATGGTATCGAGCACCGTCGCCATACGGGCGTGGCTCTCGGTCAACAACCGGGCCGCTTCGACACTTTCGGTGATGTCCCGCAGGACGCCGAACAAAGCGACAACGCGCCCGTCGTCCGCCGATTCGGCCAAACCTTCGACCCAGACCTGACGCGACTCACCACTCGGCCGGACCACCCGCAGTTTAAAACTGAAACCGCGTCCTTCTTCGACCGCGGTGACCACGGCGGCCCGTGCCGTGTCCCGATCCTCGGAATGGAACACCGTGAGGAAGTCGTCCAACCGTTCAACACGCCGGTCGTCCTGTAAGCCGCAGATGCGATACACCTCGTCCGACCAGACGACATCACCCGTTTCCAGAACGTATCGCCAACTGCCAACATGTGAGATCCGTTGGGCTTCGGCGAACTGACTGTTCAACTGGCCCAGAATTCGTTGCATCTGCGCGCGTTCTGTGACGTCGACCATGGTCACAACCGCCCCACTGATGCCTTTCTGAGGGTCGCGGTACGGTACGATCGACTGCTGATAGTAGCGGTCGGACTGGTCGCGCACTTCCGTTCGTATCGAGTCGCCGGTGTTGATCACACGAATGAGGTTGCGTCGCATTTCCGGCATATCCATGCGGTCGGTGAGATGCATCACCGGCATGTTCTGATTGTCTTCTGAAATATCGAACAAACCCCGGGCCGCCCGATTGAACAAGCGCATACGGAGATCGGTATCGATCAGGATCAGTGGAAACTCCAGGCTCTCTTCAATGTTCTTAAGGTCGGCTGTCATTTGGAACAATTCAGAAGACTTGGCACGCAGTTCGTCGTTGACCGTCTCCAATTCTTCGTTGGTCGACTGCAATTCCTCATTCGTTGTTTCGAGTTCTTCGTTAGTAGCTTGCAGTTCCTCGTTCGACGATTGCAGTTCCTCGTTGGTCGCCTGCAACTCCTCGTTCGCCGTCTCCAGTTCCTGGATCACCGTCTGCAGGTGCTCCTTGGTCGCACCCAACTCGTATTCCAGCTCCGCCACACGCGTGTCTTCACCCTCGTCCGTGGTGCGTTCGCGCGGTGCATAAAGACCGCCGGTGGGCAGCCGTTCGAAGGTCACAAGATGCAGCCACGGCACGCTGCCCATTGGATTGATGGCGCGTACGGAGATGCGCACCAACCCATCGCCGTTGCCGTTGGCCATGCGCGCATCCAGATAGTGATGAACGTAGTCGCCTCGTAGTGCCCGATGCATGACAGCCCGCAAGGTCGACCGGAGCTCGGGCGTCGCCATTGTCAGAATGTCTTGCTCGGCTCGCCCCGGATTAAGGCGCAAAAATGGCGAGACATCTCCGTGCACATGCAGGATGTGCATTGTCTCGTCGACGGCCACCGAGGGCGGCGGCGCATAGGCATCGGCCAGGGTGCGCTGCATCAGCGCAGCCACCGGCGGTGTCTCGGTGCGCGCTTCGGCAGCCGAACGTTGTCCGCCGGTGAAATTCCGGGTGGCTGCGCCGAGGAACGCCAACGGCATGCGGCGCCCTGCGTTGCGACGGTAGATTTTGTGCGTGCGGTCGATGACGCTAAACAGCACCTCGTTCGGACCGACCGTCTCCGATTTGCCCAGAAACAGGACGCCACCCGGATTGAGGGCATAGTGGAACGCTTCCAACACGCGCGTCTGCAAGCCTTGATTGAAGTAGATCAGCAGATTACGGCAACTGACCAGATCCAATCTTGAAAATGGCGGATCGCGTGTAATGTCCTGACGCGAAAACACCACCCAGTCGCGCAGGTCCTTTGTAACTTGATAATGGTTGTCGCCAGCCCGGATGAAATACCGCGCCAGCAAGTCTTCGCTGATGCCAGTGAGGGCAGTGGCGGGGTAGACGGCGCGACGGGCGAAGGCGAGCGGCGCCTCGTCGATGTCGACGGCAAACACCTGGACGCGGCGCAGCATTGAATCGCCGCGCAGACGCTCGGCGATGAGTATCGCGATCGAATACACCTCCTCCCCTGTGGCACAGCCGGTAACCCAGACCCGGAGCGTATCGCTTGCGCCCTTGGTGGTGACGATCTCGGCCAGGGCGCGGTCTAAAGCCTCGAAGGCGGTGGCGTCCCGAAAGAACGACGTGACCGAGATCAGGATGTCGGAACAGAGTTTGTCGATCTCCTCCGGGTGGCTACCCAGATAATCGACATAATCCTCAAGCGTATCCAGGCGCAAGGCCGCGAGCCGACGGTCGATACGGCGCGAAATCGTGGTCGGTTTGTAATCTTCGAAATCGATGTTGGCGCGGTGGCGGATCATGTCGATGATCGTCGAATAGGCATCCGACGGTTCCTCGGCCTTAAGCATTCCCGGGCCGCGCGGGGCGGCGATGATCTTCGCTAACTCGGCACCGATTCGGTCTGGCGGCAGAACGATATCGACGCTGCCGGTGCGGATGGCCGCCTCCGGCATGCTGTCGTATTTGGCCGAACCCGGCTCTTGCGCGATGGTGATGCCACCAGCGCCTTTGACCGCGCGGATACCCTGGGCACCGTCCGAGCCGGAACCGGACAACACCACCGCCACAGTCGCCTCGCCATGCGCCTCGGCCAGCGACTTGAGCAACAGGTCGACCGACGGCTTCGGTCCTTCCGGAAAGGTGTCGGACAGAACGATTTTCGGCCCACGGATTTCGACATTCCGGTTCGGCGGCGTGACATAAAGAATATTGGGTTCGAGCTCCATACCGTCGGCCGCCTCGCGGACGTTGACGGTGCTCGATCGGGCCAGCAGATCCACCATCATGCTGCGGTGCTGCGGCGACATGTGCTGAGCCACGACGTAGCACATGCGGCTGTTGGTCGGCAGATGGGCGACCAACGAGGACAGTGCCTCAAGCCCCCCCGCAGAAGCGCCGATACCGACGACAAATAGATGGTTCAAAGCAATGCTCATTGCGCGGTGAATCGGCTTTCAGTGATTTGCAAGCGGATATCTGGCCCAACGACGACACCAGAGATCGCATGGACAGAACCGGCGTCGATTGGCCCGCAAGGGGCTAGCAAATAAATCCATAGATTACACGGATATCTTGATCCAGAACAGCGACCGAACACACTGTTATTTGTTCGAATTCTTACTAACTCTCCGTTGTCTCCGGCCCATCGCTGAGCGGACCGGCCGCTACCCGCAGTCGAAACCGCGCCCGACCGGCGCCATGACGATCCCCTTTGCGTGGCATCCCCCGGATCCACCCGGCTTAGCCACCGGTCACCGGCGGAAACAGCGCAACCTCGTCTGCGTCGGCAACCGGATGACGCCAATCCACATGTTTTTGATTCACCGCGGCGCGGATGACGTTCGGGTTGGCGAAGGCGTCGACATAGCCAGGACCACGGGTCTTCAACCACGCGACAAGGTCCGCCACGGTGCGCACGTCCGCAGGAACCGTCACAGATTCCTCACCACAGCCGATTTTTGCGCGCACCCATGCGAAGTACAGGAGCCTCATACTGTTCCCTCGAGCTACGGCTCCCTCAAACTCGGTAAGCCGGCAACGTAGTGCCAAGCCGTCATCACCGACAAGATGGCTGCCACCCAAAGCAATGGCAGGCCATACTGGCCCCGATCGACGATCAACAGCGCAACCGAAATCATTTGGCTCGCGGTTTTCCATTTGGCAAGACGCGACACGGCAAGCGCCGCAGCCCGAGCGGCCAAGTGCTCACGCAAGCCGGACAACAGGATCTCCCGGAGCACGATCACGACGGCGGCCACCACCCCCCATACCGGCCAGTCATCGGCCGTTGCCAAGCCCATCAACAAACCCGCGACCAAGAGTTTGTCGGCGATCGGGTCGAGCATACGGCCGAACGCCGACTGTTGATCGAGGCGGCGTGCCAGCCAACCGTCGAGAAAATCGGTCACGGCGGCGACACAGAACACCGCAAGCGCAACCCAACGCACGCCGTCGCCCGGCAACCAAACCAACACCAGCAAAATCGGCAGCATCGCGATGCGGCCCAGCGTAAGCAAATTCGGTATGGTCATCGGGCGACCCCGACGGCCCGGGGTTCGGCATGCGGCTTGCTTTGCCGGCGTCGAAAACCGGCGCAGGGAAGAAGGGGTGAGGGGATCATGTGCGGCATCATTGGCATCATCGGCAAGACGAACGACGTGGCGACCCGACTCATGGAGGGGCTGCGTCGGCTGGAATACCGCGGCTACGACAGCGCGGGCGTCGCCACATTGGTTGACAGCCATATCGAACGGTGCCGTGCCGAAGGGAAACTGGTCAACCTCGATACCAAGCTGCGCCAGGCCCCCCTGGTCGGCCGAACCGGTATCGGTCATACGCGTTGGGCCACCCACGGCGGACCGACGGAGACCAATGCCCATCCGCACGCCACCGCGGACGTGGCCGTGGTTCACAACGGCATCATCGAGAACTATCAAGATCTGAAGGCGGAATTGGAAACCGAGCAGTGCCGGTTCGAAACCGAAACGGATTCCGAGATCATCGTGCACTTGGTGACACGCCACCTGCGCCAAGGCATGCCGCCGGTGGAAGCGACGGCGGCGGCCTTACGTCGCCTGGAGGGCGCGTTTTCCCTCGTCCTGGCCTTTGCCGGTCAACATGACCTGCTGATCGGCGCTCGGCAGGGCACACCGCTGACGGTCGGAATCGGCGACGGGGAAATGTACCTTGCCTCCGATGCGTTGGCCCTGGCATCGCTCACCAAGCACGTATGCTACCTGGACGATGGCGACTGGGTGGTGCTGCGGCCGGATGGCGCAGACATGTTCGACCGCAACGGCGTGACCGTCGACCGGCCGGTGCGCGAAACGGCGCTGTCCGGCGCCCTGATCGGCAAAGCGGGATACCGCCACTACATGCATAAGGAGATTTTCGAACAGCCACAGGCCATTGCCGACACCCTCTCGGCCCATATCCATCCGTCGACGGGAGAAATCGCACTGCCCGACCTTCCGTTCGCACTGACTGCGGCCCCCCGGCTCACCATCGTTGCCTGTGGCACCGCCTCCTACGCCGGTCTGGTCGCCAAGTTCTGGCTCGAACACGTCGCGCGCATCCCGGTCGAAGTCGATATCGCCTCTGAGTTTCGGTACCGCGAGGCGCCATTGCCTGATGGCGGCGTCGCCGTGTTCATTTCCCAGTCCGGCGAAACGTTGGACACACTGGAAGCCTTGCGCCATTGTCGACGCCAGGGCCAGCACATCCTGTCCATCGTGAATGTGCCGGAAAGCACCATTGCGCGCGAATCGGACGCCGTGCTGTACACCCTGGCCGGGCCGGAGATTGGTGTCGCATCGACGAAAGCCTTCACTTGCCAGCTCGCAACCATTGCCTATCTGACCCTGTCGATCGCGCGCGCTAAGGGCGTGCTGGGCGCCGAGGACGAATCGCGTCTGACCAGAGCCCTCCGCGAGGTTCCCGGGCGGGTGGCCGAGGTGCTGCGCCATGAGGCGGCGGTCAAGCGCATCGCACACGACATCGCGGATGCCCAAGACGTGCTTTACCTGGGCCGGGGCCTGACCTTTCCCGTGGCGCTCGAGGGCGCTCTCAAGCTGAAGGAACTCAGCTACATCCATGCCGAGGGCTATGCCGCCGGGGAGCTGAAACACGGCCCGATCGCCTTGATCGACGAGGCAGTCCCGGTGGTGGTGCTGCTCCCAAGCGATCGCCTGTTCGAAAAGACCTTGTCCAACGTGCAGGAAGTCGCCGCGCGGGGCGGCCGCGTGCTGCTGATGGCCGACCAACGCGGCATCACGCGTCTAGAGAACAAGACGCACTGGGCGCTCGAAATGCCCGCGGTCGACCCATTCGTCGCGCCGATCCTCTATAGCATCCCCGTGCAGCTTCTGGCCTACCACGTGGCCGTTTTCAAAGGCACAGATGTCGACCAGCCGCGCAACTTGGCCAAGAGCGTGACCGTGGAGTAGGCACTGGGTGCCTGTTCCGTTTGCCCATGCTACCGATCGTCTCTTGGGGCTGTCCTTGAGAAAACCGAATGATTGTGCAACAAGAACGCGTCGAATAGGCAGGGAGCTAGAGCATTTTCCGCTCACACGGGTTCGCGGAAAGCGCTCTAGCTTTTTTTAGAGAGAGTATCGCCGAATTCCGATTTCTAACAAGAAACGAACGGTGCCGTTGGGCACAAACGGGTCCATCCGGGGAGGCCTTTGTGGGAGCGCCGACGCCTCGTCGGCCTCGTGTGCACGCCGG
>JANQJV010000355.1 GCA_028281465.1 Azospirillaceae bacterium | reverse complement strand
GGGCGTCGGCGCTCCGGGATGTGGCCACGACCCGCCCAGAGGTTCATCCTCTGCGGGACGGCGGCAGACGGTGAGAACGAGAGCAAATCCCGAGCAGATTGAGTCGATCTGCGACGATGATCTGCTGAAAAATCAAGTGGCTAGAGCGTTTTCCGCGAACCAGAGTGAGCGGAAAACGCTCTAAGACAACGTCGGCATGACGAACTCGGCACCGGCGGCCCTCAGGCCGGTCGGCCAGCGTGCGGTCGTGGTCTTTAGGCGCGTGTAGAAATGCACGCCATCCGGGCCGTGGACCGCGTGGTCGCCGAACAGCGACCGTTTCCAGCCACCGAAACTGTGAAAGGCCATGGGCACTGGGATCGCCACGTTGACGCCGACCATGCCGATCTCGCAGCGCTCGACAAAGGTGCGGGCGGCGTCGCCGTCTTGCGTGAAAATCGCGGCACCGTTGCCGAACGCGTGCCCGTTGACGAGCGCCAGGGCGGCATCGAAATCCGGCGCGCGCACGACCGAGAGGACGGGACCGAAAATCTCCTCCCGGTAGATGCGCATGTCGGGCGTGACACGATCGAACAGGCTGCCGCCGATGAAGAATCCGTTCTCGTAGCCTTGCAGCTTGAGACCACGGCCGTCGACCACGAGCGCCGCCCCTTCCTGAATGCCGAGATCGACATAGGACGACACCCGGTCGAGATGCTGACGGGTGACCAGGGGGCCCATTTCGGCGTCCGGGTCCGTGCCGGGACCGATGCGGAGCGCGTTTACCTTGTGGCTCAGCCGCTCGACCAAGGCATCGCCGACCGGGCCGACGGCCACGGCGACCGAAACCGCCATGCACCGTTCGCCGGCGGAGCCATAGGCCGCACCCATCAGCCCGTTGACCGCATTGTCGAGGTCGGCGTCGGGTAAGATCACCATATGGTTTTTGGCGCCGCCGAGGGCTTGCACACGTTTGCCGTTGGCCGAGGCAAGCCGATAGACGTGCTCGGCGATCGGGGTGGAGCCGACGAAGCTGACCGCGGCGACGTCCGGATGGGTGAGGAGCGCGTCGACCGCCTCCTTGTCGCCGTTGACCACGTTGAACACGCCGTCGGGCAGCCCGGCTTGCTGGTAGAGTTCGGCGATCAGGGTGGAGACCGACGGATCCCGCTCCGACGGTTTCAGGATGAAGGTGTTGCCGCAGGCGATGGCCACCGGGTGCATCCACATCGGCACCATGACCGGGAAATTGAACGGCGTGATCCCGGCGCAGACACCGACCGGCTGGCGCACCGAAAAACTGTCGATGCCGCGGCCGACGTTGAGGCTGAACTCGCCCTTAAGCAGGTGCGGGATACCGCAGGCGAACTCGACCACCTCGATGCCGCGCGTCAATTCTCCCTGCGCGTCCGACTGGACTTTGCCGTGCTCGGCGCTGATGACCCGGATCAGCGCATCGGCGTTGGCGTCGAGCAGGGTTTTGAATTTCATCATGACTCGAGCGCGGATATGCGGCGGCGTCGCGGCCCATTCGGGCAGGGCAGCGCGTGCCGCCACCACCGCCCGGTCCACCTCGCCGGCCGTCGCCAGGGCAACCCGCCCCGTGACCTCGCCGAATGCCGGATTGAAAACGTCGCCGAACCGGCCGCTGGTGCCGCCGACCGGTTGTCCGCCGATGAAATGTCCGATCTGTTGCATGGGTCAGCCGGCGTCCCGCTGCGCGATCCAAGTGTGGTCCGGATGGTTCTGGAAGCGCCATTTGCGCAAGGGGCCGGCCATGACGTTCAGGTAATACATTTCGTAGCCATGGGGGGCGCCGCACGGGTGGTATCCTTTCGGAACCAGGACGACATCGCCGTCATGGACCGCCATGGTCTCGTCAAGGGCGCCGTCTTCGGTCCAAACCCGTTGGAAGCCGAAGCCTTGGGCCGGATCCAGCCGGTGGTAATAGGTCTCCTCAAGATAGGTGATGCGCGGGAAATCGTCTTCGTCGTGCCGGTGCGGGGGGTAGGACGACCAATGGCCGGCCGGCGTAAACACCTCGGTCACCAGCAGGCTGTCGGCGACGTCGCTGTCCTCCATGGCCAGGGTGTGGATATGGCGGGTGTTCGAGCCGACGCCGCGGGTTACCCGGGCGACGTCGTCCGGGCCGATCACGCGCGCGGGATGCCCGCCGCTGCCCGGCGCGGTGCACACTGCCAACGTACACGCTGTGGTGGCGGTACAGGTCCAGTCCACGCCGTTGGGGGCGTAGACACTCCAGGGTTTGGTGCGGTCGAAGACACGCAGGCGCTCGCCGAGCACGCCCATGGACCGCCCGCCGACGGCGATCTCGGCCTTGCCTTCGACGATGACCAGCAAGGCCTCGCGCGGACCCGTGGCGTCCGAAATGCGGTCGCCGGGTGCGAGCGTGTACAACGTGAAGCCGACATACTGCCAGCCGGCGTTTTCCGGCGTGATGTCGTGAAGCTTGCCGGTGGTCGAGACCGGTTTGCGCAAGAGAGACGCCATGGTTTCCTTCCCCCTTCAGGCCAGACCGACCTGGGTGGCCGTTGCCTGCAAACTCTTGAGACCCATGGACTGATACAGCACTGGATCGCGGACGGCGGGGTCTTGCTCGGCTTCGATCACCAGCCAGCCCTGGTACCGGTGCTCGGCAGCGATCCGCAGCACCGGTTCGAAATCGATGATCCCCTCCGGATCGCCCGGAACGGTGAACACGCCGCGCCGCACACCGTCCAGGAAGCTCAGCCGCTGGTCTTCGATCTGAGTGCGGATGATCGGCCGCACATTCTTCGCGTGGATATGGCTGACCCGCCCCATATGGCTGCGCGCCAGCGCCACCGGGTCGGCGCCGGCGAGCCAGGCGTGGCCGGTATCGAGCAGCAGCCGGGTCTTCGGGCCGGTGACCGACATCAGCCGGTCGACCTCAGGCCCGGTTTGGACCACCGTGCCCATGTGGTGATGGTAGACGAGCGCGATCCCCTGGGTGGCGCAGTGCGCCGCCACCGCCTCGACCGCTGCGCCGAACGCCGGCCAGCGGTCGTCGGCGAGCACCGGCCGGTCGGCCAAGGGCACGCTTGGATTACCGTGGATCGCGTTCGACGTTTCGCAGACGATGCAGACGGCACAGCCCATCGCCTTGAGCAAGGCGAGATGGGGTTGGAGAGCGGCCATCTCGTCGTCGACCGATCGGGCAAGCAGTTTGAGCGAGTACCAACCGGAGACGAAGGCGAGGTGATGCGGAGCCAGGACCGCTGCCAGCGTTTCGGCGTCGGTCGGCATCTTGTGCCCTTTCTCGATGCCGTCGAAGCCGATGGCGGCGGCGTCGGCCAGGCATTGCTCCAGCGTGATGTCGGCGCCCATGCTGCGGTCGTCGTCGTTCGACCAGGCGATCGGGTTGGTCCCGAAACGGATCATGGCATTGTGCTCCGAAACATAGGAAAGGTCTTGAGTGCGTCCTCGGGTCAGACCGCGGGCCTGCGGTTGGTCCGCGCGGTCTCGTATTGATCGCGCGCCTCGCGCACCTGCGGGCGGTCGGAGATTTCGGGCACGGCCACGTCCCACCAATGGCCGCCGGCCTCGGTCGTCGCCAAGGGGTCGGTGTCGATGACGATGCCGTAGCTCGACGGCGAGGCCCGCGCCCGGGCCATGGCGGCTTCCAGCGCGGCGATGGAACCGACCTTCTCGGCCGTCACGCCCATGGCGCGCATGTGTGCCGCGAAATCGATCTGCGACGGCACGGCGTGGCGGGCATCGTCCAGCAGATTGTTGAAGCTCTCGCTGCCGGTGGCCCGTTGCAGCCGGTTGATGCAGCCGAACCCGCGGTTGTCCAGCACCACGGTGATCAGCTTGCGCCCGAGCATGACCGATGTGGCCAGTTCCGAGTTCATCATCATGTAGCTGCCATCGCCGAGCATGACGACGACCTCCCGGTCCGGATGGGCCATCTTGACGCCAAGACCGCCGGCGATCTCGTAGCCCATGCAGGAGTAGCCGTATTCCAGGTGGTAACCGCCTGGTCGCGTGGCTTTCCAGAGTTTGTGCAACTCGCCCGGCAGGCCGCCGGCCGCGCAGACAAGAATGGTATCGTCGTCGACCGATCGCTGGACCGCGCCGATCACCTGGGCGTCCGAGGGGGGCGTGTTCGCAGGCAGATCGGTTCGTGGTCGTGCCGTTGCCGTGTCCACCGCAATGCGCCAGCGATCGCGGGCTGCGGCATCCGGGCCGGTGGGCGACGTCCAGCCGTCCAAGTGGCTGGACAAGGCGTCCAGTCCGGCCTGGGCGTCACAGATCAGGGGCAGGCCACCCCCTTTGCCCGCGTCATAGGCGGCGACGTTGAGCTGGACGACCCGGCATTCGGGATTCTGGAACAGGGCCCAGGAGCCGGTCGTGAAGTCTTGCAAACGCGTGCCGACCGCGAGCACCAGGTCGCTGCCGCGTGCCGCCTCGTTGGCGGCCGAGGCGCCGGTCACGCCGACCGAACCGAGGTTGAGCGGGTGGTTCCACGGCACGGCCGACTTGCCCGCCTGGGTTTCGCAAACCGGGATCTGGTGGCGTTCGGCGAATCGGCACAGCGCGGTGGTGGCTTCGGCGTAATGGACGCCGCCGCCGGCGATGATCAGCGGCTGCCGCGCGGATCGGAGCGCTGTGGCGACCGCCGCCAGTTCGTCGGGATCGGGGTGAGGCCGGCGCGGCCGACGCACCCGGGTTTGGAAGAAGGGCTCCGGCCAATCGAACGCTTCGGTTTGCACATCCTGGCAGACGGCGAGGGTCGCCGGTCCACACTCCGCGGGATCGGTCATGACGGCGAGGGCGCGGGGCAGGGCGGTGAGCAGGTGTTCGGGACGGGTGATGCGATCGAAGTAGCGGCTCACCGGGCGGAAGCAGTCATTGGCGCTGACGGTCCCGTCCTGGAAATCCTCGATCTGTTGCAACACCGGATCCGGGGCCCGGTTGGCGAAGACATCGCCGGGGAGAAACAGAACCGGCAGCCGGTTGACATGGGCCAGGGCTGCGGCGGTCAGCATGTTGGTGGCGCCCGGCCCGATCGAGCTGGTCACGGCCATGGCGCGGCGGCGATTGTTGGCTTTGGCGAAGGCGATGGCCGCGTGGGCCATCGCTTGCTCGTTGTGCCCGCGCCAGGTCGGCAGGGTGTCGCCGGCTGCGAACAGGGCTTCGCCCAAACCGGCGACGTTGCCGTGGCCGAAGATCGCCCACACGCCGGCGAGGAACGGCGCGCCGTCCGCGGTCCGTTGGGCGGTCAGATAACGAACCAAAGCTTGGGCCGCGGTCAATCGGATCGTGGTCATCGCGTCGTCCCTCCGCGGTGGTTCCGTCATGGTTTCGCTGTGGTCGTCGGTGCGGTCGCCGCGGCCTTGGCCCGTGCGGCGTCCCAGAGATCGCACAGCCGCTCGAACCGGGCGGCCATCTCGGCGATCGCCTCGTCATCGTCCATCGTTCCGCCGAGCCAGCCGTGGGCGGCGGCACCGAAGATCGTGCGTCCGATGGCGAAGCCCTTGACGAGCGGGTGCCGGGCTGCGGCGGCGAAGGCCTCGGCCAGGGTTTCTTCGGGGGCGTCCATTCCCAGGATCACGATGCCGCGGCACCAGGGATCGCCATCGGCAATGGCGGCGCACACGTTGCGCCAGGCGGCCTGGTTGCGCATCGGCTCCAGCTTCCACCAATCGGGCCGGACGCCGAGAGCATAGAAGCGCCGGATCAGTTTGGCGCAGGTCTCGTCATCGACCGGCCCGACTTTCGAGGGGATGATCTCGAGCAGAAAATCCAGGCCGTTGGAGCGGGCGGCATCGGCGAGCCGCAGAACGGTGCTTTCCTGGTCGGTGCGCACATCATCCGGATCGTCCGGATGGGCGAAGCAGAGCACCTTGACCACGTGTTCGGTCGGCCACTCGGCCAGATCCGTGCCCAGGTCCGGGCCGATTTCCAGCTCCAACGGGCGCGCGTCCGGTTGCTCCACGGGCCGGCCGATCCACAGGCCGGTTCCGGTAGCGGCCTGGAGCGCCTCGCGGCCCAGGCGGGAATCGCAGAGAATGCCGGTGCCGGCCCGGCCGGCGGCGACCCGTTGGGTGGCCGCGAGGCAGAGGCGTTTGAACGGCGCGATCCGTGTGCGATCCACCCCGAACTGATCGGCCAATTGCTCGAGCTGCAGCCGATGGTCGAAAGCGAACACCTTCAAGGCGGGCCAGGACCGATCCCGGTTGGTCGCCCAGTGCAGGTGGTCGAGCTGCGGGTCCTTGCGCAAGGCGCGATAGGGCGATCCGTGCTCCAGAAACCGGGACAGTTCCACCCAGCTCGGATAGGACGGCGTACAGCCGTGCCGGGAGACGGCGAAGGCGCCACAGGCATTGGCATAGGTGAGACTGGTTTCCCAGTTTTCGCCCCGCAGCAGCCCGCGCAGCAATCCGGCCATGAAACCGTCGCCCGCACCGAGGACGTTGTAGACATCGACCGCAAAGCCCGGTCCACTCATGCCGTCGTCCAAGCGGTCCGGAATGTCGCCGGTAAAGGCGACGGCACCCATTGGTCCGCGCTTGCACACCAGGGCCGCCGGGGAAACGCCGCGCACCCGGCGCAGAGCGGTTAGGGTTTCGGTCGAACCGCCAGCGATATGGAACTCTTCTTCGGTGCCGACGATCACATCGAACAGCGCCAGCGTGGCCTGAAGTTTCCCGGTCACCGCCGGGCTGGCGATGAACCGTTCTTCCCCGGCGCCATGGCCGGCAAGCCCCCAAAGGTTCGGTCGATAGTCGATGTCGAGAATCAATTTCGCGCCCCGGGCACGACCGAGCTGGACCGCCTTGAGAACGGCGGCTTCCGTGCGGGGATGGGACAGGTGGGTGCCGGTGACGGTGATGCAGCCGGTTTCGGCGATGAACGCGGGATCGATATCGTCCTCGCACAAGGCCATGTCGGCGCAATTCTCGCGGTAGAAGATGAGCGGAAAACGCTTGTCGTCACGAATGCCCAGAAGAACCAAGGCGGTGAGGCGTTCGGGATCGGTGACGACGCCGCGCACGTCGACACCCTCGCGCACGAGCTGCTCGCGGATGAACCGGCCCATGTGCTCGTCGCCGACCCGGGTGATCACCGCCGATCGCAGGCCGAGCCGGGCCGCGCCGGCTGCCATGTTCGTGGGCGAGCCGCCGATGTATTTCTTGAACGACGCCATGTCTTCCAGGCGGCCGCCGACCTGCGTGCCATACAGATCGACCGAGCTGCGTCCGATGGTGATCACGTCGAGGGGCATCACAGGGCCTCTTTGCTGGCCGGGTCGCGCGCCTCGCCAACCGCGACCGCCAGGGTCATGGCCAGGCACATGGTGGCCGACAGGGAACGGAAGCCGCCGCGTTCGGATTCGCCGATCTCGAGCGTGACGGCTGCCATTGTGGCAACCGGCGACAGGACCGTGTCGGTCACGGTGACCGTTTGTCCGCCGCGATCGCAGACGAGCCGGGTGAATGTGACCACTTCATCCGAATACGGGGCAAAGGTCGCCACCAACAGGACATCGTCGGGGGCGATGGTGCGGGCGCGCTCCAGGATCATGCCGCCGACGCCGTCGATCAGGATGGCCGGGATGCCCAAACGGCAGAACAGGTAGTGCCAATAGGCGGCGACCGGGAAGGCACGGCGCAGGCCCAGCACATGCACGGTGCGGGCCCTGGCCAAAAGAGTGACCGCCTGCTGCAGTTTGGCCGGGTCGACTTCGCGGATGAGACGATCCAGCGAGATCTGGGCCGTCTCCGCGAAATCGTTGAGCAGTGTGGTGGCCGACACATCCTTGCCGTGCCGAAGCTCCGCCAGCCGGCCCCGATAGTCGGTGGCTCGACTCGTCAGCCGTTTGCGCAGGATGTCTTGAAGGTCCGAAAAACCCGAATAGCCGAGCGATTGTGCGAACCGAACCACAGCCGACGGCTGCACGCCGGCCCCGGCCGCCACCTCGGCCACCGTCGCCAGGGCAACCTGGCTGGGGTTGCCCAGGACGTACTGGGCACATTGCCGCATGCGGCCCGGAAGCTGTGCCGATCGCGCCGCAAGGCGCGCTTTCAGTTCGTCAAGGGAGCCTGGCGCCCCCGATGGGGTGGTGGCATCCACAGCGAGGGATGATCTCTCGGTCATGGACGGAATGATAGATCCATTCGTTGATTTTTTGCAACGCCTGTTCCATCATCGCGAGAGTGCCATAACAAGCAAAAGGGAGAACGCGCGATGAAGTGGATCCTGAGGTCCGTGGTGGCTGCCGCCCTCCTCGTGTGCGGTCTTGCGGTTGCACCGCCGGCCCAAGCCGACGGCGAACGGTTCGTCCTCATCAGTCACGCCCCGGATTCCGACAGCTGGTGGAACACGATCAAGAACGCGATCGGCGTGGCCGGCGAGCAGATGGACGTCACCGTCGAGTACCGCAATCCGCCGACCGGCGACCTGGCCGACATGGCGCGGATCGTTCAGCAGGCCGCCGCCTCGAACGTCGACGGAATCATCGTGACGATTGCCGATTTCGACGTGCTCGAAGGTCCGATCGTCGACGCGGTGGACATGGGCATACCGGTCATTACCATC
The DNA here is from genome assembly GCA_028281465.1 of Azospirillaceae bacterium. Classification (GTDB taxonomy): domain Bacteria; phylum Pseudomonadota; class Alphaproteobacteria; order Azospirillales; family Azospirillaceae; genus JANQJV01. Next base: position 10,859 of record JANQJV010000355.1, on the reverse strand, counting down.
AACTCCGGCACACGCGAACAATCCCAGGCTCTGGGCGCCCTGATGCACGTCGGCCAGCCGGAATACGATGCCGGGCACGGTGCCGGCATGCGGGCGAAGGCCGCCGGCGTGACCGATTTCCTGTGCGTGAACCACTACATCACCAATCCGGCTTCGGTAGAGCGGTGCCGCGGCTTTGCCGACGCGCTCGGCGTCGACCTCGGCGACCAGATGATCGACAGTGGCCAGGACCCGTCGGAGATCAAGAATCGCGTCCAGGCCTTTCTCAACTTCAACGACGCCGTGAACGGCATCCTCACCCTGGGTCCGACCTCGGCCCACCCGACCCTGCAGGCCTTGGACGAGATGGGGCTGGCGGGTGAGATGTACTTCGGCACCTTCGACCTGTCGGAAGAGATTGCGCGTGCCATCAAGGGCGACACCATCGCCTTTGCCATCGACCAGCAACCCTTTCTGCAAGGCTACATGCCGGTTGTCATTCTGACCAATCTGACGCGCTACGGTGTCCTTCCGTCTGGGCATATGAATTCCGGCCCCGGTTTCGTCACCAAGGACAATATCGCCCTCGTCGAGCAATACGCCGGCGTCTACCGCTGACCCCACTGTCTGGACCGCCGGTCGGGATCGGTCGATCCTGCCGGTGGGACGGGCGATGTCGCATGGCCTGACTCTGCGGAGGATCGAGCGGTGTCGGAAGTCCAAACTGCCGGCGGGCCGCCGGTGCGACCCGGCGCGGGTGGCCCGCCGGACGAGCGCATCAAACAAACGTCTGCCCTGCATAAAGCGTTTGTTCGTCCCGAACTCGGGGCGATGTGCGGAACCATCCTGGTGCTCGTGTTTTTCCTGATGGTCGCCTCGGACACGGGCATGTTCTCCGCCGAGGGGGTGATGAACTGGGGCACGGTCGCGGCCCAGTTCATGATCATCGCCGTGGGTGCGTGCCTGCTCATGATAGCGGGCGAATTCGACCTTTCGGTCGGCTCCATGATCGGCTTTTCCGGGATCGTGATCGCCGTGCTCGCGGTCGAAATGCAGTTGCCGATGTGGCTGTGCATCGTGCTTGCCTTCGCGCTGGCCCTGTCGCTGGGTGCGCTGAACGGCTGGCTGGTGGTGCGCACGCGCCTGCCCAGTTTCATCGTGACTCTGGCATTTCTTTACATTCTGCGCGGCCTGACGATCTTCTTGTCGATCACCATGACCCGGCGCACCATCATCGGCGGCGTCAACAACTCCGCCGAAGGGGATTGGCTGGCGCCGCTGTTCGGCGGCAATATCCTTGGAGACCTGTTCGTCTGGCTCGCCGACCTTGGGCTGATCGAAACCTTCACGCGCGGTCGGCGGATGGGGGAACCGGTGATCGACGGCATTCCCATGATCATGGTCTGGGCGGTGGTGCTGGTTTTTGTCGGTCATTGGGTTCTGACCAGGACCCGCTACGGGAACTGGATCTTCGCCGCGGGCGGTGATGCGCAGGCGGCCCGCTACGTCGGCGTGCCGGTCGACCGGGTGAAGATCTCCATGTTCATGGTCACCGCGTTCTGTGCGACCGTGTTTGCCACCTGTCAGGTCATGGAATTCGGCTCGGCCGCGGCCGACCGCGGCGTGCTCAAGGAGTTCGAAGCCATCATCTGCGTGGTCATCGGCGGCGCGCTGCTGACCGGAGGGTACGGCTCCGTGATCGGCGCCGCGCTTGGGGCACTGATCTTCGGCATCGTTCAGCAGGGCTTGTTCTTCACCGGTGTGGAAAGCTCGCTGTTCCGCGTCTTCCTGGGTGTCATCCTGCTGATGGCGGTGATCCTGAACACCTATGTGCGCCGCATGATCACGGGAGAACGGTGATGGGGACGCCGATCTTCGAGATGCGCGACGTCGAGGTCGCGTCGGACGCGGCCGAAGACGATGCAACCAACGGCGCTCCGTTCATCGAAATGCGCGGCATCGAACGGCACTTCGGGTCGGTGATTGCCCTCGCCGGCGTGTCGCTGACCGTGAATCCGGGCGAATGCCATTGCCTGCTCGGAGACAACGGCGCCGGCAAGTCGACCTTCATCAAGGTGATGTCCGGCGTCCACCGGCCGACCAAGGGCAGCATCTTCCTCGAGGGCCAGCCGGTCACCTTCCAAAATCCGCGGCATGCCATGAACGCCGGCATCGCAACCGTCTACCAGGACCTGGCGATGATCCCGCTGATGTCGGTCACGCGCAATTTCTGGATGGGGCGGGAACCGGAGAAGCGGATCGGTCCGTTCAAGGTCTTCGACTTCAAGACGGCCGATCGGGTGGCGCTCACCGAAATGGAGCGCATGGGCATCCGGCTGCGGGATCCAGGGCAGGCGGTCGGGACCCTGTCGGGCGGCGAGCGTCAGTCCGTTGCCATCGCACGGGCGGTCTACTTCGGCGCCCGCATTCTCATCTTGGATGAGCCGACCTCGGCGCTGGGCGTCCGCCAGACCGCCAACGTCCTGGCGACGGTCAAGCGGGTTCGGGAAAAGGGCGTCGGCATCGTGCTGATCACCCACAATGTCCGCCACGCCCTGGCGGTCGGCGATCGATTCACGGTCCTCAACCGCGGCCGGACTCTGGGCACCGCGCGCCGGGGCGAGGTCAAGCCGGACGAACTTCAGGATATGATGGCCGGCGGTCAGGAAATGGTGGACCTGGAAGCGTCCCTGGGCGGGACGGTGTGATCGGGGCAGGGCGTCGCGGGGGGGTGGTCGGGTGATCGGTTTTGGACTTCTTGGTGCCGGGCGCATCGGCAAAGTGCACGCCAGGGCCGTATCGGGTCAGACGCAGGCCCGTTTGGTGGCCGTCGCCGATGCGCTGCCGGCCGCGGCGGCGTCTCTGGCGGCCGACCATGGTTGCCAGGTCCGGTCCGTCGACCACATCCTTACCGCGACCGATATCGATGCGGTGATCATCGCGACACCGACCGATACCCACGCCGACCTGATCGAACGGGCGGCGCGGGCCGGCAAGGCGATCTTCTGCGAAAAGCCGATCGATCTGAGCATCCCGCGCGTCGAAGCCTGCCTGGCCGCGGTCGAGGCGGCCGTTGTCCCGTTCATGGTGGGGTTCAACCGGCGTTTCGACCCGAGTTTTCAGGCACTTCGGCGTGCCATCGACGCGGGGCGGATCGGCAGCGTGGAAATGGTCACGATCACGTCGCGCGATCCGCATCCGCCACCGGCCGACTTCATCGCGCATTCGGGCGGCATTTTCCGGGATATGACCATTCACGATCTCGACATGGCGCGCTTCGTCCTGGGCGAGGATCCGGTGTCGGTGATGGCCCAGGCGTCGGTCCTGGTGGATCCGGCGATCGGCGCGCTGGGGGACTACGACAGCGTCTCGGTGCTGCTGCGCACGCCCTCGGGCAGACACGCCATGATCTCCAATTCGCGCCGGTCCGCTTACGGCTACGATCAACGGGTCGAGGTGCATGGCTCGCTTGGGTCGGTGGCGGTGGAAAACCAGCGGCCGGTGACCGTCGAGGTCGCGACCGCCGACGGTTTCATCCGGCCGCCGCTGTATGATTTCTTCATGACCCGATACGTCGATGCCTATGCGGCGGAAATCGCGCATTTCGTCGAGTGTCTCGCCAAGGGAACGCCGCCGCGTCCCGGCGGGCGGGACGGGCGTGCGGCCTTGGTCTTGGCCGAGGCGGCCGTGCGGTCGGTGGTCGAAGGCCGGCCCATCGACGTGTCCGATCTCCTCTGACGCCGGATCATAGGGATCAAGGGCATGGACACGATCGGGATTGGCCTCATCGGCACCGGGTTCATGGGCAAATGCCACGCGCTTGCCTATCGTGCGGTCAAGGCGGTGTTTGGGGACGTGCCAACGCCGCGCCTGGAGGTGTTGTGCGACATTCCGGGCGAAGCCGCCCGACGCCATGCGAATCAGTTCGGGTTTGCCCGCGCCGTGTCGGATTGGCGGGTGGTGATGGCCGATCCCACGGTGGACGTGGTTTCGATCACGACACCGAACAAGCTGCATCGTGAGATGGCGCTGGCGGCGATCTCTGCCGGCAAACACGTCTATTGCGAGAAGCCGCTCGCCCTGACTCTGCACGATGCGGAGGAAATGGCGGCCGCCGCCGAGTCTGCGCTGCCGGATGTGCGCACCATCGTCGGCTACAACTATCTCAAGAACCCGGCCTTGCTCCATGCCAAAGCCTTGATCGACACTGGGGCGATCGGTCGTGTCATCCATTTCCGCGGCGCGTGCGACGAAGACTACATGGCGAACCCGGCGCTGCCCTGGTCCTGGCGGTGCCTCGCCAACGAAGCCGGGTTGGGGGCCCTGGGCGATCTGGGCTGCCACTTGGTCAGCGTGGCCATGCATCTGGCTGGTCCGATTGCCTCCCTGAGCGCGGATATGGGGACGGTCCATGGCGACCGGCCGAAGCCGGATGGGCTGGCCCGGGGGCCGGTGGAGAATGAGGATTGGGCCACGGCGCTGCTGCGTTTCGCCAATGGCATCGGCGGTGTGATCACCACCTCGCGCGTGGTGTGGGGGCGAAAAGGCCGGCTTGCCTGGGAAGTGCATGGCGATGCCGGCATGATCGCGTTCGACCAGGAACGGATGAATGAGCTGCAGGTGTTCGAAGCCGGTCCGGCGCCGACCAAGACGGCGGCGCGCCATGGTTTCAAGACCATTCTCACCGGGCCGGCCCACCCACCCTATGGGCAGTTCACACCGGCGCCGGGCCATGGTCTCAGCTTCAATGATCAGAAGACGATCGAGGTCGCGGCGTTCCTGCGCGCGGTTCGCGATGGCCGCAATCCCTATCCCAATTTCGCCGACGCCATCCGCATCGAGCGGGTCATCCACGCCATCGCCACGTCGGCCCGCCTTGGCGGGGTTCGTGTCGATTTGTGAACGACGGAGTGGGTCGCCGTCACGCTCCTCCCCCGACGCTCTCGCTCTCCCGCCGGTGGCAAACCGGCGAGGATGGGGATGGGCCCAGCGGGCCGCTCACGCCGGCATCAAGCGGTAGCGGCGTGGTCCGGTGTCGAGTTTCTTGCGGTTTGGGAAATGGCTTGGATCGGCCGGATCGGCGCCCCGGAACTCCAAGGTGCGCTTCATGTCCGCCAAGACCGTTCGGCTGTTCGGGGACCGGTGGTACCAGTGGTTGATGAGGATATCGTCGTCTTGGTCCAGGGTCTCGGTGACGTCGACGGCCACCACTTTCTCCGAGATGACACTCAGGTTCCGCGGTCCGTATTGGCCGAGTCGGTCGGGGTTGAACTTCACCCGATCGGAGTACTGCAAGGCCAGATCCCAGCGGCTGTAGTAGACTGTCGCCGCCCGGACGTGGGGGAGCAAGGGGGCGATGCCATCGTCCCGCTCCAGCGTATCGTTGTCGTCGTCGGCCGCCACCAGAAGGAGATCGTCGAACAACCGGTTGCCGGCCGGTGTCTCCAGGTGCGGTTTCATCCTCTGCACAGCCTGCCGCAACGCATAGTTGCCCATGCTGTGGGCGATGATGTCCACCTTGCGGTGGCAACGGTCCTCATCGCGCAAGGTTCCCAGCATGCGCAGCAGGATGTCGAAGGCGCGTCCGATGGCATCGCCTGACGTCCTCGCCATCTTGCGGGCATGGCCGTAATTCAAACCGACGGCGATTTCGCCGGATGGCCAACAGAACGTGAAGACATTGGGGCGATCCAAGAGGCCCCCCAGTTCCGCCGCACCGGTCAGGCCGCTTTCGAAGCTGTTGGCGTATCCGTGCAGCACCACGATGATGTTTTCGGGCGAACTGAGTGCCGCCCGGCGCAGTTCGTCGTAGATTTCGCGGCTGCCGACGCGCGGGCGGCTGTTGGCGCTGCTTGGCAACACGTCTTCGGCGGCGACGTTGACCTGTGTGACCGCGCCGACGAAATCATCGGAGAAGGAAACCGCCGCCTTGCCGAACCGCAGTGCCTGGCCGTCGAAACCGGACAGATCGGAACCAAATGCGATCTTGTCGACATAGATCTTGGCTTGGCTGTTGTTGGCCCGGAACTGGTTGCGATTGGTGCCGAAGTAGACCTGAACATCGGTACGCATGGAGTGCCTCCCATCCGGTGATCGCCATGTCATGCCCCAATGTGGCCACTCGCGATTTCTGAGCGAGTGATGTCATGTCAAGACACATGAGTGTATCAGAGGCAGATCGGCACTTCATCGCCTTCTTTCAAATGTCACGACGTTTCATGGCGCGGGCGTGGCCGCCTGTTCCGTGGCGTGTTCGCTGCTGGGGTCATCGAGTCGGTTCGCCACCTCAATCAGGTTTTCGTCGGGATCGTAGAAATAGATCGAGCGGAGCGCACCGGTCGCGCCGATCATTTCTAGCAGTCCTTTAATGACAGCCATATCACACGAACGGATGTGGCCAATCACTTGGTCCAGAGGGGCACGGGTCAGGAAACATAGGTCGGCCGAACCGGGGTGGTGTGCTGCAGGTTCGGGGCGGGGATGGCTTCGGCCGGGTGCAGGGTGAGCTTCTGGTTGCTGAAATGCTGGGCGCGTCGGTTGACGCCGTAGCGCTGCTGCGTCATCCCGCGCACGGTTTCGTTAAAGTGGCAGGTGGCATCCCGGTCGGGGACGGTAGTTACCAGTTGGTCGAGACCGTCCTCCGGGACCCGGGCCGCCACGGCGGCGGCCCCGTCGACAGCAGCGACTATGGTTCAGCCGGCCTGCTTTTCCGCCATCATGCGTTCGGCCACCTCGACCAGGCCTTTCACGGCCGTCACTGAGTGGTCGAACATGGCGCGCTCGTCCGCCTTGAGGTCGATTTCGACGATGCGTTCCACACCTCCGGCCCCGATCACCACCGGCACGCCGACATAATAGCCGTCGACGCCGTATTGGCCGCTCAGGTGGGCTGCGCAGGGCAACAGGCGCTTCTTGTCCTTTAGATAGCTGTCGGCCATGGCGATGGCGGAGGCGGCCGGCGCATAGAAGGCCGAGCCGGTCTTGAGTAGTTTGACGATCTCCGCACCGCCGTCGCGCGTGCGCTGCACGATGGCATCCAGGCGCTCCTGGGTGGTCCAGCCCATGGCGATCAGGTCGGGCAGCGGGATGCCGGCGACGGTGGAATAGCGCACCAGCGGCACCATGGTGTCACCATGGCCACCGAGCACGAAGGCGGTGACGTCTTCCACCGAGACCTTGAACTCTTCGGCCAGGAAGTAGCGGAATCGTGCGCTGTCGAGCACGCCGGCCATGCCGACCACCCGCTCCGGCGGCAGGCCACACGCCTTCTGCAGCACCCAGACCATGGCGTCGAGCGGGTTTGTGATGCAGATGACGAAGGCGTTCGGGCAGTATTTCTTGATGTTCTCCCCCACCGACAGCATCACGCCGGTGTTGGTGCCGATCAGATCGTCGCGGCTCATGCCGGGCTTGCGCGGCACGCCCGCGGTCACGATGACCACGTCGGCACCGTCGAGCACGGCATAGTCGCTGCCGCCGGCGAGCACGGCGTCAAAGCCGATCACCGGCGAGGCCTCGGCAATGTCCAGCGCCTTGCCGTCGGGCATGCCCTCGACAATATCGAATACGGCGACATCGCCCAGTTCCTTCAGCCCGGCCAGCAGTGCCAGCGTGCCGCCGATCTGTCCTGCGCCGACCAGCGCGATTTTGTTGCGTGCCATGGTTCCCCCAAATCCCTGTCTGGAGAGGTTTGTTGGCGGACGGATCCATTCGGTCGGCTCGGGATGGCCACGCCGAATCGGTGTCGCCGGATTCCGCTACCGGTAGCGCGAAATGCCGGTCGGGGCAAGCCGCCGGGGCGGTTCGGCGGCGGCAACGGTCGGTCGGCTGTCATACCAATGAACGGACGTTTTGACCGACGCGGCGCACCCCCGTAGGGCCTGCTTCAGCGCTTTAGAGCGGTTTCCGCTCACTCTGGTTCGCGGAAGATGCTCTAGCCACTTGATTTTTCAGCAAATCGTCGTCGCAGATCGGCTCAATCTGCTCGGGATTTGCTCGAGAGTCCGGCGCTTTTCTGGCTGCACGAGGCGCGCTGAAGCACGCCCTACGAGAATAAACCCATGAGTCAATCCGATCGTTTGTTGGTCTTATTCGTACCGCTCGGCACCGATGCCCAAGAGCGCGACGGACTGTCCCGCGAACAGGAACGGCAGACCGCGTGTTGCCACGATCTCCCCGGGGGACAAGCCGTCGTGTACCAAGGCCTGGGTTGATGTGACCGGACCCAGGGTGATCGTGCGACGCTCCAACACGCCCGAGGTGGTCTCCGGTTCGTCGGCGGCCCGATAGACGAAGGCCACAGCCTGCGCTCCGTCCCCGGGCAGAAAGGCCGTAATCGGAATCGTGCGCGGCGAAGCCCTTGCCATTTCGGCCGAGGCGGGATCGCGCAGGGTCAGGGTCACGGCGGCCGTCATGCCCGCCCTCAGGGTCGACGGCGGCTTTTCCAGGCGCAGAGTCACCGGGTAGGTGCCGTCTTGGGCGGAATCGGTACTGATGTCCGCCACCACGGCGACGAGTGGGGCAACTGCGAGCGCCGGCAAGTCCACGGACAAGGCATCCCCCTTGGACAGGCGCATCACCAACGTCTCCGGGACCGGCACGGCGATCTCCAGCGCACCGCCCTGGCCCTGGATGTCGAAGACGGTTTGTCCGGCCGCCACTTGTTGGGCCGGTTCCACCCTGCGTCGGGCGACCACCCCGTCGTAGGGCGCGCGCAAGACGGCATCGTCCAGGGCTTCCTCCGCCAGGGCGAGCCGGGCGCGGGCGCTGTCCAGCCGGCCCCGGGCCGTATCGACGGCCGCCTGGGCGGCGTCGAACCGGGCGCCGGACGCCCAGCCGTCATCATGCAGGTCGGCCTGACGCTCGAATTGCCGCTCGGACTCGCGCAGGGTCGCCTCGGCCTCGGCAACCACGCTGGCCTGGGCATCGCGCACCAGGCGCAAGGACCGCGTCTCCAGCCGAGCCAGGACGAAGCCCTCGTCGAAGGCATCCCCCACATCGACGCCCACATGGTCGACCCGGCCGCCGACCTCGAAGGCGATGGCCGCGTGGCGTGCCGGCCTGACCAGCCCGGGGAGCACCCGGCGCACCGTCGGGTCGGCCACACCCACCTCCGACCAGGCGATGGGGCGCGGTTGGGGGGCTTGGATAGGGCCATCCTGCCGGCACCCCGCCAACACGAGCGGACCCACGACAAGGAGGCTGCAAGCGCATGGAAATCTGACTCCACGGTACGGCATAGCTCGACTGGTCCCGCATTCGAATTGATTGAATAGCACGCTATATGATCGGATGCGCCATCTCCTGACGGTTCCTCCGACGCTCCTTTCACATGGCACAGCATAGCGTGCTATGCAATAGGCCGAACCCTTGACATGAGTTTCTGGGGACGCACGATGCGAACCCAGGCCCAACGACCGGACCGTCGGTCCAAGACTGAAACAGAACGGGTCCATGGCCTTCAACAAGACGACCTCGGCCGGGTACCAGGCCAATCACATGGCGCGGCTGTTCGCGCAGGGCCTGCATCGGCGCATCCAGCCCCTGGGATTGGCGCCGGCCCAGTTCATGACGCTGCTCGAATTGTGGGAAGAGGATGGTCTGACCCAGAAGCAGCTCATCGAACGGCTGAACGTTGAACAGGCCACCATGGCCAACACTTTGCGGCGTATGGAGCGGGACGGGCTGATCGTCCGGCGGCCCCACCCGGACGATGGCCGCGCCCATCAGGCCTGGCTGACGTCGACCGCCCATGCTCTGCGCGAGGCCGCCACCGCCGCCGCGCAGGCCCAGAACACCTTCGCCTTGTCGGACCTTTCCGAGGAAGAAACGGTGACACTGCTCGCGCTGATGCGGCGGGTCATCCGGACCATGCGCAAATTCGAAACCGGCTGATGCCGACGGCGCAAATCGGCAATCGTCCGTCGTTTCCGTGCACAAGCAGCGAGGCGGCGGCACGGACAGACAAGGATGGGCCTGGTGCATCCTGCCGGCGGTCGGCAAGAACCGGCCGGTCTCTCTCCTTGGCCTGGACCCGGGTGCCAGGCGCCAAGCGTCGACCCGGCGTCCATTCCGCAACAAGGGGGGTATCCTCGAAGGGATAAGGACTGGTGAGCATGGCCGTAAGCTGTAGCGATCTGCCGGCACCCTGTTGATGCGATGCGCGTTGGGTGGGCAAGTCGCCACGACATCCGGCCCTGCAGCAGGGTGAGACGGTGGATGTTGGGGCACGGCGCGTCGACATCGGTCGGTCACGACCAGGGATCGTGCACGCCGCGCTCCAACCTACAGATCGCCTTCCCCGTGGGCAGGGGGCTTTTTCAAGGCGACGGGTTACTGGCGGATGCCTTCGACGTTGAGCGTGAGCTGCACCTCTTCGGCCGACGGCCCCAGGTTGTAGGTCATGCCGAAATCAGCCATCGTGATGCGGGTGGTGCCGGAGAAGCCGGCGCGGTAGCCGCCCCACGGGTCGGTGCCAGCGCCGATCAGGCGGGCGTCGATGGCGATTTCCCTGGTCACGCCGCGTAGGGTCAACTCACCGGTGATCACGGCGGTGTCGTCGCCGGTCACCTCGATGCCGGTGCTGACGAAGCGCGCTTGCGGGTAGGCGTCCACGTCCAAGAAATCGGCGCTGCGCAAGTGTTCGTCGCGTTTGTCGTGGTTGCTGTTGATGCTGGCCGGATCAATGTCGACCGAAACCTGGCCGGCGGCTGGGTTCTCCGGGTCGAAGGTGAAGCTGCCGCTGAAGGTGTCGAAACGGCCGGTCAGGAGGCTGAAGCCCAGGTGGCCGGTCTCGAATTCGATCGAGGCGTGGGTGGTGTCGATGACGTAGTCGGCGGCGAGTGCCGGGGCGGCAATGCCGAGCGTGGTGGCGATGGCGA
>JANQJV010000092.1 GCA_028281465.1 Azospirillaceae bacterium | reverse complement strand
GATGGTGTCGGCAGGGATGGAGACGGTCGTACTGCCGTCAAAGCTCTGACCCGCCCCCACGGCGCCCAGGGCGTAGGTGCCAAGCAGTGCGTCCCCTGCGTCAAAGCCCAGGTCTTCGGATAAGTAGAATCCGATCCGGGAGGTCGGTGACGAAACGCCACCAGTGTTGGCAACGTTGAAGTCGACCCCCAGGCTGGAGCCCTCGTAGACGTCGGAAGAGAGAAAATTCAAGCCGTTCAGTGTCAAATCGGGAGACTGACTCATGGCCATAGAGTTGAGTGTCCTCGCAAGTGGAATTGGCGCAACCGTAGCGTTGTCTTGATCGTTATTTGAATTGTATTGAGTAGCCATCTCACCGATCCTCGTGTCGCTGAACGCCGAGAAAAACGCCAGCATGGGGTATTCGCCACAATCCTCAAACGATCGTCCGTGGAACGAGGTGCTGGACTATGCGGATTTGACAGTGTCCAAATACCATGTGGGTCCAAATACCATGTGGGTCCAAATACCATGTGGTTCTGATGCCAACGTGGGTCGCTTGCCGATGGCGCACGCTCGCGGACACGGGCCAAGACTGAAATCATCACCGGGTTCTGAATTTTGCATTCATACTTCATGATGAGACTTGTTTGACTGGACCAGCTCGTTCGTATCTTGATGCGATTTCATAAACAATACACACAACATGAAAAATATGACATTGTTTTGAGTGACTATTCGCTCTTATGTGTCACTATGTCGCGCATGGAGGACGGTGCAGTGCCAAACAACAGAACAATGCCAAAGATTGATTTCGCCTGCTGCCTGCCAAGCGTGCGGTATCAGACCATTTTCGGCGGACGTGGAAACCGACCTGACGGTTCGAAAAGGCGATAAAACAGGAATCTAAAATAATCTCTCCAGATTCAATTAGAGCTTCACAAATATGTATTAATAACCAATGGTTATTAGATTTGACATTCTGATAGCGGACATGAAAACGCCGATGGAATGATCGATGGATTTATATTTTTCTGAGATCAAAATTCTGTTTTCACGCTAGATGATCCATGGCAACATTGCAATGTTGCTGACTCCACATGGTTCAGGAAATCCACACACTACCGTCCATGCTTTGGGTCCCCGACCGCCACGCCAGGTGGATCCTGGGTTTTTGTCTGGGTTTTTGTCTGGGTGTTTGCATCAGGGCAGTAAGGTCTCCTATGGGACCGGAACAAGGTGCTCGTGACGCGTCGTCTTCAGATGGACGAGGGAATGGGGCCGCCGATGGAACGGGAGCGGAACCGGTGGTAAGCCGAAGCGCTCGCCGTTGTTGCCGCCGTGAACGACCAGGCCATGCGGGATGACGATGAAAGGGAGGGCGATGGCACCACCAACACCTGTCAACTCGCATGCTGATCGAACCCGCCCGGCCGGATGCCTGCTCACCAAACTGAAACGCAGGTTGCCGGTCCAATTGGCCGCGTCGTGTCTTACGTCGGAAAGCGCGAGAGCACGGTTGGCAACATCACCACTGCCGCTTCGATGCATGACCGCGTCCATTGGCCTGCCGCCGCACCTTGGGTACACTGGGGTATCCTCAACCGCCGAGCCGGGAGCCCGGGACCCGTGAGCGTTCTGCCGTTCAAGACCGATAGCCTGAAAGAGGACATGCTGGCCTTGGGCCGGGCTGCGCGCGATGCGGCCAAGGTCCTGGCGCTGGCCCCCACCGATACGAAAAACGCAGCTTTGCGCCGCGCGGCGGCTCATCTGCGCGCCGACGCCGACGCGCTTTTGGCTGCCAATCGCCAGGACGTCGACGCGGCACGCGACCGCGGACTGGCCCAACCGCTGGTCGACCGGCTGGCGCTGACCGAATCCCGACTCGACGCCATGGCACGCGGTCTGGAGGAGGTCGCCAAGCTGCCGGATCCGGTTGGTGCCGTAATGGCACACTGGGACCGCCCGAACGGGCTGAAAATCTCCCGCGTGCGCGTGCCGCTCGGCGTCATCGGCGTGATCTACGAATCCCGGCCCAATGTGACGGCGGATGCCGGCGGGCTATGCCTGAAATCCGGCAATGCCGCCATCCTGCGCGGCGGCTCGGAGAGCTTCCATTCCGCGCGCGCGATCGGTCAGGCTTTGGTCGCAGGTCTGCGCGATACCGGGTTGCCAGAGGCGGCCATCCAGTTGGTCCCCACGACCGACCGCGCCGCCGTCGGCCACATGCTGGCCATGGACGACTTCATCGATATCATCGTGCCGCGTGGCGGCCGATCGCTGATCGAACGCGTGGCGGCGGACAGCCGTATCCCGGTGATTAAGCACCTGGATGGCATTTGTCATGTCTATATCGACGGTGCTGCCGACCTGGACAAGGCCTGCGCGGTGACCCTGAACGCCAAGATGCGCCGCACGTCCATTTGCGGAGCGGCGGAGACGCTGCTGATCGACCGGCGTGTCGTCGACACCCATTTGCCGCGACTGGTGCGCACGCTCCTGGATGCCGGGTGCGAAGTGCGCGGCGACGAAACCACACAGGGGGTCAACCCCAGCGTGCGCCCCGCCACCGAACAGGATTGGTCCACCGAGTACCTGGACGCGATTTTGTCGGTGCGCGTGGTCGACGGAGTCGAGGCGGCCATCGACCACATCGCCCGCCATGGATCGCACCATACCGACAGCATCGTGACCGAAGACGCCCGCGTGGCCGAGCGCTTCCTGGCGGCCGTGGACAGCAGTATCGTGTTGTGGAATGCCTCGACCCAGTTCGCTGACGGCGGCGAGTTTGGCATGGGGGCGGAGATCGGCATTTCCACCGGCAAGCTGCATGCCCGTGGGCCCGTGGGGGCGGAACAACTCACCAGCTACAAATACGTGGTGCGCGGAGACGGACAGGTGCGCCCCTGACCCGCCCGGCCCCGCATCCGCGGGCGGGCCGTGCCTGGGCCGGCCGCCGCGTCGGTCTGCTCGGCGGCTCGTTCAATCCCGCCCACGACGGCCATCGCTACATCAGCCTGTTCGCCTGCCGCGCGCTCGGACTCGATGAGGTCTGGTGGCTGGTCAGCCCGCAGAACCCGCTCAAAAACGCCGCCGGCATGGCGTCGTTCGACGACCGTGTGACTCTGGCGCGTCGGATGGCCCGGCACCCGTGCCTCGTGGTCACCGACCTGGAGCACCACTTGGGCACGCGCAACACGGCCGCAACCCTTGCCGCGTTGACTCGCCGCTTCTCGCGCACGCGATTCGTGTGGCTCATGGGCGCGGACAACCTGATCCAACTGCCGCGCTGGCAGCAGTGGCGGCGCATCCTGGACATGATGCCCCTGGCCGTGTTCCGCCGGCCACCGTATTCGCTAAAAGCGCTCAACGGCCTGGCCGCCCGACGATACCGGCCGGCCCGGCTGCCATGGCACAAGAGGAACCGTCTGTTCCGGGTCACACCGCCGGTCTGGGTGGTGCTGCGCAACCGGTTGCACGGCGCCTCGGCCACGGCCTTACGGCAGCGGGCCGGGGCGCGCTCGGCCACCGGACTGGCCGAGGTTGGGCAATCTGGGCCAGGGACTCGGCGATCGGACGCCCCCGTCCTACCCTCACCGCGACAGATCAAGGCTGTGGTCGAGGCGTCCCTGGACCAGGACCAGGCCGAAGACGTGGTGGTGATCGACCTTGCCGGCCGCACCAGCATTGCTGATTTCATGGTGATCGCCTCGGGCCGCTCGACCCGCCATGTCGGCGCTCTGGCCGAAAACCTGATGAAGCGTTTGAAGGATGCGGGCGTGCCGCGTGTGGAGGCTGAAGGATTGCCGCATTGCGACTGGGTCCTGATCGATCCCGGTGACGTGATCGTGCATTTGTTCCGTCCGGAAGTGCGTCAATTCTACAATCTTGAAAAGATGTGGCGGCTGGACGAGCCAACCGAGGTGGTGCCGGTCCACGCTGGGCAACCGTCGTAGACCGGCGGGCCGCAGGATGCGTGTCTACATCGCTGCCGTTGGCAAAGCGCGCGGCGGACCAGAACAAGCGTTGATCGACCGCTATGTCGCACGCATTCCCTGGCCGATCACGGTGCGCGAAGTCGAGGCGAAACGCCATGGGGGTGGCACCGATGCGCAACGACGCGAAGAAGCCGCGCTTTTGGGTGCCGCGGTGCCGTCCAGCGCCCTACTGATCGCTTTGGACGAACGTGGTATGGTCTTGACAAGCTTGGCCTTTGCCGAGCGCATACGGGGATGGCGCGATGCCGGTGTGTCTGATTTAGCGTTTCTCATCGGCGGCGCCGAGGGTCTGGATGACAGTCTGCGTCGACGAGCAACGCTGGTCCTGGCCTTCGGCCCGATGACTTGGCCGCATCTTCTGGCTCGCGGGATGCTGACGGAGCAGCTATACCGTGCCCATCAGATTCTCGCGGGTCATCCGTATCACCGTGCGTGAGGCTCGGGCCACCGGCGCATCGAAGGGCTGGGTCGACAGCGGGGAGGCCAGCATGTATGTGATCCTGATCATCGCCTGTGTCATCATCTTCATACTTGCAACCTGCAAACCGGGCCACGGAGGACACTGACCGCATGGCCGATGCGACGGCGTCTCTGATTCGACCGACGGTGCTCTGTGTGCTTGACGGCTGGGGCCATCGCCCCGACCCGACCGACAACGCCGTCGCTTTGGCCCGCACGCCGGTGTTCGACCGGCTTTGGCAGACCTGGCCGCATGGTCTGCTCAGCGCCTGCGGCGAGGATGTCGGGTTGCCGGCGGGCCAGATCGGCAACTCCGAAGTCGGCCACATGAACCTGGGTGCCGGACGTGTGGTCTACCAGGATTTGCCACGCATCGACCAGGCGTTGGCAACCGGCGAGCACCGACGCGCCGAGGCCTTCCAGGCCCTTGTCGCCGCTCTCAGGACGAGTGGCGGATGCTGCCACCTCATCGGGCTGGTCTCGCCGGGCGGCGTTCATGCCCATCAGAACCACGGGGTCCAGTTGGCCCAAGCGTTGGCTCAGGCCGACGTGCCGGTGGTCGTGCATGCGTTTACCGATGGTCGCGACGTCGGTCCGAAGACAGCGGCCGATCATCTGGCTCGGTTTGCGGCCGATCTGGCGTCGCTGCCAGGTGTGAGCATCGGCACCGTGTGCGGACGCTATTTCGCCATGGACCGTGACCATCGCTGGGACCGCGTCGCCCTGGCCTATGACGCCATGGTCGCGGCCAAGGGCAGAACCGCGGCCGATGCGGTGGCGGCCGTCCTGGCCGGGTATGCCGATGGGGTCGGCGATGAGTTTCTGCCGCCCACGGTGATCGGCACCTACGATGGCATGCACGACGGCGACGGACTCCTCTGCGCCAATTTCCGGGCCGATCGGGTACGCCAAGTGCTGGACGCGCTCACCAACCCGGCGTTCCGGGCATTCGAACGGTCGCGCGCCGTCACTCTTGCCGCCGCCGTTGGCATGGTCACCTACGGCGATGCGCTGGCGGCCCGCATGAACACCCTGTTTCCAAGCCAGCCGGTCGAGCAGGAATTGGGCCAAGTGATCGCCGATGCCGGGCTGAGGCAGTTGCGGATTGCCGAAACAGAGAAGTTCGCCCACGTGACGTTCTTTTTCAACGGTGGCAAAGAGAAGCCATTTCCTGGCGAGGAACGGATCCTGGTGCCATCGCCCAAGGTGGCGACCTATGATTTGAAACCCGAAATGTCCGCCGAGGAGGTGACGGACCGGCTGACCGCCGCCATCACTGGCGGTGGTTTTCCATTCGTCTTGGTCAATTTCGCCAACCCCGACATGGTCGGCCATACCGGCGATCTTACCGCGGCCATCCGCGCTGTGGAAACCGTCGATGTGTGCCTGGGTCGTCTGGAAGCGGCGGTCTTGCACCGCGACGGCACGTTGCTGGTCACCGCCGACCATGGCAACTGCGAGATCATGCGCGATCCGGAGACGGGTGGTCCGCACACTGCACATACGCTGGACCCGGTGCCGGCCGTCCTGGTCAACGGTCCATCTTGGGTGCGCAGCCTGGCCGCCGGCCGGCTGGCCGATGTGGCGCCCACTCTGCTTGCGCTCATGGGGATCGACGTACCTCAAGCCATGACCGGCCGGTCGCTGTTGACGCAAGCGGAGCAGCCGCCGGTCGCGGCGTGACGGCGCCCGAGACGGGACACGGCGTTCCAGCGCCCCCCCGCGCCGGTCGAGGGATGGCCGTCGTGGGTCGCCGACACCACCTTTTCCGAATCCTCTGTCTGCTCGCCCTGTGCCTCGGCACCGGTCCGACCGCACCCCAGACGGCCAAAGCACCGTCAAGCGAGGATCGGCTCCAAGACCTGGAAAACCGCCTCGTGCGCGATCGCGCGCGTGAAAATGTGCTCGGTGACCAGGTCGAAGGATACAATCGCGATCTGGTGTCCTTGCGGGCCAGGCTGATCGTGTTGAGTGAAGAAGCCGCCGACCTGGACGCGGACCTTGGCCGGCTCGAATCCGGTGTCTCGACCCTGGAAGCCGAAGTGATCGCGGCCCGCCGACGCTTGGGCACCGACCGGCAGCGCATCGCCCGCCTGGTCGGGTCGCTGGCCCGGGTCAGCCGCATCCCCGCCGAGGCGCTGATCGGCCGGCCCCAGGCCCCAGTCGATGCCGTGCGCACAGCCATTCTACTGCGCGCGTTGCTGCCGGCATTGCGCGGCCGCACCCGAGATATGGCTGGTGTGCTCGTCCATCTTCTGGAGGCGAAAGGGCGCCTCGAGCGCGAGCGCGCCGCCCTGGTCCAGGCGCGGGCCCGGCTCGACGCCCGGCACGCCCAGGTGCGCACCATGGTCGACCAGCGAACAGCGCTGTATCAGCAGACCGAGTCACAGCGCCGGGCCGTGGAGCAGCGTATCGCCAAGCTCAGCCGGGAAGCCGCGGATTTACGCGATCTGATGGCCCGACTCGAGGCCGAACGGCAGGCGGCGGCCGAACAGGCGGAAGCGGACTTCTTGACGCGGCGCCAAGCACAGATCGCGCGACTGCACACCCACGTTAAAATCCAAGCCCAACGGGAACGACACATCCGGCGCCGACAGACGGCTGAAACCGAGCGGCAGCAGCGCGGTGATCGTCCCGCCGAAAGCCAGCAGCGCCTTCAGCCGGCCGGCGCGCCAGAGGCGGGGACGGTGGTGACGCGGACGTCTCCCCCGACCGCTCCGGTCGACACCGAGGCAACCGACGTCGCCTTGAACCCACGGCCAGCCGCCAGCCGCTACGGCCATATCCGCCTGCCAGCCGCCGGCACCGTTGCCGTCCGTTATGGCGAGCGCGACCGCTACGGCCAACCAAGCCGAGGGCTGCATATCGAGGCACGTGGCGGCACGCCGGTGGTCACACCATTCGATGGCGACGTCATATTCGCTGGCCCGTTTCGCGGCTACGGCCAGCTCTTGATCGTTGAACATGCCAACGGATATCATAGTTTGATTTCCGGATTGGGCATAATCGATACCGCGGTTGGTCGGTCAGTGGCGACCGGTGAGCCGGTCGGGGCCGCGGCGGGTGCGACCGAAGAGGCGGTGACGCTGTATTTCGAATTGCGCCGCAACGGCAAACCGGTCGATCCGGGGGCCGGTATCGCGTCCTCGGGCAGAAAAGGACAAGGGTGAACGATGAAGGGCATCCCCGCGTGCATCGTGGCGACAGGTCTCCTGTGCATGCTCGGCGGTCCGGCCGCCGGCCAATCCGCAAACTCGGAAACCTACCGGCAGCTCAATCTGTTCGGTGACGTCTTCGAACGAGTGCGCAGTGAGTATGTAGAGGAAATCTCCGACGAAGAGCTGATCGAAGCCGCCATCAACGGCATGCTCACATCGCTCGACCCGCATTCCAGTTACCTGGATCCGGACGGCTTCGAGGATATGCAGGTGCAGACCCGGGGCGAGTTCGGCGGCCTGGGCATCGAAGTGACGATGGAAAGCGGCCTCATCAAGGTGGTGACACCAATCGACGACACACCGGCCTTCCGGGCCGGATTGGAACCGGGCGATTTCGTTACCCATTTGAACGATGAACCGGTGCTGGGACTCACACTGACCGAAGCGGTCGAACGCATGCGCGGCCCACCCGGCACCGATATCCGGCTGACCGTGCGCCGCACCACCGTGGCCGACCCGTTCGACGTCTCGATCACCCGCGACATCATCAAAATTCAATCGGTGCGCCATCGGATCCGGGATGGCGTCGGTTATGTGCGCATCACCACATTCAACGAGCAGGCGCAGCCTGGCCTGGAACGGGCGATTGCGCAAATCGAGACCGAGCTTGGTCCCGACCTCAAGGGGTATGTGCTGGATTTGCGAAACAACGCGGGCGGCCTGTTGGACCAGGCCGTCTCGGTGGCCGACAGCTTCCTCGACCGTGGCGAAATCGTGTCGACGCGGGGGCGTGACGAAGCCGACAGCAGCCGGGTCAACGCCAAGCCGGGCGACCTCGCCGACGGACTGCCCATGGTGGTCCTGATCAATGCCGGATCGGCGTCCGCCTCGGAGATCGTGGCCGGTGCCCTCCAGGACCACCGTCGCGCCATCGTGGTCGGCAAGCGGTCGTTCGGCAAGGGTTCGGTGCAAACCATTATCCCATTGCCGGGTCGGGCTGGGGCGATGCGCTTGACCACCGCCCGCTACTACACGCCGTCCGGACGCTCGATCCAGCAATTGGGGATCGAACCCGACATCGATGTGGGCGTTGCACGCCTGGAACGCGTCGACATCGGGCGGCGCAACCGCGAAGCCGACCTACGCGGCGCCTTGTCCAATGATGATCCAAGCGATGGGGAGGATCCGGTCCATGACGCGGATCCGGTTGCGGAAACGCCGGCCGACGAAGACGCGGGCAATGGCGCATCCGCCGATGGAGACAGCGCTGCGGCCAACGGAGAACCGTTCGACTATCAGTTGTCACGCGCCATCGATCTGATCCACGGTGTCTGGTTGTTCAATCAGCGTGCGGCAAACTGAGCCGGAGGGTCCGGCGTGTCCGAGGCGTTTCTGGCGCGACTGAAAAAAGAGCTGGGCGAAGAGATAGACGCCGGCGAGGACACGGTTGCGACTGCGCGGGCGCGACCTTGGGACCGGATCCTGGTCTGGATGAAACGGCTGCCGCCGATGCCCAGACCATCCGTGCGCTGGATCACACCGGCAGCCGTCGGTCTCTTGCTCCTAGGCACGGTCTTTGGCTTCGTCATCTGGTTGGCGCTGTTTGCGGACATGCCAGAGGCCGGGCGCGACGCCTCCCCCGTCGTGCGAATACCGGTGAACCGACCGGATCTGGCCATGGTCGATCCGGAAGCCGCCATGATGACGGACGGGACCGGCGCGTCCGGTCGCGGGGACGCCGGACTGGGGGCGCCGGTTCCGGCTCCGTCGCCACCGATACCGATACCGGGTGCCAGCCCGTTCGACCGCCTGGAACTGGCGCCAGCACCGCAGCCGAGCTTGGTGCAGGAAACACCAACCGGGCCGCTGCCCCAAATCGGTCGGGACGGGACACGACCCTGGCAGGCCTATGCCCGCCCGTTTCCGCGCGACGACGACCGGGTGCGCATCGCCATCGTGATGAGCGAGATGGGTCTGTCCGGCGTCTCGACCGGGCTTGCTCTGGAGCGGTTGCCACCTGGCGTGACGCTCGCCTTCGTACCGTACGCGGAGCGTCTGGCCACCTTGGTGGAGGCAGCACGGTCGAAGGGGCATGAGGTGCTGGTCACGGTGCCCCTGCAGCCAAGCGATTACCCACTCACCGATCCGGGGCCGGGCACTCTGTTCGTAGGCCGCGATACAGCCACCAACCTGAGCCGGCTGACCCGAGTTCTAACCAGCGTCGCCGGCTACGTTGGCGTTATCGACCTTTACGGTACGCGCTTCGCGACCGTGCCGTCAGCGATGGTGCCGGTGTTGGAAACGGTGCGCGACGTGGGGCTGCTCTATGTCGACGGCAGCCGCGCGCCGGACTCGGTGTTGCCGCAATTGGGTGACGACCTGGGCATTCCCTGGGCCCGGGCCGATCGTGTTATTGACCTGAGCCCCAGCCGCGGTGCCATCGACGAACAGTTGGCGCAGTTGGCTGCCGTGGCTGAGACTCAGGGGTTCGCCGTTGGCCTAGCCCGTCCGCGACCGGCCACAATCGAGCGCCTGTTGCCATGGATGCGCGTGTTGTCGGAACAGAACATGGTGGTTGCCCCGATCTCGGCCCTGGTTCCCGTGCCGGAAATGCCAGTGCCGGTCGGCGATGGCGAAGGCGGCGCCATATGACCAGACCCGCAGCCGACCCCGCCACCCTGCCCTACCGGCCATGCGTCGGCATCCTGGTACTAAACGCGGCCGGGCACGTCTTCGTCGGCCAGCGCCGGGACCGGAAGGGCGCCTGGCAGATGCCGCAAGGCGGCATCGATGCCGGTGAAACCATCGAACACGCGGCGCTGCGGGAGCTGCGCGAGGAGATCGGCACGGCCAACGTGACCATCCTGGGCGTGTCGCAACACTGGCTGCGCTACGACCTGCCGGCGCATCTGATCGGTGTTGCCTGGAAAGGCCGTTGGCGCGGTCAGGAACAGAAATGGTTGGCGGTTCGTTTTCTGGGCGATGACACCGAAATCGACCTGGACACCGAACACCCGGAATTCGATGCCTGGCGCTGGGCCGATCCCGCCGAACTGCCCACTCTCACGGTCGATTTCAAACGCCCGGTGTACGAGGCCGTGCTGGCCGAGTTCGCTCCACTGTTGGGGACGTCGGGGTGAGCGGGGGCCCAACCCGAACTCAGACGAGCTTGAACGGCTGCGGGAAAACCTCGTTCAGACTAAGCGTGCCGACGCCATCCACCAGGACCGGTGCAGCCCCCTCCATGAATTCGGCCATCACCTGTCGGCACGCGCCACAGGGCATGCGGTTCGTCGGGTCCGCCCCATCGGAGTCCGGCGTGCTCACGGCAAGGCGACGCAGGCGCCGATGTCCGGCGGTGACGGCGGCGAAGATGGCAGTGCGCTCGGCACAGACCGTCAGCCCGTAGCTGGCATTCTCGATGTTTGCGCCGACGAAGACCGTGCCGTCCGTCGCCTCCACGGCCGCTCCAACCGGGAAACCGGAGTATGGGCAGTACGCGCCGTCACGCGCGTGCCGCGCGGCCTCGAGCAGGGGGTCCACGTCTGCCGATCGATCAGCCGTCATGGCGGTGCCATCCCTACCTGACTATTGCCGGACCCTCACCATTCGAGATTCCTGGCGAGGCCCCTCGCAGGGCCCGTTCCAATCCACGCGCCACCGCGGTCAAAAACCGGTGGCGGCGCGGTCAGGACGATATGCCCTTCTTCCCACCCGATGTGGGAGCGGGTGGCCGGACAGCGGCCGGATGCGGGTGTTTCGGCCCGGCCAAAAGTCGCTCTTCGGGCCGTCCACACCACCCTCACCCCAGCCCTGCTGCGAAAAGTAGAACGATTTCCTTCATCAAATCAAAAACCTAATCTCGCAGCACCTGTGCCCGGGCGGCGAAGCTGCAGGACAGACGGACAGGAATGCGCCTTGAGTTTGTGGGTATTTTGTCGATGAGGCATCAGATATAGAGCAAATCCCGAGCGGTAGACCAAGAACCGGTCGGACAAAGATGCGACGGCTTCCTGTAATGCCGTCTCGAATTGTCGGCATGATTAATAAAAATGTATCTCTCGGCGAGTACATTGACTGGTTTTGGTGCCCATCATGGCAATGACATGATATCTTCTCATGTGGATAACACGATGGAACCGGCTATCTGGATGATGAAGAACTGGGTAACAAGATCAATAGAGTATTGACTATCCGTTATGCATTGCTACCAGGGGCGGCTGTGGCGGCCTGGACAGGTGCCGAACCGACCTCGCTGTGAGTGGGAGCCGATGATGACCGATTTCCATGGGACGATTGCGGAGGTGGAGCAGCTTGACCCAATCCAGATGGGTTTCTGGATGCCCAGCCGCGCATGGGCCACCAAGCGGTATCTGGTCCCTTTGCGCCGGGAACTGGCGGAACGCCTGCGGGTCGGAACGCTGCCCGCCCTGACACCGGTCATGACCGACTTCAAACAATGGATCGAAGACAACAGCATCTACCGCATGTGGGTGCATAAAATGCTCAATGAGGCAAATGCCTTCATGGTCCTGCTTCGCATCTTCGATCCCGAAGCGATCTGCGATATCTCCAAGGACGGCGATTTCACCGGGGTGTTGCGCTACAACGAACTGTTCTTACACCTCAACGTCATCATCACCACCTCACCCGGTTTCAACGAAACCGCCATGGTCGGAACCCCAATGAACGGTTTGCTGGCCGTCAGCATGGGGACGCCGTCTGGCGTCGCCCTGTTCCACGACGCCACGTTCAATGCGCAATTCAAAACGGTGCTGAATGCCTGGAATGCCTTCCTGAAGAGCGGCCAATCGCTGGACAAGCTGGACATCACGGCACCGGAAAAACCGGGATCGTGGATCTCGAAAGCGGCGCACGAAGCCGGCGTGTGGACCGACATGGTGCAGCATCCGCATGAACCGGCGTACGGTTACGATTCCTGGAACAGCTTCTTCATCCGGCCGTTCGTGCCGGGTGCCAGGCCGTTCCACGGCGAGGCCGACCGGGTCGTCAACATCGGCTGCGAAACCACGCCCTGGCAATACCAGACCCCGGTCCGCAAAACCGATGCCTTCTGGATCAAGGCCATGCCGTATTCGCTGCTCGATCTGTTCGGCGGCGACGAGGCTTTGGCCGATACCTTTGCCGGCGGCCAGATCTACCAGGGCTTTCTGTCCGCCACCCACTACCACCGTTGGCGGGCGCCGCTGCGCGGCAAGATTCTGCGCTCCTGGGTAGAACCCGGCACCTATTTCGCCCAGCGTCCCGGCCAGGGCGAAGGGCAGGGCACCTGGGAGGGCACCGAGTCCCAGCCGTATCTGGGCCATGTCGCCGCCCGTGCCATCTTCGTCATGGAACACGATGCCTTTGGCATGGTGGCGATGATCTGCATCGGCATGGTCGAAGTGTCCACCTGTTACATCACGCCGGCGTATGCGGTGCCGGAGGGAGCGCCGGCCGTGGCCATCGAACGGGGCGACCCGATCGGGCATTTCGAGTTCGGTGGATCAACCCATGCCATGATTTTCCAAAAGGACCGCGCAGTCCTGGAAGACTGGGCGGTGAATGCGGTCGCCTTGCGGGACCGCAAGACGCCGATCAAGCTGGGCACGGTGATCGCCACCCTGCCCGGGCGTTGACGGCCCCCCCCCCAAAAGCATGGCCGATTGGCCGATTCCGATGCATGCGCCACCGTGGATAAGGGCGTTGCCTGTCTCGTGGGGTGCATGGCGCGCACTTGCGGCGGTGCTGCCAATCCAGGCCGCACCGGTCGTGCGCCGGCCGTTCCGTTTGGCCCAGTCGAGAGTCCGCTGATGCCCGCGGCGCTTTTTTTGTCTGTCTGTGCTACCGCTTCGTAGCATGAGCACAGGTGCTGCGGTGTGATACCCTTGGCCCGCATTGACGACACGGTCGGTTTCGGCGCTGAACGAGGAGCGCCGGCATCCCTGCCGCCATCTTGGCGGCCGGCCGCTGGGCGTGTCCGGGCCGGCTGGAAGCCGGCGGTCCAGCCGGCAAGGATGCCGGCGCTCCGAAACAGGGCGGCCCGAGGACTGGTCATTGCTTCGGGCCGTTGGTATTACACACCTGTTTTAAAAAGCAAATCACCCCCGGTGTTTCATGGCTGGACAGGCGGCGTGGCCCACCCGCCGCCGCGCCGTCACCACTCGACGTCGGACCAGTCCCAGACCGCATTGCGCTTGCGACGGCTGACGCTGGTTGCGGCTTGTTTCGCCGGTTCGGGTTTGGCCGGTTCCGGCGGCGGGTCCGGGCTGCCGGCTCTTGCCGGTTTCGGCTTCGGCGTTCGTTTCGATTTCGGGTGCGGTTCGGGCTTCGGCTGCGGAGGCGATGCCAGATCGAGGTCGAACAGAGCGGATAGATCCGCATCCGCCAGCAGCCTGTCCGCCGGCGGCCGCGCATCGGTCAGCGGCAGCACCGCCGTGTCGACGCCTTGGACGAGCTCGGTCGCCTCGACGCCGCGCAACACGAACAGCAGCTCCGGCTGCGCATCCAGGCGGGCACCGACGCCATACAGGACCGCGGCCACATGCTTGCACATCGCGGCCATGTCAGGGCAGGTGCACCGGAACTTGATCTCGGCCGGCCGCGGAAACAGGCCTTGCTCCTGCCGACACAGCCGCTCCATCACCCGCTCCGACAAATGGCCGCGCAGCAGTTCCACCAGGGAGTCGATGCCGCCGGTGCAGTCGCGCCGGATCGATGTCCAAAGCTCGGGCGCCAATGTCTCGATGGTGACGGTGACCGTGTACAGCGCCGACCCCATGACCAACCCGGAGACCTTTTTCGGCGCGATTTGCAGGTCCAGAACCGAGCCGTTGCGCGCATAGGTGCGCCCCCGCTCGAGACGGTAAGCAAAGTCGCGGTAACTCTCCAGATTGTCGCACCAGGCCTTGCCCCAAACGCTGGTGGCAATGGCACGGCCGGCGATCTCGACGGGGGCCAGCGTCCGGCCTTTCGCGGTCAGCCTCTCGGCCTCCGCCTCGGCCTGGGCGCGCCGCTTGGCCACCGGCACATAGGGGGCCCATCGTGGGTCGTCGTATCGACCGGTGCGACGTCGACCCTGCCGTCGGCCCGCCATGGCGTCACGCTCCCACGGCGGCGGACAGGTCGAGGGAAACCAGGCGCATGATCTCCTCGTTGCTCATCTCGGTCAGCGGCACTTCACCACCGCCACCGGCACCGCCCAGCACATCCTCCGACACCGCTCGCTTGGTCTCGATGAGGGCATCCACCTTTTCCTCCATCGTGCCGCGGCACACGAATTTGTGCACCATCACATTGCGGCGCTGGCCAATGCGAAACGCACGGTCGGTGGCCTGGTTCTCCACGGCCGGGTTCCACCACCGGTCAAAATGCACCACGTGCGAGGCCGCGGTGAGGGTGAGGCCCGCCCCGCCGGCCTTCAGCGACAGGATGAAGAACGGCACGGCCTCGTCGTCTTGGAATCGCTCGACCAGGGCTTTGCGGCGCTTCACCGCGGTGCCGCCGTGCAACACCAAGCCGGGCCGGCCGAACACGCCGGTGAGAAAGCTGTCCAGTGGTGCCGTGGCCTCGCGGAACTGGGTGAACACGAGCATCTTCTCCTGCCGCGCCGCCACCACAGAAGCGATCTCACGCAGGCGTTCCAATTTGCCGCTGTCCGCTTCCGCCCATGGCCCGTCGGCCAACCATTGCGACGGGTGGTTGCAGATCTGCTTCAAGCGCAAGAGGGTGGTGAGCACGATGCCCTTGCGTTCGATGCCGTCGCTTTCGAGGAGGCTGCGGTTCAGCTCGGCGACGGTTTGCTCGTACAAGGCCGCCTGCTTGCGGCTGAGGGCGCAAAGGGCCTTGATCTCCGTCTTCTCCGGCAGGTCCGCGATCACGGTCTTGTCGGTCTTGAGCCGGCGCAGAATATAGGGGCGCACCAGGTCGCGCAGCGGCCCGTACGGGTTGTCCGGCCGGTCGGCCAGAGCCTTGACCTGGGCCTTGAACTGTTTGGCGCTGCCGAGCAGACCCGGGTTGATGACGTCGAAGATCGACCACAGATCGCCCAGGTGGTTTTCCACCGGCGTGCCGGTCAGGGCAATGCGCGCCTTGGCCGACAGGGCCTTGGCGGCCTTGGTCTGCTTGGCGGCGGGGTTCTTGATCGCCTGCGCTTCGTCCAGGATCAGGAATTGCCAATCGGTGGCCGCCAGCACCGGCACGCGCAGCAGGGCGCCGTAGCTGGTGATGGCGAGATCGAGGTCGGCGAACTGCGCCGGCGTGAGTGCCTTGCGCTCCTTGGGCGTCAACGAGGAGGCATGGATGACACGCGCGCGCAAGGTTGGGGCGAACCGGTCCAGCTCCGCCGACCAGTTGGCCAGCAGCGAGGCCGGGGCGACCAGCAGGCTAGGGCACCGGGGACCGGCGTCGTCGCCGGCATTGGTCGCGCTGCGCAGCAGGAGCAGCGCCAACACCTGGATCGTTTTGCCGAGGCCCATGTCGTCGGCCAGGCATGCGCCAAGGCCAAGCCCGGTGACCAGGTTCATCCACTGGACGCCGGCTTGCTGGTAGGGGCGCAAGGTGGCCTTGAGCGCCGGTCCGGGGTCGGCCGCGGCCCCGTCCGGTGCACGCAGGGCCCGCAGGGTCTCCGCCAGCCATGGGCCGGCCGTGACCTGGGACCAAGCCCGGCGGCCGGCATCGTCCTCGGCACCGCCGACGCTGTCCGACCCGGCAAGCAGGCGCATGGCTTCGGCGAAACTCAGGCCGTCCCGCGCCGCCAGAGCTTCTGCGGCGCGGAAGTCGGACAACGTGCGGTCCAGCCGATCGCGGTCGAGCTCGACCCATTGGCCGCGCAGCATGACCAGGGCTTCCGTTCCGGCCAGCAGTTCGGCGATCTCCTGCGTGCTCAGCGGTGCCCCGTCGAGCGTGACCTCGACCTTGAAATCCAACAGGCCGTCCAGACCGAACGCCGAAGGCGGGCGGGTGCCCACGGCAGCCGTCACTTTGGGGCGGGGCGGACGCCGGGCCCGCCACACCGCCGGCATGCGCACGATCACGCCGGCCTGCTCCAGGGCGGGCACATCGTGCAGGAACCGGGCCGCCTCCGCCGCCGACCAGCGCAGTGGATGAAACAGCTCGCCCGAGTCCACCATCGGCCTGAGCCAACCGCAGTGTTGAGAGGCGCGCTGCACCGGCGTCAACAGACCGAGCAGTTTGTCCCGGTTGGCGGGGCCGGCAAATTCGCGCAGGGCCTGGCCAAGCGGTACGTGCTGCGCCTTGGCCTGGGCGCTCAGCCGGGACGTGTAGGTGGCCAGAAAGGCAAACGGAGCGTCCGGGTCGCGCCGGTTTTCAGCCAGATTGAAATGCACCCGGCCGACCAGGTTCCAGGCCGGATTCAGCCCCTTGAGAAAAGCCTGTAGATCGCCGGCCCCCGACGCCGCGAAGGCCTCGCCGGCCGTCGCGGCAAGCGACTGCCACAACGCGGTCAAGAGCTCGGCCGAGAGGGTTTCCGCCCCGGTCATCATGGGGGCCGTCAGCAACAGCGTGGCCAGCGCGGCCTCGTCCGGCGGCGGCACCAAGGGCAGGGAGACGGACGGTTCGCCGCCGGTGCCGTCATCCGTGGTCCTGTGGCAAAGGGCACCAACATAGCGGGCTGCGAAGCCACGCCACCACAGGAAGGTGGGGGGCAGCGCTGTGCCCACCTCCACGGCCCCCAGATGCAGCAAGCCGTGCCCCGTTCCGCGAGCGAAGGCAGCCTCAAGCCGCCCGGCCACCGCCGCTTCCAGCGGCGGCGCCCCGGCATCGGCTTCCAGAAGCAGCCGCCCGTGCGGCGTCAGGCGTAGTCCAAGCGCAGACATGGGCAGGAATGAGATGTATGGGCTGGGCGGGTCGGCGGCGGCCTAACGCCCCTTCCGACGCCATGGTAGCGATACAATTTCACCCATGCCACGGCGATCATGACCATGGCAACGCGTCGGTCGGTGCGACCGCTTCGCTGCTTGAGCGCCGTTGCTAAGTGGGAACAGGAACCGTGGGAGACCCATACGCGTGGAGTGACCTCGGCCGGCGTCCCTCCAGCAGATCCGCGTCGTCCTTCATGACGCGGATGAGGAAATCGGTGAGCAGGCGGATGCGTTCGGTGGCCCGCAAATCTTCGTGGTACAGGATCCAGGCGTCGAAGCCGGAGGCCGTGTCGGTGCCGGGCAGGCGCACCACATCCGAACAGCGGTCGCCGACGAAGCAGGGAAGCTGCGCCAGACCCATGCCGGCCCGGCAAGCGGCAAGCTGGACGCTGACATTGCCGAGCCGCCAGGTCACCGGCAGGTCGGGATAGGGGCTGGCGACGACCCAGTCCATGGCGTCGTGCCAACCGATCCAGCGGGCACCGCCATCGGGATCGGCCGGGTCATGCTGCGCCAGATAGGACTCGGTGGCGTAATACGCCTCCTCGAAGCGTGGCAAGCGCCGCCCGATCAGGGTTTCCTGCGGCGTGTTGGCGAATTGGATGGCGATGTCGGCGGCGCGCCGGGCCAGGTCGAGCAGATCGTAGGTGAAGATGAACTCCAGCTCGATGCCCGGGTGCTCGGCGTGGAAGCGCACCAGATGGGGTGCCAGATAATAGGTCGCCAATGGTTCGGGCATGGTGACCACGATCTTGCCGCTGCGTCCCTGGTCGACGCCGATGGCCTCGCGCTGGAAGGCGAAGGTCGTCTGTTCGATCTCCTCGGCGCGCGGCCGGAGCGCGGTGCCGTCTTCGGTCAGCTCGTAGCCGGTCGGCAGCCGGTGGAACAGCGACACGCCGATCGCCTCTTCCAAAGCATCCAGCCGCCGCAGCACCGTGGAGTGGCTGCAGTTGAGCGCACTGCCGGCACCGCGCACCGAGCCGGAGCGGGCGATCGCCAAGAACACCTTGAGGTCGTCCCAGTTCATCACACTCCGCCGCCCCTCCGGCGCTTCAGCTTACCATAGTGCGGCCACCCACCATGGTCCATCCGCGGACCAGCGTCGTCGGATATTGGCCAGACCCTGTGCCGGACGAGCCTCGCCATGTACCGACAGCATGTGCTGTCGCGGCCGCGCCGCCCGCGGCCCATTCCATGGGAACGGCAACGAGGAGGGCCGCCCGATGCTGCCGCAACCCGTAACGACTACGGATGCCTCCGCCGCCTATGACCGGGTTCGCGGTGCCAGCCTACACTTGGCCGAGGGCCTGTCCGACGGAGACGCCACGGCACAATCCATGCCCGACGCCAGCCCGGCCAAGTGGCATCTGGCGCACACCACCTGGTTCTTCGAGGAATTCGTGCTCGTC
>JANQJV010000265.1 GCA_028281465.1 Azospirillaceae bacterium | reverse complement strand
GATCTTCATGCCGACAACCGTGCTATAAAGGAGGGCACGCCGTCGAAAAGCCACCGTTTCGGTCATGGTGGGTCGGTCGAAAGACCGGTGTGGGACTAGGACGCAAAGGGCTGAGCCCTTGCACCGCTGCCCGGAAACGAGACGCGGAAACGACACGCATGGTTCATCGAGATGGACCGTCGGCATTGGCCGGTGCCGCGACGACAGTGCCGGACTTTCCGTCGGGCATTGCGGCGTGCGGTCGCAGGTCCGCGACCGCTTGCACCGCAGGTCGAAAAAGGCTTGACCTAGAAAACCTGGAGGCGCACATTCTTCTTACAGTGTTGTGGACAAGCATTCACATCACTTGCTTCTAACCACACTCCAGTGTGGCGAAAGAACGGTCGGAGTTCCGGAGGCAAAACGATCATCCATTACTTGGATGCGCCATAGAGCGTTTGTTGCCCATCCGATCGGCAGGCGGCGGAGCCAAACCTAGGTGGCTCTGCCGCCTTTATTTTTGAGTCAATTTGTTGGAATGCAGCCCAATCTGTTGGAATGCAGCAAAGAGAAAACGGCGGGTCCGGGTGGCACCGCCGTTTTCTTTACTGTTTTCCATGCGGCGGCGCCCTATCCACGAGGCGCCTTCGATTCGCGTTCAGCCTTCAAGCGTTTGCCAGACGAAGAAAGCGACCGGAATCACCATGAGCAGGATGTCCATAACCTAGTCTCCTAAACCGATTTCTATAAAGGCGTCGATGTCGGCGCTGGCCGAAGCAAGTCCGCCAACCCAGGTCTC
This sequence comes from Azospirillaceae bacterium, assembly GCA_028281465.1. GTDB lineage: Bacteria > Pseudomonadota > Alphaproteobacteria > Azospirillales > Azospirillaceae > JANQJV01. The sequence continues at coordinate 16,653 of JANQJV010000265.1, read as the reverse complement.
CTGCACATTAAAGGCGTCGTCAAGTACGACCAGGTCGGCAGCCAACCCGGGGGCGAGTCGGCCGCGCTCTTGTTCCAAGTGCAGGAATTGAGCTGGATAGGTGGATGCCATCCGCAAGGCTTCGGGCAACGGAATGCCGACCTGTTGAACGCAATGCCGTACCGCGGCGGCCATGGACAGGCACGCCCCGGCCAGCGTGCCGTCGGCGGCGACACAGCGGCCGTTGCGCACCTGAATCGTCCGGTCGCCCAAGCGGAAGCTGGACATGTCCGTATCCACCGGCGGCATGGCGTCGCTGACCAGGAACAGTTTGCCGGGCGGCTTGCTACGCCACGCTAGGCGCAGGCAAGCGTCGTGGACATGATGGCCGTCGGCAATCACGCTGCACCAGGCCGCCGGGTGGTCGAGCGCAGCGCCAACCGCGCCGGGAGCACGGGTCGCCATTGGCGACATGGCGTTGAACAGATGAGTCACGCCGCGCACGCCGGCGGCGAAGCCGGCCATGACGGTGTCATAAGCGGCAGTGGTATGGCCGATGGCCATGATTACGCCAGCTTTGGCCAGTGTGCGGACCACATCGGTGCCCGTAACTTCCGGCGCCAGAGTCACCAGTGTGCGGCCGACTCGAAGCGCGGTCAGGATCGCCAGGTCATCGGCTTCCGGTGGCCCTAAGTGGCGTGGCTCATGGATGCCGCAGCGCTCCGGGTTCAAGTGCGGTCCTTCCAGATGCATTCCCAGAACGCCTGGCACGCCATCGGCAATGGCAGCAGCCACCGCAGCCACGGCGGTCCGGCGGGTCTGCCGGTCGTCGGAAATAAGGGTCGGCAGGAACGCCGTGGTGCCCAGGCGGCGATGGGCGTCGCCGATGCGGCGAATCGTGGCCACCGTTGGGGTGGTGTTAAACAGGTAGCCGCCGCCACCATTAACCTGGCAATCGATGAAGCCGGGTGCGATCAGCGCATCGCCGTAGTCGTGGCGTCTGCAACCGGCCGGAAGATCGGTAACGGGCAGGACATCCACCACCACGCCACGGTGTACCAACACTGCCGCATCGGTGATCATGGCATCACCAGTAAAAATACTGCGGGCCCTCAGTGCGTCCATCCGACCTCAGCATCGCGACGGGATAAGGCGAACCGGTGCCGGCCCTTCACATCGCCTCGGGCCCGACCAGGGCGCTTAGGCCGGCCAGCGTGACCAGACCGGCGACCACCGCGGCGAGCACGTTCCGATGCGTCCGAAAGTAAACCATTACCCCGGCGGCAAGGGCAGCGATCCGTTCTGCCAGACCGGTGGCTTCCAGCACGCCGACCGGCAGCAGGATCATGCGCGCCACCAGTGCCGCTAGCAAGGCATAGGCAATGGCGGAAATCCAGTCGAACATGGCACCGTCTGGATCGAGTCGATTGGATAGGACGACTCCCAGGGCGCGCGTCGCATAGGTGGCAAGGCCGCCGACCAGCAACACCCACCAGACGCCGCCGTCATCCACGGCCGGCTGCCTGGCTGGCCCGCGTGCGGGCCGGCCGGCGCGACAGCAAGACCGCCAGACTCCCCGCTGCGACGCCGGCCAGCAGCAGGCCCCAGTCGCCCAGCATCAGAATCAGCGGTGGACCAGTGACGGCGCCGAGGCCGATGGCCAGGACCCGCAGGCGGCCGACCAGGTCGCCAATCAGCAGAAGACTGAAGTAGAGCGGATTGAGGAACACCAGCCCCAGAGTCACGGGGGTTGGCATGAGGTCGGCCAGGGCATAGCCGACCGCCGTGCCGGCCAGGGAGATGTGCCAGAGGGTGATGCCGAAGCCGAGGAAGAACGGCAGTCGCGCCGATGGTTCAAGCTCTGGGAACCGGCGCCTCGAAATCACCCAGGTGGTGACCGCGATCAGGTGGGCATGGACGAAATGCCGCCAACGGTGCACGCAGGACTGGTTCAGAGAGGGCTGCAGCGTCAAGACGAGCGGCAGCAGGCGGAGGTTGGCAAGAAAAATCGCAAGACCGACGGTGACCAGTGAAGCACCGGTGGCATGCAGTTCGATGCCGACCACCTGCCCGGGGAGGGCCCACCCCGTCGCGGTGGACACCAGGCCGACCCAGAGACCGTGATCGGCACTCTGAACCAACGAACCGAAACCGAGGAAACTTGCTCCCATGATCACGCCGGGTAGACCGCAGCCGCATTGCACGCCGCCCCAAAACGCTTGCCCCGCGGACAGATCCTTCGGTCCCGGCTCGGCAAGGTCGTGTGTCTCCTCAGCCATGCCGACCTTCCCCCGGAATCGGAATCAGTGGCGATGCCCGGACGTGGATCGGGCCAAAACCAGGTGCCGCCCAAACGCACCTTCGATGGGACCGGGGGCTTTAAGATTCGTGGCACCATCGACACCACGCCACGGCAAACGTCACATGATTCGCTTGCCAATTCTCACGGCGCAGCGTCGACTCAACGCTCCGCAACCTCCACGGTCACGCCGTCGCGGTTGGCATAGGCTTCGGTCGCCGTGCTGCAGTGTGGCACCGAGGATAACACCGTCTCGCGGAGCTTGCCGACCATCAAGGCGAAACCCTGTTCGTCGAGCAGCGTGACTTGCTTGAGGTGTTCCAATTTCTGACTGCAGTACCGGTCGGCGGTCATCACGTTGGCTTCAGCCGCGAAGTCGTTGGCGATGCGCGTGCGCAGGCTGTCAAAGGCACGGGTGGGGCGCGCCCTGTGCTCGTTACGGAAGAACTGCACCAGCGTGGTCTCCCAACGCGAAATCAAGGACCGGTTGCGCTCCGTGAAGCTGGCGTACTGCTCATAGGGCTTGCTTTCCGGGAAGTGGCGGTAGCACTTCAGGGCGATAACCATGAGCTCCGAATGGACACGGATCGCCTGCTCCGCCTCCAGTTGCGCGTCAGTGTAGCAGGCGGCGGCAGTCGCCGGCCGCACCGCACCGATGGCCAACAGCGTTATCATGGCGGCTGTGGCACAAAGGGTGGACAGCGTGAAAGGCGGTCGAAACAGGGCGGTCATGGTCATGGCGACACCGGCGGTTTTGTGGGTCCCGGGGTGGGTGGACCGTTTGGTTGCACGTCCCCCGTCACGATTCGGTATCGGGGATCGGTCCGCCGTAGGTCAATAAAAAACTTTATTATTGGCGGATTTTCGCCACTTTCCAAACGGAACTTCAACGGATTTGTCGCAATGATGCGAATTGGCATCGACCTGGGTGGAAGCAAGATCGAAGGCATTGGGCTGACCGCCGAAGGGGAGGAAAGGGCCCGGGTGCGGGTGGGGACGCCGCGTGGTGATTATGCGGGCACGCTCGACGCCATTGTCGAGGTGGTGGCCCATCTCGAAATCGGGCTCGGTGGCCGGGCCAGCGTTGGCGTCGGCATCCCCGGCGTGGTGGAACCGGCGACGGGGTTGGTCCGCAAGGCCAGCTCGACCTGGTTGGTCGGTCACCCGATGGCCCAAGATTTGGGCAGGCGGTTGGATCGCCCGGTGCGCATCGAGAACGATGCCAATTGTTTCGCCGTGTCGGAAGCGACGGATGGCGCCGGCGCCGGCGCTGCGGTGGTCTTCGGCGCCGTCCTTGGCACCGGTTGCGGCGGTGGGTTGGTCATGCACGGCCAGCCTTGGCCCGGACGCAACGCAATTGCGGGCGAATGGGGGCATACGCCGCTCCCTTGGCCGGCCGATTCGGAGCGGCCGGGACCGGTCTGCCCGTGCGGCCAAAGCGGCTGTTTGGAAACTTGGATTTCTGGCCCCGGCGTTGCGGCCGACCATGCGCGTGCGACCGGGCAACACTGTACCCCGGATGCCATCACGGCCGCAGCGCAGAGCGGTGACGCCGGGGCTCGAGCGAGTCTGGCGCGATTCTTCGATCGGGTGGCGCGTGGCCTTGTCACCGTTCTCTCCATCGTGGATCCCGATGTGGTGGTGATCGGGGGTGGCCTGTCCCGGATCGATCGGCTGTACCGGGAGCTGCCGGCGCTGATCGACCGGTGGTCGTTCACCGGCCATCTGGAGACGCCGATTCGGCCGGCTCGGCATGGCGACTCCAGTGGCGTGCGTGGTGCGGCCTGGCTCTGGCCGCCGGGTGTTGCGGGGTGACAATGGCCGATTATGGACCGTCGATTGCGGCATAGCACGCATCGGAGCGCCGGCATCCCTGCCGGCTGGACCGCCGCCATCTTGGCGGCCGGCGGCTGGGCGTGGCCCGGGCCGGCTGGACGCCGGCGGCCCAGCCGGCAGGAAGGCCGGCGCGCCGAAACAGGGCGGCTCGAGGACCGGTCAGTGTTTCGGGCCGTTGGTAATTATCCAACCTGTGGCGTTGCGGCCTTGGCCACGCATGAATGCCATGGTCTGGCACAGGGGACGGCGCGAGGGCCGGCACGCTGGGGTGGTACTATGATGAAAGCAATGACGATCGTCTATGCGCTGCGCGGTGCCAGGAGGCGCCCAAGGCGCGGATCGGCAGGTTGAACCGTGACTTTGGCGTTCGTCTGGAATGTGGGAGACGGGCCATCCCGGTTTGACGGTTTTGACGGTCGTCGGTGCCTTCGGCCTGTTGACCGGTCAGACAGACGACCTCATCACCGCGCAGTGACCCATGAGGGTGGGTCCAGTGGTGTGCACCGCGTCGAAGCCGGGGTATTCTGACGGCCGGTCAAACCGGTATGACGGACCCTGCCATGACGACCAAGGACTGGATCATCGTCTTCTGTGCTTGCACCACCATCTTGGCGTCGGCCTACTCGTTGTTTTACCAGGGCCGCAACTACGCCCGTGATCTGGCCGTGGTCGCCGATCAGGTGACCGCCGAACGTCAGCGCATCGGGGTTCTGGCCGGGCGGTTAGCGGCGTTTGAGACTCAATTGGATGGTCCGGGCGGCCTCTCGGCATTGGCTGGCCGGCTTGACGACCAAGGCCGGTCGTTAGCCGCCAGCGACCGCAGCCTGGGTGACATCACGGCAAGGTTGGATGCGGCGACGGCGGATGTGGCAGCGCTCCGCGCTGAACTGGGAGATCGTTGGTCGGCTCTGTCCGAACGCCTGGATGCCCTGGAAGGCCGACACCAGGCGCACGGGGACACGATTCGGGCTGGTCTGCAGGCGCAGGGAGACAAGCTCACGACCCTGGCAGTCCAAGTCGACGCGTTGGCTCTGGCGCAGCAAACCGCCCAAGCGAAGGTGGGCGACCGTTTCGCTGATGTTTCGGCCCGAATGGATGACCTGGCAGTAGGCCTTTCGAACGCTGACGCACGGGGACAGGTCCTGCGAGAGCACATCCAGGTGGCGCAGAATGCGGTTGCCGCGCTGGTGGGCCGGCTCGACGAGGCTGGCGGACTGCCGGCACTCTCCGAGCGACTTGCGGGCGTGGTCGCGGCATTGCAGGCCATGCGAACGGAGGCGTCGGCGCAGGTGTCCGACATGCGGGACCGGATCGACGGCTTGGCCACGCAAATCGCCACCGGTGAGGGCGAACGGCACACGCTGGGCCAAAGCATCAATGCTATGGAGACGACGGTGAGGATCGTGGCGGATCAGCTCGGGGAGGTGGCGGCAGCACAGACCACCCTGGCCGATCGACAGTCGACCGAGCAGATATCCGTTACTGATCGCCTGGCAACCCTGACGGCCGAACAGAGCACTCTGGGCGAGGCGATCCGGATCGATTTGCAGGCCCTGGCCGAAGGGACCGCCGGACATGATCGCCGGCTCGACGACCTGTCCCAGGCTTTGCAGGCGATTCGGACGGAGGCGGATGACCGATCGAAGGCCGCATTGGATCGTTTGAACCAGATGGCCGACCGGTTGGCGGAGGCAGAGGCCGGTGGTCAGGCAGCCGGGCAGCGGATTCAAGCCGTTCAGGCCAGGCTTGGTGAGGTGTGGGCCGAGGTTGCCGCGTTGGCGCAGTGGGCAGAAGAGCAGGATACGACGTTGGCGGTCGGGGTCGAACGCCTTAAAGCGACCGAGACCGCCGTTACGCTGGTCGGTGGCGAGCTGCGCCGCGAAGGGGAACGGGCCCGAGCCCTGACCCAGACGGTGGCTGAGCTTGGTGATCGGTTGGAGGCCATCGCCGGGGCTGCCGAAACGCGGGACAAAGCCGTGGGTGAGCTGTCGGAGACCATCGCCACCGTCGTTGCATCCGTTCCACCGCTGCGACAGCGGGCGGCGGCGCTGGCGGTCACAGTCGCGCAGCAAGTCCAGGCCGGGACCGCTTTGGCCGACGCTGTGGCCGGCTTACGGCAGGACCTTACCACTCTGCGTGCCGCGGTTGGTCGATTGGGATCGGTCGAGACGGCCCCACCGGCATCGTCTGCGCAGCCGGAGCCATGATCGTGCCGGGGTGTGGACAGGGCGAATCGGACGGGTGTGCGGCGTTCCGACGGCCTGCCAGCACGGCGTTTCCTGGTGATGCGGCCAGACTGCGCCGTTGGTTACGTCGTGGACGTGTGGATGCGCGGTCGTTCCAGCGTCGGGTGGCGCGCTGCCGGCTGACCGATTGCCGCGGCATGTGCTGTTACGACGGGGCGGTGGTGAGTTGGCAGACTCGGCGGGTGCTGGAGCGGCTGGTCATCAAGGCGGCCGAGGCGTTCCGCGCTCTGGGGTTGCGCTTACCGGCGCAGTCCTTTGTGCGCCTGGGTTGGTGGCCACTCCAGGTGCATAAGACGGCCACCCGGTTGCATCGGTTTTCCGCCGTGATCGCCGACTATCCGGCGCATTTCGGCGACAGCGCCTGCGTTTTCATGCTCGACGACGGTCGGTGCGGCCTCCAGGTGCTTTCGGTCGACCGAGGTCTGCACCCGTGGCACTACAAGCCCACCGTTTGCTGGATGCAGCCGATCAAATTGGCCACGGAACCTGGTTTCAGTGTCTTCCTGCCGCGCCAGGACACGGATCCGAGCCGGCACCGCGGCTACCCCGGCTATGTTGAGGCGACGGCGTGCGGCTGCAGTCGGCCAGGTGGCGAGCCTGCCTCGCGCGTGCTTGATCGGGAATTGCGGTTCTTGGGTGCCGTGACCGGGGTGCCGGTCCGCTCACAAGTCGGTGTCGTCGGGCCGTGAGTAATCGACAACGCCTGAGATCAGGTTTTCGCTGTGCAGCGCTGCTGGGTCGAGCCAACCCGCGTTGGCGGCCGGCGTGATGCTGTCCAGCACCTCCGTCAGCGCCACATCTCGGGCTCGCCGAAGGTCTTCCGCTTCGGCCACACTGACGGCGGCGAAGCGCAGCATCTCGCCCACACGGTGTCGGCCAAGGCGTGGCAGATCGGCCGAGATCACCGTGGCGATCTTGGGGTAGCCGCCACTGGTCTGGTGATCGTTCAGCAATAGGATTGGCAGGCCAGCGCCCGGGACTTGAATGGCACCGGTCACGATGCCGTCTGAGGCAATGTCGGCGCCGTCAAGGTGTGCGAGCGGTGGACCTTCCAGCCGCAGCCCCATGCGGTCGCTCTGCGCCGACACCTTGTAGGCCGCTGACAACAGGGTGTCGATTGCCGCGGCCGTGAAGTAATCATCCTGTGGACCGAGCACGACCCGAACCGGTGTGCCCGGCGCGATGTCTGGACGTCTGGCCGCGCGCAACTCCTGCCGATCGGTGGACGACGATCGGAACAACGGCAGCCGGTCGCCGGCGACCAAGGCGCGACCTCGGAAACCGCCCATGCCGGCCCGGACATAGGTCGACCGACTGCCCAGCCAGGCGGGCAAGTCCAACCCACCCTCGATGGCCAGGACGGCGCACGCGGTATCGACGAGCCGGCCGATCCGGACCCGTTGTCCATGCGAAAGTCGGATCGATTGCCATGCCGGCACGGAAACCCAGGCATCATTCTGGCCGGCGACGTCGATCGTGGTTTCCGTTCCGGCCAACGCAATGCGGACGCTATCCGCCGCCACCGTGATCGCCGGTCCGGCATGCAGGATTTCTAGGGCCGCCGTGCCGTCCGGGTTGCCCACCAGACGATTGGCGCCGCGCAGGGCTTCGGGATCCAGAGCGCCCGCCACGGGCACGCCGAATGCCTGATGGCCGGTCCGGCCAAAGTCCTGCACTGTCGTGTGCAGTCCCGGTTGATCGACGAGCAACTGGGGGGTCATGCCGTCGTGCCCGGTTGATCCGGCGCCAGTGGCTCGGGTGCAATCGGGAAGCATCCGTCCACCACGGCGGCACGCATGTCGTCGAAGACATCGCGCTGCACCATCTCGAACACCACCTGATCGCCCGGCGCCATCAACGCTGGCGGCATGCGGCCCGGGTCGAACAACGTTACGGGCGTGTTGCCGATCAAATGCCAGCCGCCCGGGCTTTCCACCGGATAAATCACCGTCAGCCCCATGGCGATGGCGACGGAGCCGGCGGGCAGGCGGACCCGCGGCGACGCGCGTCGCGGCAAGGCCAGTGCGGTCGGCAAATCGCCCAGATACGGTAGGCCGGCGACGAACCCGATCATGTAGACATGGTGCACCGGTGTGGTGTGCAAAGCCACGACCTCACCGAGGCTCAGCCCGGTTGTTTTTGCGACCGCTTCGAGGTCGGGTGCCAGGTCGCCCTCGTAACAGACGGGGACACGCCAGCGTCGGCCAGCCACGACCGCGGCCCGCGATGTGTTAAGTAAGGCGGCGAGCGCCGATCGGACTTCCGCCGCGCGAGTCACCAGTGGATCATACACCACCATCAGCGACCGGAAAGTCGGGATGGTCTCCACCACGCCTGGCGGCTGTGCCGCTCGCACCGCCGCATCCAGCTCCAGCACGCGCTCGTTCAAGGTGCGGTCAACCGATCGGCCGAACTCCACGATCAGAGCGGTATCGCCGCTGGACAAAAACCGGGGGAAAGGGTCCGGGAGGATGTCGGTGCTGGCAGCGGGTGGTGGCATGTGGGGAGAGACAAGCTGTTGCGGGGCCGGTAGGCTTGGCCCACCTTATGCGGTGGCCAGGTGCGGAAAAAGGACAAATACAGGGGACGACGGTATGACGGCGATGGTCAATTTGAATGCGGACATGGGCGAAGGGTTCGGCGCCTACGATATCGGCAATGACGCGGCCTTGCTCAAAATCGTTCGCTCGGCGAATATCGCCTGCGGGTTCCACGCCAGCGATCCTGTGATCATGCAGCGCTTGGTCACCCTCGCCAAGGCCCAAGGCGTCAGTCTCGGTGCCCACCCCGGGTTCAACGATCTGTGGGGGTTCGGCCGGCGCCAGATCCTGATGAACACGCAAGAGCTAGAATATATGGTGGCGTACCAGATCGGTGCCCTCCAGGCGATGGCCTGTTATGCGGGGGACCCCGTGACCCATGTCAAACCGCACGGTGCCCTCAACAACATGGCTGCCACCGACGAGGCGATGGCGATGGCGATTGGTCGGGCGATCAAAACCGTCGATGCCTCGCTGATCTTTGTTGCGCCGGCCGGGTCCGCCATGGTCACGGCCGCGCACCGGCTGGGTTTGCCGTTGGCGCGGGAAGGTTTCGCCGACCGTCGATACGAAGATGACGGCACACTGACCCCGCGGCGCATCTCGGGCTCGGTGCTGGCCGATGCGGCGGAGGCGGCGACGCAGGTGCTGCGCATGGTGCAGGCGGGAGAGGTGGTCTCCCGCCAGGGCAACACCATTTCCATGCGGGTCGACACAATTTGTGTCCATGGCGACGAGCCGAGCGCCGTGGTCGTGGCCGGGGCGGTGCGTCAGCAGTTGGAGGCCGCCGGCGTTGCGGTGGTGCGTCTGCCTGACATGCTTGCCCGGTGAGTTCCAACCCCTTCTTACCAATCGACGAGACTCGTTTCGCATGACCGATGCTTACACGGCGCTCGAGCAGCGCTTCGCCCGTTTGACCGCCTTGGCCGGCAGTCTGGCCGTGTTGCAGTGGGATACCCGCACCATGATGCCGGCTGGTGCCGCCGACGGGCGCGCCGAGCAGATCGCGGCGATGGACGTCACCCGTCATGAACTCTTGACCTCACTGGACGTGGGTGAGTGGCTGGCGGAGGCGCAGGCCGACACGGCCGCGCTGTCGTCGTGGCAGCGTGCCAACCTGCGCGAGATGGCTTGGACCTACGATCATGCCATGGCCGTACCGGCCGATTTGGTCGAAGCGCATTCGCGCGCCTGTACGCGTTGCGAAACGGCCTGGGGTCCCGCGCGCGCGACTGGCGACTTCAAGGCGCTGCAGCCCTTGCTGCAGGACGTTCTGCACCGCGAACGCGAGGTTGCCGCGGCGAAGGCGGCTCGGCTGGGCTGCAATCCTTACGATGCGCTGTTGGACGGTTACGAGCCTGGTTTGCGTGCGTCTTTGATCGATCCGTTGTTTGCCGAGCTGGAGACGTTTCTTCCGTCGTTTCTGGCGCAGGTGATGGATGAGCAGGCCGCCCGTCGCTCGGGTTCCGTGCCCGGAGGACCGTTCCCGGTCGAACGGCAAAGGGCGGTGGCGGAGCGGCTGATCGGCACACTCGGTTTCGATTTCTCGCGCGGGCGCCTGGACGAGAGTCTGCATCCGTTCTGTGCTGGGACGGCGTTCGATACCCGGCTGACCACACGCTATGACGAGGCCAATGTGGCTCCGGCGCTGATGGCTGTGCTGCACGAGACCGGCCATGGGCTGTATGAGCAAGGGTTGCCAAGCGATTGGGCGCACCAACCCGTGGGTGCGTCGCGGGGCATGGTGGTGCACGAGTCCCAGTCCCTCCTGATCGAAATGCAAGCGTGCCGGAGCCGGCCGTTCATCGGTCACTTGGCCCGGGTGTTGGATGATGGGTTCGGTGACGCCGACGTGGCTTGGGATGCCGACGCGCTGTATGACGCGTATACGCGGGTGGAGCCTGGGTTCATCCGTGTCGACGCCGATGAGGTCACGTACCCGGCTCACATTCTCCTACGCTGGCGGCTGGAACAGGCACTGCTTTCCGACGACTTGGTCTTGGCCGACTTGCCCGTAGCCTGGAACGACGGCATGCGGGACCTGCTCGGCATTGTGCCACCAGACGATCGCTTGGGCTGCCTACAGGACATCCATTGGCCGTCCGGCGCCTGGGGCTATTTCCCGACCTACACGCTTGGGGCCATCATGGCGGCTCAGCTGTTCGCCACAGTGTGCCGGGATGTGCCTGAGGTACCGGACCATTTGGCGCGGGGTGATTTTGGGCCACTACTGGCCTGGTTGCGGCGCCATATTCATGGTCAGGCCAGCCGGTTGCTCACCCGGGAACTCCTGATTGAGGCCACGGGACGGCCGTTGCAGTTGCAGCCCTATTTGGATCATCTGCATGGGCGCTATCTTGGGTGGTCGGCCTAGGTCGGGCCGGCCCGAGTCTCGGTGCCCTAGACGCGCCGCCGGGCGGATTATCCGGGCCGGTACCATGGCCACCGTCCCTTCGGCTCCCCCGTAGCGCCGCGACAAGAGAATATGCGGACCACCTCGGCCAGCATATTGCGGTCTAATATTTTGATTTACAAGGAGAAGTTCTGGGTCCTTTGATCAACTGTGTGGTCGGCTACTTCCCAGTCAATCGGACTGCAAGAGCAAAACACGCGTGCATCGACAATCCAACTTAAAAATGTCCTAAAATGGTTGAGGCAACGCTTTCCATTCTGTCATGGAGGTTTTAGAGTTTCACTGAGTTGTCTCTGTCGTGGACTGTTGTTTGGGGTAGGATCTGTTTCTTCATGGCCGTTGCTGCGTCCAAACGGAGGGAAGACGCTCCGAAGCGTCCCGCGCCGTCACTGCCATCCGCCCGGGTTCCGGAAGGAATCCGGGTTTATGCCATCGGTGACGTCCATGGCCGCTCCGATCTGCTGCGCTCGCTTCTGGAAAAAATTGTTGACGATAGTATGTCGCTTACCGATGTGCAGAAGTTCATCGTTTTTTTGGGCGACTACATCGACCGAGGCCCTGACTCGCGAGGTGTTCTCGATATCCTGTCCAACAGCGCTCCGATTGGATTCAAGATCATTACGCTCAAAGGCAATCACGAACATGTGATGCTTCGTTTTTTATACCACGCAACTGTCGGACCGCAATGGTTGGCGATCGGCGGTGGTGCGACGTTGGAGAGTTATGGCATTGGATCCCCCTTGGGGTTCAGTGTGCATCAGAAACTAACCTATCTGCAGGAGACGTTGCGCGAGCGAATGCCGCAGGCGCATCTTGATTTTTTGTTCAATCTCAAGCCATGCGTTACCATCGGCGATTATCTGTTCGTACATGCTGGTGTGCGGCCTGGGGTCCCGCTGAACCGGCAATTGGAGCAGGACGTTCTCTGGATTCGCGATGAGTTCCTGTCCGCGGACCAACCCTTCGGCAAAGTCGTGGTGCATGGGCACACCATCAACCCGGTACCGGATGCGCGGCTGAACCGGTTGGGCATCGATACCGGTGCTTACCATTCCGGCCGGTTGACCTGCGTCGTTCTGGAAGGTATGCGCAAATCTTTCCTCCACACCTGACGGCGGTTTTTGGGGCTGCGGCCCGGCTGGCCTCGGCGCCCACGCCAGTCCCGGGCGACGTGGCAGTTGACAAGGACGGTCACCATCCGGCCTATGGGCGCTCCAGGGTCTACCGGCGCAGGGAGAACAGGGCATGCCGTATTTGGATCGGGCCGACTTCATTCACCAGCTTGAGCGGCTGGGCAGTCCGGACGATGCGGAGGTGCTTGAGGCAGGGCGCAACTTGCATCGCCGTGTTCAGGAGGCCGGTGTTACCTGGCACGATCTGCTCGCTCCCCCGCCGGGGGCTGCGTCGGCCGACGGCAACCCGCCGGGCGACGAGTCCCTGGATGATGACGATCGCGATGACGATGACAGGGACGACGCCGCCGGCAGGGACGACGCCGCCGGCAGGGACGACGACGACGATGGCGGGCATGGCCCGGCGGTGGACGACCCGGAGGATGATGCGCGTCGGTTGACGCCGGAACAGCGGGCTGCCCAGGCGGCTGAAGACCGTGCCTTGGTCGACGAGATTCTTAGTCGCTACACGGTGTCGACGGAAGCTCGCGAAGAGTTGTCCGATTTCAAGGTCGACATCGAAGAGGGCGATTTCACCGCGATGGATCGTAAGTATCTACACGACCTCAAGGCGCGGTTAAGTGCCAAAGCGCGGTAACAGCAGATAGTATCGGCCGGAACTCTTCATCACCCCAGCCTTGCGTTCCGCGGTTTTGCCGTGGCCCCAGAAAACGTCGCCACGGACGGGGCCGCGGATAGCGCCCCCCGTGTCTTGCGCCACCATGAGGCGGCGCAGGCGGGTTTCGGTATCCAACGGTGCTTGCACATCGATCCAGAATGGCCAGCCGAGCGGATACACGGACCGGTCGACCGCCAAGCTGCGCTCCGGCGTCAACGCAACGCCCTGGGCGCCGACGATCGGTCCCGTGCCGAGCTCTCGGAAAAAGACGAAGGAACGGTTCAGCTCCATGACGGCGTCGGCTTCGGCTGGATGGGCTGCCAGCCAGCCACGGATCGCCGGCATGGAGACCGTTTCGCGGCTTAGCAGACCGCGCCGGATCAATTCCCGACCGATGGCGAAATACGCATGCCCGTTCTGGGCGGCGTAGCCAACACGGGTCACGCTACCGTCGGTCAGCACCACTCGTCCCGACCCCTGGATGTGCAGAAAGAAGGCGTCGATCGCATCGTCGACCCAGAGCAACTCCAGGCCGCGGTGGGCAAGCGCGCCGGCGTCAATCGCCGCCCGGTCGGGGTAGGGCACCAAACGTCCGTCAACAAGGCGGCCGGCCAGGCGCCGGCCGCGCAGGTCATCACGGAACGCGCCCAGATTCACCGTCACCAGGTCGGGTGGACGATGGTACAGCGGCACCGTGTATGGGCCACCAGGCTGGCGGGACCCGCGTAGCTCTGGTTCGTAGTAGCCGGTGAAAAGGCCGTCGACCGTTCCCATATCGCCGACAGCATAGGCCTGGAACCGCGTCTCGAAGAAGCGCCGAGCCGCTGCATCGTCGCCTGTCGGCACGGCAGCCGCGGCGCGACACGTCTCCGCGACGGTCGGAAACGGAATTGTCAGCCCCGGCGCTTCGAGAACGACCGGCGCGGCCGCCCGTTGGAGGGCTGAACAGGATGGGCGCCACGCGGATAGTGCGTCGGAATGCTGATCATCAACCCATCCAGGCAGTTGATCGACCCGACGTGGCTCAAGCGTCAAACGGTCTGCGGCCGGCCGTGTCGGTGCCGTATCAGGAGGCGGTTGAACCGAGCAGGCGGACACCATCAGAGCCAGCATCACACCCGATAGGCGACTGATGCTGGCTCTGCCGCGCGATCGCGACATCATGACGCGCCCCGTGGCCGGAGCACCACCGGTCGGCGGGATCAATTCGGTGTCCCGGTTTCCACCAGAAGCCAGTTCGGGTCCTTGGACCGGGTGTTGCGCGAGAAGGTCCAGATATCCGTGACTTCGACAATCCGATCCGGGTCTCCGTCCAAGACGGTACCGTCCGCACCGCGGGTCACATTCATCTGGTCGGAGACGAATTTGACGGTGATGACGGCCGTCCTCGCCTCCAGCCGCGCCTCCAGAAGGTCCACGTCGCGCACGCCCTCCAGCTTGGTTTCGTGCGTCTCTCCGGCCTTCTGACGTGCGTTGATGGCGGCGGCGAAACTGTCGTAGACATCGTCGTTCAACAACGGACGCAGGGCCGCCGTATCACCGCGTGCAAACGCGTCGACGATCATACCGAACGCCGCCTCCGCACCGCCTAGAAACCCCTTGACATCGAACCCCGGGTCGGCTGCCCGGATCGCTTCCAGGCCGGAGGCAAGAGGGTTTTCCTCCTGTTCTCGCAACGCGGCATCTTTCCCTTCGGTCCGTCCTCGGTCCGGCAGGCTCACGACGTTATCGTTGGTTTCGGTACCTGGCGAGGAGGCGAACGGGTTGGGCCGTTGCCGTTCCTCACCATGCCGTCGTCCGAGCACGCTCTTCAACCGGTACAACAGGAAACCGGCGATCATGGCGAAGAACAGCAGCTCGATTAACTGGAACCCATCCCCCATGGTAATGCCCCGGTGGGTATGTTTGATCAGGATTGCCCTGGACCGCGAAGGCTCAGGACGTTACCTCTCAGAGGTCTTGAGTCGTCACATCACAGATCGACTGGCGGCGCGCGTTTCAGCCGTGGGTGGAAACATAGGCCGTTGCCGGACAAAGAGCAAGGATAGCCATGGTTTTCCTTCTGGCCTTCCTGATCATACCGCTGCTGGAGATCGCCACCTTCATCCTGGTCGGCGACCTGGCAGGGCTGTGGCCGACACTCGGCATGACCGTGGTCACAGCGATTCTGGGTGCGGCGCTTTTGCGCAGCCAGAGCTTCGCCACCCTGAAACGGGCCCGCGCCAGTCTCGATCGCGGGGATTTGCCGGTGAATGAGGTGGTCGATGGTCTATGCCTGCTCGTTGCCGGTGCGTTGCTGCTGACGCCGGGTTTCGTCACGGATGCGGTTGGGTTTGCCCTGTTTGTCCCACCCTTGCGTCGGGCCTTGAGCGTTCGCCTGTTCGCCATGCTTCGGCGCCATTCCGAGGTCCGTGTCTACGTCAACGGCACCGAGCTGGACCAGTCACCGTCCCGTCGACCGCGCCGGCCGGATCGGCCGGGAACGCCAGACGTGCTGCCCGGGCCCGCGGCGCCGGACCCGCGCGACGATCCCGACTGGGTACCCGAGGATTTGTCGGATGGTCCAAGCATTGATGAATCGCAGTGGGGGACAAAGCCGTCCAAGTCCAAACCCCAAGCCTGACACCACCGCTTGCCGGCGTCTGGTTCGCGGAGCCACGCGTCCCGTTGAGCCGGTTGTGAGGTCCGTGCTACTGGCAGGGGTGCCGGTGGCAACGGCCGCTGACCGGGCCGTCCCGGCTCTAGACCGGTTATTCCGTCACACCCGCGCCCACGGATCATCGGCGGCGGGCATGGAGGTATTGATGAGCGACGACAAGGCCGACGGCGCCGGTACGGGCGATGCGGCTGCCGCTGGGATGGCGGGCGGCGGCGCGGCGGACCAGGCCCAGCGGCGATTCCAGACCTTGCCGATGAGTATCCTGGCCCAATACATTAAGGATTTCTCATTCGAGAATCCGGGTGCGCCGGGCAGCCTGCGGGGACAGACCAATCCTAAAGTCGGCATCGAGGTCAGCGTGACCAGCCGGCCGGTCGGAGAGGCCGTCTTTGAGGTCGTGCTCAGCCTGCGCGCCGACGGCAAGGATGGCGAGACGACCGTTTTCCTGGTCGAACTGAGTTATGCCGGCGTGATCTCTTTGCAGGGGGTGCCGGCGGAACATGTGCAGCCGATCCTGATGATCGAAGGGCCGCGGCTGCTGTTCCCCTTCGCTCGGGCGATTATCGCATCCGCCACACGCGATGGCGGCTATCCGCCGTTGATGCTGAACCCGATCGATTTTGTCTCGCTGTATCGGCGCCAGGCCAATGACCAGGCCGCGCAGGCCAGCGATCAGATGGCGGCGGCCGAGCCCGCTGGAACTGCCTGACTCGCCTTCTGCTGTGGAGGGTCGCTGGGCGACCGCTCCTCATTCCTGGGCCTCATTGCTGGGCCTCATTCCTGGGGAGAGAGGCTTTCCGCATGGTCCAGCCCCTGTGCCACTGCGGAGGAAAATAGGGCCGGGAGGGTCTATACCCATGGCCCGCCTTGACGACACGGTCGGTTTCGGC
>JANQJV010000263.1 GCA_028281465.1 Azospirillaceae bacterium | reverse complement strand
TTCCCGCCGCCGTGCCGGGTTGACGGGCCGGGCCGACGGGGCGTCGGCGCTCCGGGATGTGGCCACGACCCGCCCAGAGGTTCATCCTCTGCGGGTCGGCGGCAGACGGTGAGAACGAGAGCGGTTTCACACTGACCGGATTTCGAGAAACCGCTCCAGCTCTTTGTTTGGTCGCATTTTCCAACCGCCGAACCGCATACACTTCGGCTGAAACTGCAACGTCCGCACCGTTCATGACGAGGATTGGGACTGGGCGGAGATCGTGATGCTGTCGGGCATGATCGTGCAGCATCAGCAAATGATCGAGTTGATCCGGGAGGCCAAGAGCCGCGGCAAGCCGGTTGCCGTCGGGGGGCCGTATGTAACCTCAGTGCCGGAGGATGCACAGGCTGCTGGCGCCGACTTCCTGGTGCTGGACGAAGGCGAGATCACCATCCCGCTCTTCCTCGAAGCGCTTGCCCGCGGTGAGACGTCCGGAACCTTCCACGCCGGCGGTGAGAAACCGGACGTGACGCAGAGCCCGATCCCGCGCTACGACCTGCTTGAGCTCCGAGACTATGCGACCATGTCGGTGCAGTTCTCGCGTGGCTGCCCCTTCCTGTGCGAGTTCTGCGACATCATCATCCTGTACGGACGCCGTCCACGGACCAAGACGCCGGAACAGGTTCTAGCCGAAATGCAGACGCTCCATGATCTTGGCTGGCGACGGCCGGTCTTCATGGTCGACGACAACTTCATCGGCAATCTGCGCACCGTGAAGCCGCTCCTGCGCGCCATGGCGACCTGGCAAAGGGAGCGGTTCTATCCTTTTGCGTTCAACACCGAAGCCTCCGTCAATCTGGCCGACGACCCGGACCTCATGGCGCTGATGCGGCTGGCCCATTTCACCGCCGTTTTCATCGGCATCGAAACGCCCGACGTGGACAGCCTGCTCTTGACCAAGAAGGGGCAAAACCTTCGCAGACCCCTGATCGAGAGGATCAAGTCCATCCACCGCGCCGGTATGCGCGTCAACGCCGGCTTCATCATCGGCTTCGACGGCGAGCAACCTGGTGCGGATCGGCGGATTCTCGCGTTCGTCGAAGCGGCCGCGATTCCCCAGGCTCTCGTCAATTTGCTGCAGGCGGTGCCGCAAACGCACCTGACGCAACGGCTTCGCTGGGAGGAGCGCCTGATCGAGACGGGTGGCACCAAGAAGATGAGTGACACCTGTTTGCCCAACTTCGTACCGACCCGGCCGGTACGCGAACTGGCCGCGGAGCACATAAACGTCACCCAGCAGCTTTACGAGCCGGCCCGTTTCATCCGGCGCGTGCACCGTCATTGTCTCGAGCTGACTCTCCCCCAGCCAGGCAAAGGCAAGGTGAAGCGAAACGTCGGCTGCGCCGAACTCCGGGGTTTGATGGTCGTCTTGTGGCGCAATGGCGTCAAGCGGCCTACCCGTGGGCTCTTCTGGTCTTGCTTCACCGATGTTCTGCGGAAGAACCGTCAAGCGATCTTTCCTTTTCTTCAGTACTTCTTTCAATTCGAGCACTTCCATAAGTTCCGCGATGTCATTCGTGACGACATCACCGCAGAGCTGGCGGCCCTGAGCGAAGCCGATCGCGAGCGGTATCATCGTGCGCCGGAAACGGCGCCCATGAAGGCGGCAGTGACCCTGTGAAAGTTCTATTCATATCCCAACCTACGGGCGATGTCCGAAGTCTGGGATCGGAAACCCCGTCGCGGCGCTCCGGGCCAGTCGAGAGGTCCGTCCAATGACGCGGCCGACGGGCGACGGGGGCGGAAGTGGGGATCCGCCAAGAATTTCGGATCACTGCCAAACGGCGCCTGCGCCGGTCCGATGTGGGCGTAGACCGACCTCTCGGGGTGCAGCATGGCATCCAGCGCAGCCGCATTCATCGGAAGGTCGAGAAAGGCCGCGACGCGGCCGAGAAGGAATGGCGCATCATCCATCAGGTCTTCACCGCGTAGTCGCAGGACCTGTTCGGGTGGCAGGGTGGCGACGAAGGACAGGATGTTCCGGTGCGCCCGGACCCAAATCGCTTCCGGATCAACAAAGTAACGCAATGGCGTGTGATAGCGCCGATCGAGCCATTCGATGCCTTCTTGGATGGACCGACAGCTTGGCCGTGGATGTCGCGTCAAATGGATAAATCTCGCTTGCGGACAGATACGGCGCGCCCGCGCCAAACTGCCGCGGAACATGGCCGTCACGGGCGCGGCCTCGACCAGATCCCGGGGCGCGGCGGCGCAGGCCAGATGGGTCCATAGCCGCTCGGTCGTCCAAGACCGCCGCGCCTTCAGCCAGCGCCAGGCTTCGACGATGCTCTGATCGGTTTGGACGCCGAATTCTTGCTGTCCGATAACCCTGAGCAGACCATGCAGCTTCTGCACGCGGGACAGTTGAAACCGAAGAATCAAGGACCCGACGGTCTCGGCAATGAACAGCTTCACCTCCGGTAGGCCATACAAGCCCGGATGCTGTCCCAGCATCGTGCCGAAAAGAGATGAGTAGGAGCGGGGTGCCGACAGGATCAGAACGGGGCGGAACATGGGTTCGAGGGAGGGTGACGGAAAGACACTTGTCAGAGGCGGGGGGACCGTTCGGGGGTCACAAGAGTGATTGAACAGATGGTTGTCGCCGAGGGTGTGCCCGGATCAAGGCGCGATAGGGGCGTCACGGGGGCATGCTGTTGGCAGGTGCTGTCTGGCGGCGTCCGCCGTATCCTGAGCAAAGATGGTTTTGAGCAACACGGCGATCGCGGGGCGCTGTTTGTCGGGTACATGGGCGCGTGGCGTTGCGCATCCAGTGGACCTTATGCCGACACCGGCATAAGGTCCACTGGATGCGAGACGTGCAATATGCCATCGACTGTGGTGACATCCTCTTCGCCCCCGGCCTGAAGGTGCTGTTGCGCTGGGCGACCCGGGTCAGGCGACGGCGGGATCACCTCAAAGACAGCACGCTCAAAGCCTATCGCCAGCAGGCGGACCGCAGGCTCGACAAGCTATTGCGCCAGAAACCGCCGAACCCCAGTTGATGGCTTTTCCCGGCGCGGGCTTTTGGACTTCGAAGAATGGCTTTCTCTATGCCCCAGACACATGTATCCCAGGCGACGTCTCGTGCATTTTATGGCGGTGAGGTTGCAGATCAGGTGCGGAAGGTCCTTGTCCTAACCGGGAAGAGAGGAGGATTTGGCGCCATGAAACCTATGCTGCGGCAAATTCGGGATGATCCTCGGTTCACGCTGCAGCTTGTGGTTACTGACCAGCACCTCAACGAGCGTTTCGGGCGAACCATAGCGGAGGTGCGCAAAGAGTTTGACGTGGCCGCCGAGGTTGATATGGAGCAGGAGGACGACACGCCGAAGGCCCGTTCGAGGGCAGTCGGCGTCTGCCTCAACCGCATGGCCGATGTCCTCGAACGTCTCGCCCCGGATATCTGTGTGCTCTATGGCGATCGGAGTGAAGTTCTCGCAACCGCGGTCGCGGCGACCATCCAGGGCCGGCCGATCGCTCATGTTCAGGGCGGAGATCTGACGGGTTCGGTCGACGAGCAGATGCGCCATGCCCTGACCAAGTTGGCCCATCTCCATTTCCCATCGACACAAGAGAGCGCAGAACGCATCTCCAGGATGGGCGAGGAGGCGTGGCGTATACACATTGTTGGTGATTCCCATCTTGACGCGATCATGGCCCGAGACTTGGAGCCGCCAGAAAAGGTGGCCCATGCCCTAGATCTCGATCTTAGCCGGCCGATTATCATCGTGCTTCAGCACCCAGAAACCACCGAGTTGGACGCCGCCTACGATCAGATGGTGGAGACGCTCCACGCGGTCAGGCGTACGGGCCACCAAACCGTTGTCATATATCCCTGTTCCGATCCGGCATACGGCGGCACGATCCGGGCTGTCGACGAATTGGCCGGAGGGCCACAGTTTCGCGTCTTTGCAAATCTTGATTCGTACCGTTTCTGGGGGCTGATGGCGATTGCCGCAGTGCTGGTGGGCAATAGCTCCGCCGGCCCGATCGAGTCACCCGCCTTTCCGTTGCCGGCGATCAACATCGGTCGGCGACAGAACAACCGGCTGTGCGCGCACAACGTCTTGCACGTCGACCATGACCGTGATGCCATCTATTCAGCTCTCGACCGTGCCCTCCATGATCAAGCGTTTCTCGCTCAGGTCGCCACCTGCGACCACCCGTACGGGGACGGGCATGCCGGCCGCAGGATCGTCGAGGTGTTGGGCCGGACCCCATTCGACCGCCGACTGCTCGTCAAATCAATGACCTACTGAAGGTCATGGTAAGAGGGGCAAAATGGGTGGCAGATCATGAGGGTGCCGAAGGGATGCCAGAATTCTTCGAGCCAAATCAATGGATTGTACGTTCAGCAAATCGTCATCTTGGGCCATTGCCACC
>JANQJV010000262.1 GCA_028281465.1 Azospirillaceae bacterium | reverse complement strand
CGCCTGCTACCACCACCGTGGTTGACAAGGCAGAAAGCAGCAACGGCAGGTTGAACAAACCCCGCCCAACGTCTTCAAATCATACTCCAACTGCCGGATTTAGGCTCATTGATTCTGAATGCCCACAGTCTCGAAAAACCCGCGAATCCGCGAAGTCGGGTTAACGTGTATTTTCCGGGATTTACCTGCCAGTTCCGAGCTTCTGATATTGGTACTTATCAGATACGTGACTACAAGGTGACCTTGATTGTGGTCACACCCCGTAGCATGATCTCCGAGCATTCTCAACATGGAGCAGAACCCGCATGGAACTCTCCTTGCGCGACGCCAAAGCCCGCCTCAGCGAACTCATCACAGCGGCAGAACGCGGCGAGCGTGTGGTCATCACCAAGCATGGCGAACCGGCCGTGGAACTGGTTCG
Source organism: Azospirillaceae bacterium (assembly GCA_028281465.1). Classification (GTDB taxonomy): domain Bacteria; phylum Pseudomonadota; class Alphaproteobacteria; order Azospirillales; family Azospirillaceae; genus JANQJV01. The sequence goes on along the minus strand of JANQJV010000262.1, from coordinate 1,146 downwards.
TTTCCGCCGGCGTGGCGGGATCGACTTCGAACGTCTGGAGAGGCGCCGAGCTCAGCTCGGCTTGACAGAGGAAGGGGAGGGCTGGCCGCCCGAGTTCGACGATCCGGCCTTCAGCCGCCGGGTGCTCGGTCTCGATGACGAGACGGATGGGCCGGCATGATGGTGCTCCTGGACACGCTGTTCGTCTACGCCTTGGCTGACGCCCCGGGCAAACTGCCTGAACGCGCCCGTCTTGTGCTGGCAAACCAGGACCTACAGCCGGTGATCAGCGCCGTGTCGCTCTGGGAAATGCGCCTCAAATGGTCGTCCCGTCACCCCTCCGGCGACCGCAAGAGCCCGCTCGATCCTGAAACCGTGCTTTCCGTGCTCGAAGACCAGGACGTTCGGTTCCTGCCGCTCACCATCGCCCACGCCGCCCGCTCCCTGCAAACGCCGATCCCGCACAAGGACCCGTTCGACGAGCTGCTCTTGGTCCAGGCCCAGGAGGAGGGCGCCCGCCTGCTCACCACCGACCGGCTGTTGGCCGCCCATCCGCTGGCCTTGGTGCCATAGGGGAGGGGTGCCCAGGGGAGGCCGGTTGGCGATGATGCCGCGCGACGGCAACAGCCACCAAATCCGCAACCGGACGAAAAGCCGCGTGCTGGGACAACGGCGACAACGCCATAGTCTGTGCATCGCAGCCGGGCCTACCCACAAGAACCTCCGATGTCGAGATCGGGCACCACCGCACCGAGCCGAGCCTGTCGCCGGAAGACCTCCTCGCCGAACGATTTCGCACCAGCCCGACCGGTGGTCAGCATCGGTCCCTGCAGGATGAGGAGATTGCGGATGCCGAACATCTCGTCGCCTTTGTGGGTGGCCCCGGCTGCGGCGGGTTTTGGTCCGGTATTGGCGGCCCCGCGCACCGGACACGATCCGGACGCACCGCACGACCCCGCACCGTCGACACCGACGGTCGATGGACGCCCGTCCATCGTGCCGGCGACCGCGCTTTATGACGGAGCTTGCCGCCAGATGGTCGAGCGGATTCGTAAGAGGGGCAAATTAGGTGGCAGATCATGAGGGTGCCGAAGGGATGCCAGAATTCTTCGAGCCAAATCAATGGATTGTACGTTCAGCAAATCGTCATCTTGGGCCATTGCCACC
>JANQJV010000078.1 GCA_028281465.1 Azospirillaceae bacterium | reverse complement strand
TGCCGGCGCCCCTCGTTCAGCGCCGAAACCGAACGTGTCGTCAATGCGGGCCATGGGTATTATCCGGTATGCTGGCTCCCTTCGGGCTATGGCCCTCTTCGAAAGTCCTCTGAGGTGACTGATGCCTGAGAGCCTGACGGCTTGGCTCGGGTCCGATGCCCTGGCACGGATCGAAGCGTCGTTGCAGACACCCAGCCTGCTCTCCGTCATCGATCAAACCAGGCGCGAGCCATTCCATACCATGATGTTGGGCTGGCTCATGAACCCGCACGCGAGACACGGTCTGGGCGCACAGCCTCTCCAGCTTTTTCTGACCCGATTCCTCCCTGCCATAGCCCGGCTGCCCTTAAACACCCGCGCCATCGGGGCCGCCCATGCCACGGGACTGACGGCGATCGATTGGCGCAATGCGACGGAGGTGGAGGCGCTGTTCGCCTCCTGGGATCTGTCCCGTGCGGTGGTCCGCACCGAGGCCGTGCATGATCAAAGTGACGAGGAGTCGGACGGGGAAACCGACCCTGCGCCCGAGCATGGAGGACAACGCAAGCGCAATCGGCTCGATTTGCGCATTCTCATCCCACCGCACCGGTCATCGGCTGCCCAACCCCTGGCGATTTTTCTGGAGAACAAGATCGATGCCACGGAAAACCGCTACGATCACGGCGAGACGTGGCAAACCACGCGCTATCGGAAGGCTGTCGAAGCGGATCATCCGGATGCGGTGCGCCTGTTCGTCTATCTCACCCCCTATGCGCGCCTGAACCAGGTCGACCTTCACGCCCTCTCGAAAGAAATCCGCAGTTATCTGCCACGAGACGCGGCTTTTCTCGCAGCCAGCTACCAAGTTGTGCTTGACGAGATCCTGTCAGCCACGGCGCTTCCCGGTTCGGGCCCAGGCACCAGCCTGGTTCTCGATTATGTCGTGAGCCTTTCGACCTGGTCTGGTGCCGGTCAATCGCTGCCGATCGCCTACAGCATGGCGCAGCGGCTGGACGCCCGCGCGTTCCTCGCCCAAGCACGGCCCGCTCTGGATGCCTTCCTCGCCGCCCAGGACGGCCGGCACGACTCCATCGATCCGGCCGAGTGGGACCGCTTCGCTGCGAAGAAACGCCTGATCAAGACGGTCCTGGAAATCCTCCGGCTTGACGCCGATCAGGATGGTCCCCGCCATCACCCAAGTTCCGATATTGTCGACACTCTGGATCAGCTGGTCCGTCAGCGAATGACCCAGCAGCCGGCCGATGCCACCCCGGCCATCGAACTCGGGACATGGCTGACCGAGGAACTGCGCCGCCTTTTCGGATGGGCCGTCATTTGGGAACGGACGACATCAAAAGGATTTTATTTCAATCGCCTACCAGATGACGCTGGGCCAGTGGTATGGCAGATCAATGGCCGTGGCGTCCAGATCGAGGCGAAGCGGCCGGCGGCCGACAACGCGCCGTTCATGGACTTGGTCCACCGACTTGACACGCAGGCGGAATACACATTGACCCCGCCCAAAAAAGGCCGGCTCATCCGGCTGGAGACACGCGCCAAGTCCAATCGATGGGCGGATATCCTGGAGGCATTCGTGCGCCTCCATCGCGACTGCCATGCCGGCCTCATCGAAGCCTTTGGCACAGACGGGTTCGGCAACACGAAGCTCAACGGGCAATGAGGCTGCCCCCGACAAACTGCCCCCGACAAACTGCCGGTGCAGCCCGCGGGCCCATTTCTCGCTCGTCCAAGGGCCAACGATCGACGTGTATGCCTGCATCCCTCTTGGAACAAATAGACAAGACAGACCGCCATGAAGCCCACACTGGACCACTTGACGGTGATCGCTCCGTCGCTGCCTGAAGGGGCTGCCCATGTCCGCGATTGTCTTGGGGTCGAGTGTCCGTTCGGACGCAAACACGGCCCGATGGGCACGCACAACCTCGTGCTCCGGCTGGGGGAGACGGTGTATCTGGAGGTCGTCGCCATCGACGAGGCCGCACCACGGCCGCCCCATGCGAGATGGTTTGGTCTGGACGACCGCGCGGCCGTACGACGCGCCTGGGACCAGGGGCACCGCTTGCGCGGCTGGGTGGCACACACCGATGACATCGATGCCGAGGCTGCGCGCCACGCATCGGTTTATGGCGCGGCGAAAGTGCTGCAGGGAAGCGCGGGCCGTTTCGTGTTCACGATGCCGGCGGACGGCGGGCTGCCCATGGGCGGTCTGGCGCCAAGCCTGATCGACCGACGGGGCAAACCCGTGTCTTTGCCTGCCGCGGCCGATCTGGGCTGCCGGCTGCAGGCGTTTCGACTGCAGCACCCGGACGCCGACATGGTGACGGACCTGTATCGCCGGCTGAAAATCGTCGGGGCGCCCACGGTGGAACCTGGTCAGTCTCCGCAATATCTGGCAGACATCGCCACGCCCACCGGCATCAGGACGCTCTCTTGAGGGCGCGAGTACTTCGGCCGGCGAGCGCGACCGGTACGCCGCCTTACACCAATGAACGGAAGTTTTGACCGACGCAGCGCACCCCCGTAGGGCCTGCTTCAGCAGGCCGCGGCCGGGATCAGCGCCCCAGAGCGGTTTCCGCTCACTCTGGTTCGCGGAAGACGCTTTAGCCAATTGATTTTTCAGCAAATCGTCGTCGCAGATCGGCCCGATCTGCTCGGGATTTGCTCTCGTTCTCACCGTCTGCCGCCGTCCCGCAGAGGATGAACCTCTGGGCGGGTCGTGGCCACATCCCGGAGCGCCGACGCCC
>JANQJV010000077.1 GCA_028281465.1 Azospirillaceae bacterium | reverse complement strand
AGCACGGCGCGGACCCCCGGCATGATCCGCAGGTCCTGCTCATAGGCCGTGAGCAGATGCCGGCGATACGTGGCCTCGAAGTCCGGCGGCAGGTCGATGGAGCGGGCCCACCCAGGCGGGGCGCATCCTGCCATGGCCACGGTCTCGACTTGAACCCTTGGGACAGGTCCGTTACCGTTTTGATCATGATGACGGAGGTAGTCCAGAATTCAGTCGACGCCGGCGGTAGGACGCCCACGGGTGGGCGTTCACGCCCCAAGATTGCGCGACGATAAAAACGGGCTTGGCGTAGGTACGCTGGTTTAGCCACTGCCTGGAATGCCGAAGACACGATCCGGCCCGCTCCGCGCCAGCGCCTCGGCTTCCATCTCCACCTTGTAGCCGCCGATCAGGCCGGCGACGACCACCAGGGTGTTGGCGGGTTTGATGGCGCCGAAGACACGGCCGTGGGCTTCGGACACGGCATCGACGTCGGCTTCGTTGGTGATATAAACGCGCGTGCGGATGACATCTTCGGGTTCGGCGCCGAGCGCGTGCAGGGCGGCGATGATCTTGTCGAGCACGAAGGTGGCCTGGGCGCCGGCGTCGCCGGGGGCGACCATGCGGTTGCGGCCGGCGGTGGCGGTGGTGCCGGAGACGACGATGCGGTCACCGACGCGCTGGGCCCGGCAGTAGCCGGCAGCATCCTCCCATTGCGAGCCGCTGAGCACGCGCACCGCCTCGCCGCGATGGGGCACGACCTCACTTTTGAGTGCGGCCGGGATGTTGTCGAGGTGGTGCGACAGGTCGCCCGAAGCGGTCAGGAACGGCGGCCGGCGGTATTCGTCGCCGCAGTCGCCGGGCACGGCGCGGGTTTCGGCGAAGGTGGCCGTCAGCCGGGCGTGGTCCTCGGCGTCGAGCGCGAAACCGAACAGGCGCAGGGTGTCGTCCCGATGGGTTCGTTCGCCCAGCCGCGCACCAACGATGACGCCAGCGACCGCCGGGTGGTCGAGCGCCCAGCGCGTCGCCACGTTGGACACCGAAACCCCGTGCTTGCGGGCGATTTCCGCTGCTGCCGCCAGCACGCGTTGGAACGGCGCCCAGCCACCGGCCACATCGATGAAGCGCTTGTACTTCATCTTCGACCAGTCGGCGACATCGGTCGGTTCCGGCTGTCCGAGCCAGCGCTCGGACAAAAAGCCGCCGCACAATGTGCCGTAAGCCAGCAGCTTGGTGCCCGTGCGGGCGCACACGGCGGACAGGGGGCCGGCGGCGCGCCGGTCGACCAGTGAGAACGAGACCTGGTTGGTCAGCAGCGGTACACCATCGGCCAGCGCCAGGGCGAAATGCGCGGCGTCGAAATTCGTAACGCCGATTTCGCCGATCAGCCCGTCCCGACGCAACTGGGCCAGTTCGTGCAAGGCATCGAGCCAGGCCGGATGATCGAAGCGCCACCAATGGAATTGCAGGAGATCCACACGCTCGACCCCGAGCCGGTGCAGCCGCTCTGTGACGCCGGCGCGCACCACGGCCGGCGTCATCGGCCCGGGCGGCGGGCACCATTTCGTGAAGGCGCGCGGGCGTGTGGCCGGGTCGGCATGGCGGGCCAGCAGCCGCCCGGTGATCACCTCGGCACTGCCGTAATGGTCGGCCATGTCGAAGGTGTCGAAGCCCGCCGCGGCATAAGCCGCCAGGTGGTTGGCCCCGACTTCCGGGTCGATCGGGGTCCCGTCCTTCTCCATATCGGCGACCTGCCACAGCCCGGTCAGAACCCGGCTGATGGCGAGATCATCGGTCAGGGACAGCCGTTCAGGCCTCTCGATCATCGCGCTCAACTCTGTTGGGGAAAGACGCTGGCGCGGCGCGCCGACAGTCTGCAATAATACCCATGGCCCGCATTGATGACACGTTCGGTTTCGGTGCTCCGAAACAGGGCAGCCCGACGACCGGTCATTGTTTCGGGCCGTTGGTATTACCCATCATAAATCCCACGACGCCCACGGAACAGAACCGTCATGCCGGGTGACGACGACCGGGGCTTCTGGCTCTACGGCCTCAACATCGAGATCATTCTGGACGCGCGCGCGCCCGTGTGCCGTCACATCGTGGGCAAGAGCGTCCGAGCCGAAGGCGAAACCCCGGTCTTCGAGGCCGGCGTCGACCTGAGGAGAGGATTATCTGGACGATCGGCTGCGCTTCCCCCATGGTCCCGACAAACATTGTGCCTATGGGGGGGCGGAGAAACGGATCATGGGGAAATGATCGCCTTCGCCCACACACCTACAGGCCCAACAGCACCTATAAAAAGTGATTCCATAATACAAGAAAAAGTGCTACTAGGATTCCTAGATCGTGCCAAGTAAGCCCGAGCAAGGGTCCAGCGACAGGTGGCACTCTCTCTTAAATCAGGCCCACCCCTGTCCAAACGGTGGGGTCCACCTCACAGCGACCTGGAACCAGTACACCGAAAACTCTCCGACCCTGTCATTGATGCCCTCTCCGATCTGCTGTGACGATCTCATGGCTTTGGATTAGCTCGGCTTGGGAAGCCGTGCGCGATTGACGGCAAACCCATAGGCCACGGCAGCAACGGCTGCGACCGTGCCGCCGACCAGCACAAGTGCCGAACTAAGCGTAAAGCTGGCCGCTAGCACGCCAACCAGTGGTCCCGAGAGTGCCTCCCCAGTGTTGGCAACAGTTGAAAAAAAGCTGAAGTTTGACCCGACCCGGTGGGGATCGGAGTGGACTTGAATTATCGTCGCAATCGAAATATCGACGAAGGCTCCTACCATCCCTATTAGAGCAGACCAGAAGCATAATAACACAAAACTGCCGCCTAGTATGGATAATAGGGAAAGCATTCCGCCGTATAGCAGCCAATACAGCATTAGATCTTGCGGCTTCATGCGCACATGATATCGGCTGCAAATGAGCGAGCCGCACACGGCGCCGATTGAGAAACTGCTCATCACGATCCCCACGAGCCGCTCGTCACCGTGAACAGCTTTTACGAAGCTAGGTACTAGGATTCCAAGCGCACCGCCTATGAATAGGATACAAACGCCACTGATGACGATTGTGAGATTGGTGGGGTCCGCCCGATGAATCCCGTTTATGCGATAGAAGTCTGCGTAAAGCCTGAGGACACCAAAGTCCAATCTCGGTTCCGTTGTCTCGCTGCTCCTGATTCGCCCAACCAAGCCGAGCGAACTCAATGCGATCCCCACCAGCAGCGCATCCACCATCAGAATGGAGACGTCACCCAGACCCGCGGTCGCCATCAACGTCGCCGTGGCCGGGCCGACAATCAGCCCAAGTTCCAGGCCTGCCTGGTTTACGCTATTGACATGGCGAAGTTTTTCCGGCGCAACAAGGAACCGGATCGAGCTTGAGAAGGCCGGCGCGTAGAAGGCACGAAAAGCCATCATCGCCATCCCATATACACACAGTGTGGCATGCTCCAACTGACCGGTAGTGATGATCACGGCGAATATAATTGTAACCAGAACGCGCCCAAAATTGGTTGCTATTGGCAGCAATCTCTTATCCATGGTATCGCTTAGATGCCCAGCGATAGGGCCAAGCAACAGATACGGAAGGAACCGCAGGAAGTAAATTATGCCAATTTCCATTGTATCAGCGTCGGTAACGCGCAGTGCAAGAACAATAAAGATATACTCGTGAAGTCCCGCGGCAACTCGGACAAGAATGTTCGAGCCAACCAAAGCATGAATCGCTATCATCCTATGCCACCCTAATTCAGCTTATTGATTGCGAGACAAATCGCACCAGTGTTTCAACACAGACCACGAATCCCATACCACGGTTGTTTCGCCATGGCTCTTTGATGCCCCCGATGGTCACAGCATCGAAAGCGGCCCTAAACCGCGTCTGGACTGAATCAATGGACGGGCTCGTGCCGCTTCGACCAGTCCTTCACTCACGCGTTTGCGCAAGCGCTCGAGACAGTCCGCTGGCATCCGATCACGATGCAGGAGCGCCTTCTCCGTGACGCCATGGTAAGGGAGACGTAAGATGATTGGCCGTGAATAGTCGAGGCTTCTGTCATGCTGGCTACAATGCATCGGAAGTGTTCCCGCGTTGATTGCGTCGATATAACCCCTGCGGTTCTGCTCATTTGTTAGGACATGCTCGACTGTGGAACTTATAGCATTTACACCAAATCCCATCAAATCATGCGTGTGATCCCCATAAACGGCTTCATGATATACAAAGGAGTAGGTATCTGTAACAATATCATTGCGTGGTGCAGTCCGAATGTAGCCATGACCGTTATGCGGCATGAAGCCGGAGTGGCGCATGAATTGATCAACTAATATACTCATTGAAAACTTGCATGGGGCCGACGTTCTTGGTGATTTTTGTTCTCGATCGCGCGATGCAGAATTACCTGCGTCATGACATTGTCGATTGGATAGATATCGATGTTTGTGGTACCCAGGGCTACAGCCTTCTCCAGATCATCGATCAGGTCCATTTCATCTTGCCCATTAAATCCATAGAGGAGATCACAGGTCTGGTAGGGACAATACCTGGTGGCGAGAGCGGCTGTTTCAGCAATTTGCTTGAGGGTTGATGTAAGATTGAACGTCTGCAGCCCAAAGCGCAGGTGAGTTACCCCGATATCACGCATGGCTCGGGCATGTTCCTGATTAAAGCTCGTTACCTCGGATTGAAAAGAAAACTCCATGAATTTCGAAATATCGAAGTTATCCGAGATCGCTGATCCGATGCGTCTGATATGATCGGGCGTTAGCAGGCTGGGTGTGCCACCTCCGAAAAAAAGCTCCGAACAGGTACTGCACGCAAGTTGACTTTCTCTGCCTTCAGAGATAGTTCGCCGAGGAGGGTGTCGACGTACTCGTCGATTTTGTCGCCGGACCGATACAGCCCTCTTGTGAACGGACAATAGGAACAAATTGCTCTACAGAAGGGACTACGGAAGTAGAGAGTACGATAACGAACAGGGTTGTGCGGTCCATAGATCGAAGACAGATCAGGTGTGTCGACTGTTGACCCTTGTGTTGGGGAGAGAAAATATACACAGGAAACTGTCGATCGAATTTGATGAGATCCGCGCGTCGGATATGCATGACACCCTCCCTGGCCGACCGAGTTGAACCTGAGAGGACGGCGTCACGCCACCCTCTCCTTGATGCTAGATCACCTGCATACGGCTAGCGCAAAATCATCGCACGCATCACTTACCTCGAAGAGATCGAGGATGTCTTCAATAACCTGATCTTCTGCAGCATCTTGCTGTTCGATGGAAAATTCTGTCATGGTTTGATCGAGATTTGACATGTCCACATCCGGATTTCAGAGTTGTGGCCATATGCGCTTGAAGCCCCTCGAGTTGCTCAGGATTTGGGATACCGAGGCGTGGCACACCAGTGTTTAATAGCTCCGCCGTCGAGAGGAAGTCAAGACAGTTTGGCAAAGATTTTGTTAGCGAAGAATTATGATGTAGAGCCACAAGAAGTTAGGTTGAAAGTAATAATTCAGTCTGCCCTGCCCGATAGCAGCGGCAGAGATGACGACCGAGGGGCCGCGATGGATAGAGGAGCGTGGCGCCAGACCAGGGGGGAGCGAGAGGAGGTCGACGCCGAATTCTGTGCGAGACCAGATAAAAACGGCGATTACGTGGGTTTGCGGGCTCTCATCGCTTGTAGTAACTCATACAAATATATTGATTACGAAGAATTATACGAAAGGCATGCGATCTGTCTAACTCCGAATGGTAAATTAGTGCACACAGTCGGACAGCGGCGCAACAGGGTGACAGTCGATGGCGTCGGTGCGCGAAGGCTGTCGGCCAGCGGTCGAGCGACCAGCGAGACCGAGACCAGATTGGTCGACAGGGATAGGCCGTCGGCCAGCGCGAGGGCGAAATGCGCAGAGTCAAAGGTGGTGACCCCGATGTCGCCGATCAGCCCGTCCCGGCGCAGCCGGACCAGTTCATGCACGGCGTCGAGCCAGGTCGGATGGTCGAACCGTCACCAATGGAACGGCAGGAGATCGACCCGGTCGATGCCGAGCCGCCGTAGCCGCCCGGCGATTAACTCGGCGCTGCCGCAATGATCGCCCCCGACCTCGGCCTCGATCCCGGTCCCGGCTTTTCCATGCGGGCGACGCGCCGCAGCCCGCCGGTCGGGGACACTCGATCGGGCCTCTCGATCATCTTGCTCAACTCGGTTGGGGAAAGACGCTGGCGCGGTGCGCCGACATTCTGCAATAACCAATCACAAATCCCACACCGCCCACGCCCATCCGCGGAACAGGACCGTCATGCCGGGTGACGACGACCGGGGCTTCTGGCTCTATGATCTTAAAGTGGAAACCGTGTTGGACGGGCGCACGCCCGTATGCCGTCACATCGAGGGCGAGAGCTTCCGGGTGGAAGGTGAGACCCTCGTCTTCGAGGCCGGGCAGAAGGTTTCCATGTACGCCCTGGCCGCCCTCTTGCCCCTGCTGCCGGTCAAGCAGCGCGACACGGCGCCGGACGACTGGATCTCCACCGACGCCGAGGTCGCTTGCCCGGACCCGCATTGCGGCGGGCGGTTCCGCATCACCCGGCTCGGCCGGCGCTGGTTCAGCCACGCCGCCACCACCGGCTTGCCCGACCAGCGTGCCACCCCGTATTGGCAAGAGCGAAGCACCCCATGACCCGCGTTGAACCTCTGGCCGAAACCCCTGTGGAAACAATAGACCTGCGGCCTGGTTACCGCATCTCGCGTATCATCAAGGGCGGCTGGCAGCTCGCCGGTGGTCACGGCCCCGTCGACCGATCCGACGCCATCCGCGACATGGCAGTGTTCCTGGAGGCCGGCATCACCACCTTCGACTGCGCCGACATCTACACCGGCGTCGAAGCCATGATCGGTGAATTCCTGGATGCAGTGCGGCACGCGCAGGGCGCCGCGGCGGCCGAACGCGCCGTGATCCACACCAAGCTGGTGCCAGACCTGGGCCGGCTGGCCGACATCCGCGCCGACGAGATCGAGGCCATCATCGACCGCTCGCTGCGGCGCCTGCGGTTGGAACGCCTGCATCTGCTGCAATTCTTTTGGTGGGACCTGAGCCAAGGCAACGTGGTCGCTGCCCTGGAGGTGCTGAAACACTGCCAAAAAGCCGGCAAGATCGCCCATCTGGGCGTCACCAACTGGGATGCGACCCAGATCCAGCCGTTTCTGGAAGCCGGCTTCGACCTGGTGTCGACCCAGGTGCAGTATTCTGTGCTGGACCGGCGGCCGGCGCACGGACTGACCGACTGGGCGGCGGCGCAGGATCTCAAGCTGTTGTGCTACGGCACCCTGGCGGGTGGGTTTCTGACCGAGGCCTGGCTCGGCCGGCCCGATCCGGGATTCGACTTCACAAACCGGTCCTTGACCAAATACCGGCTGATCATCGACGAGTTCGGCCCTTGGGAGCGGTTTCAGCGGCTGCTCTCGGTGTTGAAAGCCATCGGCGACCGGCACGGTGTGTCGCTGGCCGCCGTCGCCACCCGCTGGGTCCTCGACCAGCCGCAGGTCGGCGCTGCCATCGTCGGTGCCCGTTCGGCCCGGCACCTGCCGGCAACCCTGGAGGTGTTCCACCTTGCACTGGACGACGCCGACCGGGCCGCGATCGCCGCCGTTCTGGCGGAAGCGCCGGGGCCGACCGGCCCGGTCTACGGCCTGGAGCGCAACCGCAACGGCCGGCATGGCCGGATCATGAAATACAACCTCAACGCCGTCGATGCCTGAGCCGGTTCTCTCGACCCGCGGATTGTCCCGGCGTTTTGGTGCGTTGAACGCCGTTGAGGATGTTTCCATCGACATCGGCGCCGGCACCATGACCGGCCTGATCGGCCCCAACGGTGCCGGCAAATCCACGGTCTTCAATTTGCTGACCGGGGCGCTCAAACCCAGCACCGGCACCGTTCTGCTCAACGGCCGGGATGTCACCGGATTGGCGCCCGATCGGTTGTTCGCGCTTGGCCTGGCCCGCACCTTCCAGATTCCGCGTCCGTTTGCCCGCATGAGCGTGTTGGAAAACGTCATGCTGGCGCCGCCGCACCAGACCGGCGAGCGTCTGGGCGGGCGGTTTCTGGCCTGGGGCCGCGTGCGTGCCGAGGAGGCGCGCCTACGGGCCCGGGCGCTGGAGGTGCTGGATTTCATGACGCTCGGGCCGCTCGCCGACCACCCGGCCGGTAAAATCTCCGGCGGACAGCGCAAACTCCTGGAATTGGCGCGGGTGCTGATGGGCGATCCGGCCGTGATCCTGCTCGATGAGCCGGCGGCCGGTGTCCACCCGGCATTAACCGAAACACTGATCGGCAAAATCGAAACGCTCAACCGTCAAGGTAAGACCTTCGTCATCATCGAACATGACATGGATGTCGTTATGGGCCATTGTGCCCCGCTGATCGCGCTCGCCGAAGGCCGGGTCATCTTCCACGGCACGCCCGCCGAGGCCCGGGCCAACACGGCGTTGCTGGATGCCTATCTCGGGGTGCCCGTCGATGTCTGACCCGACCGCGCCGGAGGCGATCCTGGAAGCGCACGGGGTGACGGCCGGCTATGTGCGCGATTTGCCGGTCCTGCACGACGTCTCGGTGCGCGTGGCACGACAGCGGGTCACCGTTCTGATCGGCCCGAACGGGGCCGGGAAATCGACGCTGATCAAGGCGGTTGCAGGACAGGTAACGGTTTTCGCCGGCACGGTGACGCATGAAGGCACCGACCTCACCCGTCTCCGGCCGGACCGGCTGGCGGCCCACGGCATCGCCATCGTACCGCAGACCGACAACGTGTTCCGAAACCTCACCGTGCGGCAGAACCTGGCGCTCGCCTCACGCGGCACGGGAGCGGCCGCCCGTCTGGCCGCGGTGTTCGATCGCAGCCCGGTGCTGGCGGACAAACGGCACACCAAGGCAGGTGCCCTGTCCGGCGGACAACGCCAAGTGCTGGCGGTGGCCATGGCGCTGGCCAAGGCGCCGCGGCTGATCTTGATGGACGAGCCGTCCGCCGGCCTGTCGCCCAAGGCCGCGGCCGAGGTGCTGGCCATGGTGCGGCGGCTCACGGCCGAGGGCGTGTCGATCCTGCTGGTGGAACAGAATGTGAAGCTGGCACTGCAGATGGCCGATCACGTCTACATCCTGGCCGAAGGCCGCAATCAGGTAGACGGGCCGGCCGCAGCGCTCCGCGGTGACCGCATCGTTGCCGACATCTATCTCGGGGGCAAGAGGATCGCCGCCGCATGATTCAGAACCTTCTGGACGGTGTGCTGACCGGATCGTTCCTGTCGCTCGGCGCCATCGGCCTGACCCTGGTGATGCATATTCTGCGTTTCGCCAATTTCTCGCATGCCGAGCTGTTATCCATCGGCGCCTATGCCGCCCTGGTGTTCGACCGGCTGTTCGAGGCGTTGCTGCCGGTGTTTGCGGCGGCCTTCGCCCCCCTCACCCTGACCGGCGCGCTGGTGCTGGCGCTCCTTGTATCCATGGTGGCGACCGGCGCCTCGGCCGTGCTCATCGACATCCTGGTGTTCCGGCGCATCCGCGAGAACGGCCGGGAGCTGTCCATGGTGTTCGCCTCCTTTGGCATGGCGCTGGTCGTGCGCAACCTCATCGGCCTGGTATTCGGCCTGCACAGCCAGCTTTACTCACCGGACATCGCCTTCGCGACGGTGCTGAGTTTCGATCCGTTGATCCTGGTCAAGCCGGACCAGCTGTTCGTGTTCGTGGCTGCCCTGGCGATCATGGCCGTATTGCACCTGGTGCTGACGCGCACGACCTTCGGTTTCGCCCTGCGCGCCGTGGCCGAGAACCCGGCCCTGGCGCAAGCCAATGGCGTCAATCTGCGCGCCATGATCACGGCCGTGTGGCTGATCGCCGGCGCTCTGGCGGCGGCGGCCGGGGTGTTCTACGGCCTCAGCCACCAGATCACGCCGGTCATGGGACGCGATCTGGTGCTGCCGATCTTCGCCGCCACCATCGTCGGCGGCATCGGCAGCGTCAACGGCGCCCTGCTCGGCGGCTTCATCGTCGGCATCGCCACCAACCTGTCGCTCGTCATCCTGCCGGCCGGCTACACGCCCGCCGTGCCGTTTCTCATGATCCTGGCCGTGCTGCTGGTGCGCCCCAACGGTCTGTTCGGGGAGGCGCGGGAATGATCGGCGTCGTTTCCTACCTGGTGTTCTTCGCCACCGTCGCTGCCATCCTGGCCATCGCGGTGCTCGGGCTGAACCTTCACTGGGGCAACACTGGACTGTTCAACGGCGGCGTTGCCGCGTTCTTCGGCGCCGGCGCCTACGGCACGCTGCTGTTGGGCGGCACCCCGCAGGACGGGCACCTGGGCGGTTTCGGTCTGGCCTATCCCGCCGCCCTGCTCGGCGGCATGGCCGCGGCCGCGGTCATGGCGTGGCTTGTCGGTGTGCTCACCCTGCGTCTGCGCCACGACTATCTGGCCATCGCCACCTTCGGCGTCGCGGTGGCGTTCGAGACGCTGATGCGCAATGCGGAATGGCTGGCCGGCGGCGCCAAGGGGGTGCGCGGTTTCGAACGGCCGCTGCGCGACGCCCTCGGCGACGGGTTTCTATACAATCTCCTGTTCCTCGTTGCCGTGCTGGTCGTTCTGGTTGCCGTCTATCTGTTCCTGGAACGGCTGATCGGCTCGCCGTTCGGCCGTCTGCTGCGCGCCATCCGCGAGGACGAAACGGCGGCCCGCTCGCTCGGCAAGACCCCGGCGCAGGTACGGTTGACCGCCTTTGTCACCGGCGCGGTGATCATGGGCCTGGCCGGCGGTCTTTACGGCACCTTCTATGCGTTCGTCAGCCCGCAGGACATCTTGCCCACCCTCACCTTCCAAATCTGGGCCATGCTGATCGTCGGCGGCGCCGGCAACAACCGGGGCGCCATATTGGGCGCCTTCCTGATTTGGGGTGCCTGGACTGCCAGCGGCTGGGCCCTGTCCCGCTTCGCCCCGGTCGAGGCACAGCTCTACACCGGTTCGGTGCAGTTCGTGCTGATCGGGTTGGTGATCGTCGGCATGCTGCTCTGGCGGCCGGAAGGCCTGCTGCCCGAGCGGCTGGTGGTTTCGCAATCGGGGAGTTCTTCCCGGACACAAGAGGGAGTTTGAGATGCCAAGGATGCCAAGGATGGTCGCAACGGTGACCGGTGTCGCGCTGGGGCTGGGCGCTCTGGCAGCGCCGGCCTGGGCGCAGGACTGCACCACCCGGATCGGTGCCGTGTTGCCGACCTCGGTCGACTGGGGCCGGCCGATCGCGGCGACGGCCCAGTTCGCCGTGGAGCAGGTCAACGCCGCGGGCGGTGCTGCCGGCTGCCAGATCGAAATGATCCTGCGCGACACCCAGGTCGATCCCAAGGTGGGGGTCGATGCGGCCAAGGCACTCGTCGACCTGGAGGGTGTCGACGTGCTGCTCGGCGCCGTGTCGTCGGGCGTGTCCATGCCGATCTTGACCTCGGTCACCGTGCCGTCGGGCGTGATGCAGATGTCGTGCTGCTCGTCCTCGACCGTCTTCAGCCGACTGGCCGAAGACGGCAAGACGAACGGATTGTGGTTCCGCACCTTCGCCACCACCGCGGTGCAGTCCGCCGTCGGTGCCAAGGTGGCGGCCGACCAGGGGTATGGATCGGTGGCGATCCTGTACAAGAACGACGACTGGGGCCAGGACATCGCCCAGCTCATTGCAGCCGATTTCGCCGCCGTCGGCGTCGACGTCACCGCCTCGGTCGCCATCACCGATGCCCAGCCGTCGTACCGCGCCGAAGTGACCCAGGCGCTGGCGACCCGTCCCGAGGCCCTGTACCTGGCGCTCTACCCGGTCGAGGGCATCGCCACGGTGCGCGAGTGGCTCTCGCTCGGCGGCACACGCAACCTGATCGTCGCCAACTCGCTCAAATCGGATGAGTTCCGCGACAATGTGGGCCTGCAATATCTCGGCAACGCCATCGGCACGGACACCGCTTCACCGCGGGCGGAGAGCGCCGATGCCTTCCGTGTCGCCTATGGTGAGCGGTTCGGTTCGGAGCCGAACGGCCCAGGTCTGGCCAACAGCTACGATGCGGCCATGATCGCGCTCTTGGCCATGGAAGCCGCCGGGCCGGGCGCGGCCGGCGTCGACATCGCCGCCGCCGTGCCGCGCGTCACCGATCCGGACGGCACGCCGATCACCGCCGACACCGCGGGGTTCGACGCCGCCAAGACGATCCTGGCCGACGGCGGCACGGTATTCTACCAGGGTGCAACCGGCAATGTGCAATTCGACGCCAACGGTGACGTGTCCGCCCCGGCCGTCATCTGGCGCTTCGTCGCCGACGGCATCGAAGAGGTCGAATACCTGTCGCTGGATCAGGTCAACGCCTTCATGGCGTCGCTGCAGTAGGGCGTGCTTCAGCACGCCGCGACCGGGCGCGATGCTGCGACATTTGCGCAAGCCGCGGCGCGCTCGAAGCGCGCCCTACGTCTGGTTATGCCGGGAGGCCGTAGGTCGGCGCAATGGGCGTGGCCCAGCATTTTCGTAGGTTGTGGCGATCTGCCGGCACTCCGATTCATGGCGTCGCTGCAGTAGGGCGTGCTTCAGCACGCCGCGACTGGGCGCGATGCTGCGACATTTGCGCAAGCCGCGGCGCGCTGAAGCGCGCCCTACGTCTGGTCATGCCGGGAGGTCGTAGGTCGGCGCAAGGGGCGTGGCCCAGCATTTTGGTAGGTTGTGGCGATCTGCCGGCACAGTCTCCCGGGTATCGACGGCCTCGGAACCGAGGCCACACCGTCGGGCCAAGCCGACAAGACGCCCCCACGAGGCCGGCGAGGGCGCCGGCG
>JANQJV010000074.1 GCA_028281465.1 Azospirillaceae bacterium | reverse complement strand
CCAAGCCAAGTGACCCCAGCCAAATGCTGCAAAGACCCGCCGCCTGCGCATCCCTTCTCACAACAAGGCGTTCACAATGTCCAAGAACCCGCGCCCGGTGATACGTGACCTCACTCGAGCAATCGTAAGTGCGACACAAGGCAACCTTATGACCAGCACAACGACTTGAAACTGTCATATAACTCTCCGGTGAGGCGGCGCAAGACTTTTTTGTGACTGCACCGCGGGTCAGCAACCGGCGAGGGCATTTGTTCTAACGCCGGGACCGACCTTTGTCCAGCGGAAAATTCACATCCGCAAAAATCGATCACACCCGGTCGCGTCATCCGGCCCAGCGGCCGTCATCTTACGGGGACCATGTCCTATGGACTTCCGGCGACGGAATCGTCGTCTCGACTACAGAAGCTGCGAACAAAACGGGAGCAATCCTGATAACCTGTACTTTGCGACGCGCTTCTGTATTGACAGTGATCAAAATGTTGCTCATGACTCGACCCGTAAGGACGACAGTTTTGCAGCGCGAACCAGAAAAACGACAGCATGTGGCAAGGAGCGGGACCGTGTTTGTACGACCGAAGCGGCGCCGTCCGGCCCGGCGGAAAGGGTTGGTCTTCCTCACAGCCGTGGTTGGTGTGGCCACGATCACCGGCTTGGCGATCGAACGGCCGACGCTGATTGCCACGGCCACCGAAGCCGTCGCATCGGGCGTCATGACGGGTGCCCGCACGGTCGCGGCCTCGGCTGTTTCGCTCTACTCATGGGTGTCGGAAGCCTTGGACCGCGGACAGCCGGACGCCGCCTCGATCGCCGCCGAAACGACAGTTGAGGACTCCGATCCCGCGGCTGAGCGCACCGATCAGGTGATCGCCTCGAACCAAGCACTGCTGGATGAGTTTGCCCGCCGCGCTCGGGCGGATGCAGCGACCACGGACGTGGAGAGCACCGACTCCCCGACTCTGGCCGATGCGGAGCATGTGGTCACAGTTCGGCGCGGCGACACGTTGCTTGCCCTCCTTATGGGCAACAATGTACCGCGCCCCGACGCCCACGCCGCTGTGACTGCGCTCAGAACCGTGTTCGACCCGCGCAAGCTACGGGTTGGACAACATGTAACATTGCGGTTCACAGGAAGCGCCTCCGGACCGCAGTTCCGCGGCCTCGATCTGCAGCCAGACGTCACGCGGCTGTTCGCGGTCGAGTCAATGGGCGCCGGAAACTTCTCGGCCACCGAACTCAAGAAGGATCTCGACCGCCGCATGATAGCGTCGACCGGAACCATTACCTCGAGTCTGTTTGAGGCCGGCGCCGCGGCGAATGTTCCAATTTCTGTGATGATGCAGCTCATCAAGATTTTCTCGCACGACGTTGATTTTCAGCGTGACCTCAAGGCCGGAGACGATTTCGCTCTCCTGTTCGAACGGTTCGAGACCGATCATGGCGATGTTGCGCGCCATGGCGACATCGTTTTTGCTGCTTTGACCTTGGACGGAACCCACCAGGCTGTGTACCGCTTCACGCCGGAGGATGGCCGCACCGACTTCTTCAACTCGGATGGCGAGAGCATTCGAAAGGCATTGTTGCGGACTCCCATAGATGGGGCCCGGATTTCGTCCGGTTACGGCATGCGCCGACACCCGATTCTCGGCTATAGCAAAATGCATCGCGGCATCGACTTCGCAGCACCGCGCGGGACGCCGATCTTTGCGGCAGGCGATGGTGTGATTCGCGAGATCGGCCGCAAGGGGTCCTTTGGCAACTACCTACGCATCCAGCACAATTCCGAAATTTCAACGGCCTACGCACATCTGAATGGATTCGCCAAGGGCCTGCGCCGCGGCGCCCGGGTCCGTCAGGGGCAAGTCGTGGCTTATGTCGGCAGCACCGGCCGTTCCACCGGCCCACACCTGCATTACGAGGTGTTGCGCCAGGGGCGCCAGGTGAATCCGCTCAGCATTGATCTGCCGGTTGGCCAAAAACTCCAAGGCCGCCAGCTCGATGCGTTCCGGATCCAGCGCGACGAGATCGATCGGCAATTCCGCTCGACACAGGGCAGCCTTCACCTGGCCGGCTTCAACGGACGACAGACCGTCGAAGCGGCCGCCACCGACACCGACACCGTGTGCCCATCGGAATCGGGATGTTGACGGCACACACCGAGCAACCCGTTCAGCGCGTGCGGATTCGATCGTCCATCATGGCGCGCAGAATCGACGCCATGCGGCGTGCGGACTCCTCGTCGTCGAGCCAGCGACGGACCTGGTTGCGCATGGCTTGCGCCAGTGACGCTCGACCATTGATGGCCGTATCCGCGTCATCCGTGTCGAGGCTCACGGGTTCCGGGGCGGTCGGAAAACCCGGCTGATCCGACATTTGGTCATCTCCGCTCCGTAACCAACCGCGGCGCGGTGGGCAGTGCTCTGTGCAAGTCACGCCGCCCCTGCACCATACTCGGCAGGAAAACACAAATCCGCCACACTGTCGGCCAGGGACAGCGCGGCGGTCAAGCCGGGCGACTCGATGCCATAAAGGTTGATTAGGCCCGGCACACCGTGAGCCGACGGGTCTTGGATCAGGAAATCCGCCGCTGGTTCGCCGGGACCGACCAACTTTGGCCGAATCCCAGCATATCCGGGCGCCAGGCTGCCGTCCTGCAATCCGGGCCAATACTGGCGGATCGCGGCGTAAAAGCGGCGGCCTCGACCGGGATCAACCCGGTAGTCGATCCGATCGACCCATTCCACATCCGGCCCGAACTTGGCTTGTCCCCCCAGGTCGAGCGTGAGATGCACACCCAGCCCCCCCGGTTCGGGCACCGGGTAGATCAGACGAGAAAACGGTGCCATCTGCCCGGTCAAGACAAAGTAATTGCCCTTCGCGATGTACTGGCGCGGAATGCTCGCCGACGGCACGCCGTCGAGTGTTTGCGCCAAAACCGGCGCCGTGAGACCGGCACAGTTGATCAGCCATCCGCAGCCTATTTCCGAAGGCTGCTCTCCGCCGACGCGAATCACGAAGCCGTCGCGGGTCCAAGCCCCACCCAACACCGGCGACCGAAAGACCACGGCGGCACCGTGGTCTTCCGCATCGCCCTGCAGCGCCAACATGAACGCATGGCTGTCGATGATCCCGGTCGACGGTGACAGGAGGGCCCCAGAACAAGCCAAGGCCGGCTCCAGGATCTGCACGTCTTGCTTGGTAAGTAATTTCAGATCAGAAACACCGCAGGCAGCCCCCCGGGCACGAATCTGTTCGAGCACGGCCAGCTGATCCGGCGCGGCAGCGACGACCAATTTGCCGATACGGCGCACCGGCACACCCCAGTCGCGGCAGAAGGCATAAAGGGCTCGCTTGCCCGCAACGCAACTGCGGGCCTTGAGGCTCCCCACCGGATAGTACAATCCGGCATGCACGACCTCCGAATTGCGCGAACTGATGCCATTGCCGATGACGTCACTTGCCTCGAGCACCAGAACCTCGAGACCCCGGCGCGCCAGCGCCCGGGCAACGGCCAAACCCACCACGCCGGCTCCCACAACAACACACGCCACTCTATCCATTGGCTTTGACCCGACTCGTTTTCCGCGCGCCCTGCCCACCGCCACACCCACCGGGACCGGTGGCACCAACGGCACTGCTGCGCCACCGCCCCGGTGTCCTTGACCGGAACCGGTCCGTCCGCTACAGGGCGACCATGCGCCGGCATCATCTGCAGTGGTACAGTCTTGGACCGGCGTTGCACGCCGGCGGCGCGCGAAAAAATAGCAAAACAAGGGCCCACCGCCATGACGGAACCGTCGTACAAGGGAAAGCGCTCGCACCTCATCCACGGCGGGATCCCGCGCTCGACCCACATGGAAACCAGCGAGGCGGTCTATTTGACCTCCGGCTACGTCTATGCCAACGCCGAAGAAGCCGAGCGGGCATTCGCCGAAGAACGGCTGCGCTACGTCTATTCCCGCTATCGCAACCCCACCGTAGAGACCTTGGAGCAACGTCTGGCCCACTATGAAGGTGCGGCCTGTGCCCACGCGACCGCCAGCGGCATGGCCGCGGTGTTCTCATCGCTGATGGCGCAACTGCAGTGTGGTGATCGGGTCGTCGCGCCCTATGCGCTGTTCGGGTCGTGCCTGTTCATCGTCCAGACCCTCTTACCCCAATACGGCATCGAAACGGTTCTCATCGACGGCACTGATTACGCCCAATGGCGCGCCGCGCTGAGCCGACCGACGCGCGCCGTGCTTCTGGAAACGCCGACCAATCCCTGCCTTGACCTGATCGACATCGCGGCGGTGGCGGACCTGGCGCACGCGGCTGGGGCCCGTCTGATCGTCGACAATGTGTTCGCCACCCCGGTTCACCAAAGACCGCTGTCCTTGGGCGCCGATATCGTGGTTTATTCTGCCACGAAACATATCGATGGCCAGGGCCGTTGCCTGGGCGGCGTGGTGCTGTGCGATCATGCCTTCTCCGAAATCCTCCAACCATTCCTTAAACATACTGGACCGGCGCTTAGCCCCTTCAACGCCTGGACCATGCTCAAAGGATTGGAAACACTGGAGCTGAGGGTGCATGCGGCAACGGCTGGCGCCCTTGACGTGGCAAGGTTTCTGAACAGCCATGAACGCATCGCCCAGGTGCGCTACCCGGGCTTGCCGAATCACCCGCAGCATGCCCTGGCGCAGACACAGATGACGGGCGGCAGCACTCTGATCGCTTTTGACCTGCTCGGCACCAAGGCGGACGCGTTTCGATTCATGAATGCCCTGCGCCTCATCCTGATTTCCAACAACCTCGGGGATGCCAAGAGCCTGATCACCCATCCGGCCACCACAACGCACCGCCGACTGAGCGACACTGAACGGGCAAGGGTCGGTCTCTCATCGACCACGCTCCGACTCTCCGTGGGCTTGGAAGAACCGGCGGACCTGATCGCCGATCTGGCCACCGCTTTGTCGGTTTGACAATGCACCCGACGAACGGATCATCGAACGACGGCACCATGGTAACCGGGCGCTGCATCGCGCAGCGGCTCCGTTACTGCGGCGCCGCTAGCCCATGGGTTTGCCGCTCCAGCGGGTGCGTCGCCGGCACAAGGCCCGTCGGCCGGCGTTGAGGAGGGCGATCCATGTCCGCCTCCGGGCCCACGCACCGTCACCGACGGCCACCAAAGGCGAGCGATATTCTGATCGATCTCCTATCGCGAGAGGCTCACCCTCAGATCGCCATCGGCGACCTCATTGGCTCTTTGGACGACCGAGCGTTCGGCATCGTGCTGCTTCTGTTCGCCCTGCCGAACTGTTTCCCGATTCCGCCCGGTTTGGCGTCGGTGATCGGGTTACCCTTGGTCTTCTTTGGCATCCAACTCGCCGTCGGCAGCCGGCACCCGTGGCTCCCAGGTTTCATTGCTCGGCGCCGCATTCAGCGGTCGAGCCTTTTGCACCTTGTGCAGCGGGCGCAACCGGTGCTGCACCGGATGGAGACGGTGTTGCGGCCGCGCTGGATGGCAGTGACCGGCCTGCGGGCGGAACGGGTGCTCGGCCTCGCCATCTCCATGTTCGGGCTGTCCGTCGGTATCCCCGTGCCGTTCACCAACTTCATCCCGGCCGTCGGTGTTGCCGTCATTTCGCTCGGCCTCTTGACCAAGGACGGCGTCGCCGTCGTGATCGGCCTGCTGATCGGCCTAACCGGGATCGCGGTCACCAGCAGTGTACTGCTGTCACTCGGTTTCCTGACGGCCTGGATCGTCGCCTGAACCAGAACGACCCCGTGGCGCCGATCAGCGTCGTTCGGCCTTGAACCGGATCACATTGTCCTGGTCCTCGGAATGAGGCAAACTGCCCAGGCCGATCAATCCGTCACCCACGATTTTCATGGAGTCGCGCCGCAGGGTGGTGCTGTATCCGCCAGCGCCGAGGAAGAAGGTGCCGTTCGAACTGTGATCGGTCAGGATGAAATCATCGCGGGCGAACTCGATCGTACCGTGCTGGCGGGATGCCTGCATGGACAAGACCTGGATGTCACAACCATCGCCCCGACCGAGCATGATTTTGGCCGATGTGTGGTCGAGCACGGTCTCGTTGCCAGCGTAGGTGATCACCATGACCGGCTCACCGACACGGCTGGCCGGTGCGATCAGTGCACCAATCAAGGTGGTCTCGAAACTGTCCTCGGCCGGATCGCGCTGACGGACCTGGTAGATGTCAAC
Source organism: Azospirillaceae bacterium (assembly GCA_028281465.1). GTDB lineage: Bacteria > Pseudomonadota > Alphaproteobacteria > Azospirillales > Azospirillaceae > JANQJV01. The sequence continues at coordinate 19,311 of JANQJV010000074.1, read as the reverse complement.
GGGAATGGAACGACCCTTGACTGTGGTGCTGTGCAATGGCTTGGTGCGTCGGCGCTCGCCCTCGGACAAGCGGTTGACCAGATCCTCGGTTGCCAACGTCTCACCAGGCCTTGCCAGGTTTTGCAGACGGGCAGCGACATTGACCGCGTCGCCGACGATATCCAGGCGGTCCTGCTCGTAGGACTCCACGACGCTGCCATAATGCAGGCCAATACGGATGTTTAGATCACGGCCCACTTGGGCATTCAACATGGCCACCGATGCGGCGACGGCACTATCCGGTCGCTCGAAACCACACAACAATCCGTCGCCGAGGCTCTTGATCACCAGGCCCCGGTTGGCCGTCACCGCCAGGGTCAGCGCCTGCAGTAGACCGCGGGTCAACGCGGAGGCTTGGACATTGCCCAACCGCTCATACAAGCGCGTGCTGTCGACAATATCGACAAAAAGAATGGCCAGCTCTCTTTCCATTGTGCGGCCCATTGTGCGGCATGACCTTGATGCGAAACCGGCCAGCGGCCCGGGCGGAGGGAAACGACCGCCACGGCGGTGCGGCCGCAACTCGACCTCGATCCACCCGCCGTTAACCGACGATAGGCTATCATAGGCGAGTATGGGTGGTCACCAGCGGTGCGCCCGGGTCGAAAAATCCGCCCATCACGACCAGGAACCCATCTGATGCGTGCCATCGTTCTCGCCGCCCTAACCGCGCTCCTCGGCGTGCCGACCGCCGCCACAGAGCCGACTTGGCACGGTGCCACGTCTCCCAACATCGGCCCACCCCGCGCCATCGGCGGCTATGCCGCCGGATGCTTGTCCGGCGGTCATGCCCTGCCACCGGACGGCGCCGGCTATCAGGTGATCCGACAATCCCGGCGTCGAGTCTACGGACATCCCGCCCTGATTGACTACGTTAGGGATTTCGGTCGCCGGCTCGCTGCCGCCGGCGACCGGATCGCCATCATCGGAGATCTGGCGCAGCCGCGCGGCGGCCCCATGGACTATGGGCATGTCAGCCATCAGTCTGGTCTGGACGTTGACATCTGGTTGCGCCTCGACCTGCCGCGACTGCCGGTCGCTGACCGCGAACGGCTCGAAGAACGCTCCATGGTTGCCGATGACGGCCGCACCATGACAGACGCCTGGGGTGACGCCCAGGTCCAACTGGTGCGCCTGGCGGCAGACGATTCGCGCGTGGCACGCATCTTCGTCAGTCCCGCGATCAAACGGAGCATGTGCAACCACGCCTGGACCGACCGGTCATGGTTGCGTCGCCTGCGCCCTTGGTTCGGCCACACCGCACACATGCATGTGCGGCTCGGTTGCCCGACCGACAGTCCGGAGTGCCGGCCGCAGGCACCGCCACCACCAGGCGACGGCTGCGGAACCGAGCTGGCCAGTTGGTTCTCACCCGCCACCGGGGATGGCGGCGGCCGGTCCGCAAGCCGACCGCGACCGAAACAGCCCGCCGGATGCCAACGAGTGTTGACCGCGCCGTCGGCACCTGGATGACGGTGTGGTGCTTGGCTGGTTCGGTTGCTGCCCCGATCCGACGCTGGCCCGACGAGCCGGGCCGGCGCGGCGAAGCCATCGGAGTGGCAGGGCGCTGTCAGATAACATAAACCAATCTGCGCTATAAACCGGCGTAGGAGTCGGAGCACACCCGGAGCTCGGCCACAGGATGGCCGGTCGCCAGGACGGACCGTTCGGGGGGTTCGTGCGATTGATCCGGCCCCGAGCCGATCCGGCTTCACGCCGATCCGGACGCCGAGAGCGTGTGCGGTTGCGGAGAAGACGTTGACGCAACGGAAGGATTCAGCAAGGCCGCCGTCGTTGTCGCTCACCACCCGGGTCATGGCGTGGTGGGAGGGCTATGACCTTTCGTCGTTGGCGCGGAAGACAACAGACACGGAGGGAACAGGTGCGGATACCCGCCCAAAATCCACCGCCGAACCACCGAAAGCGGGCCTCAACCGACACGGCAAACCGCTTTGGACAGCAACACGCATCGAAGTTTCAGAGCAAATCTGGGGCAAGGGATTCATCAGTCCGGGTGGCGACGATTACGTGCCCTACCTCGTGAAACCGCTCGGCCTCAATCCAGCCATGAGTGTTGTCGACTTGTCGGCCGGGCTAGGCGGCACGACGCGCGCCATGGCTAAACAGTTCGGCGCCTGGGTTACAGGTCTGGAAGGCTCGCCACTGCTCGGCCAAGCGGGCATGCAACGATCAATTGACGCCGGTCTGGGGCGCCAAGCACCGGTCGAGCTCTACGATCCGGAGGATTTCTCCTTCAAGAAACGAGTCGACGCGGTGTTTTCCAAGGAGGCATTCTTCACCATCCACAACAAGGATAGGCTGCTCGACGGCATCGAGGCGTGTCTGAAGTCACGAGGCCAAGTTCTGTTCACCGATTATATATTGGAATCCCAGTCTGATTTTTCAAGGGCCTTGCACCATTGGGCCGAGCGTGAACCGCTCGAACCAAAGCTGTGGACGTTGGATGAAGTGAAGAACGCCCTGATGCAGCGCAACCTGGATTTGCGCATCTTTGAAGACATTACCGAATCGCATCGCAGTATGATTCTAAAGTCGGTCCAAGGCTTCACCGAGCATCTTGAAAAGTACCATTTGGACAAGGAGACGAAGGTCAATGTGGTTGAAGAGGTGGAGACCTGGGCCCTGCGGGTCGGTGCCCTGAGTGCCGGTCTCAAATGTTATCGCTTCTTCGCCCTCAAACCAGCTTTGGATTGACCGCCACCGCGACCACCGCACCACACCGGTGTGCGGCCGAGCCATTCCCAGGGGTCATGCGACCGATCGCTGCCTGTCGGTGGTCTGCCAGGGAGCGGCATAAGTCGGCCAACCACACATCCCCCAAACATCGGGCCGCCTGGAGCCGTCGGCGCCGCCGCGCAATGCCGAGACGCATCAATGCCGCCCATCGTCCATGTCCGGCCGAGAGCGCACCAATGCTGCCTGCGACCAACCGTCGGTGGCGAGGGATGGCACCGTCATACATCGAGTCCAGTGGCATGGCAGGTCGGGGTATTGTCAGCACGAACGCAGGCGGGATCGGATAACGGAAGGGTTCGGTCATCATGCCATGAGCAAACCAGAGTCGCCGCCCCGTTTCAAGGAAACATTTCCTCAGGGGTGGTGCCTACTGACTTGACCAAATGATACGTGCCATCCACGATACGTCGGTGCGACTCAGCACCCGGTCGGGATGGGCCGTGTTGACGGACCGCAGCTCGATCCGAGTTGCTGTCTCGCGTGCCAACTGCTTGGTCATCACCTCGCCGCCACGCGTGCGGACCACCACCCGGTCGCCGCGCCGTACACTGGCCGACGGCGACACGATGATCGTATCACCATCGCGATAGACCGGCTCCATGCTGTCGCCGCTGACTTCCAGCGCATAGGCATGGGGGTCGCCGAGACTGGGAAACAGAAGTTCATCCCAGCCTCCGCCAACCGGAAAACCGGCGTCATCGAAGAAGCCCTCGTCACCGGCCTGGGCAAATCCGATCATGGGTACGCGCTGCACCACCCCCTTGGCCTGAGTCTCACCGATCAGGCTGACGAATTCGCCAAATGTCGTGCCCGTGGCCTCCAAGACCTTGGCAATGCTCTCGGTGGATGGCCAACGCAATTTGCCTTCACCCGTGGTGCGTTTGCTTTTGTTGAACGTGGTGGGATCGAGACCGGCGGTTTTTGCCAGACCCGACGCCGACAGGCCCTTGCTGCCAGCCAGGCGATCGATCGCGCGCCAAATGTCGCCGTGTTTGAGCATGGGACTACAGTCTCACATTCTGGGGCGTCCGTCCCTAGGAAAATGTTCATTATTATCTTGACCTGGAGCCTAAATAGGATAATAGTCACGGCAGTTCGACCCGACCAGCCATGAGGGAAACGGCAACGTGGCCTCCGACCGATTTTGTCCCCGCCCTGTCTCCGATACCGATCCCATTCCTTTCGGCAATGCCGAGGAGGCCTGGTTCTGGTTCGTGCAGGCCTATGACGCGCGGCGGACCGGCGCCCGCTTCACGGCCGGCCTGGGCACCGTGTCGCGGCCCTGCGAACCCCTGGATGTCATGCGAACGGTCGAACGCCTGTACCGCCAGCGCCGCTTGCTCAGGGACCATCTGTGCGTCCTGATTCACTACGGACGACGGCTGTCCGCCCCCGATCCGGTGCGCCGGCGGGAACAACGCGCGTGGGGCCTATGGCGTGAGGCGTTCCAATCGATCACCCCCATTCTCAAGAGGAAAGGAATCGTGCAATGAGCCATCTCGGCCAGCCGCTGCCACCTGTCAGCCCGGCATCGCCACCTGAAACCGCCCCGGCCACGACGGCCATCGTCGTCTTCCGCGGTCAAACCGATCTGTGGTGGCTGCGCTGGCTGCGCCCCGGCTTTCGCCATTGCCTGATCGTTCTCCACGACCAACGGCATTGGGTGTTGCTTGATCCGCTGTCGAGCCACACGGACATCCGAGTCCTGTCGGTCGCACCCGATTTCGACGTTGCCCGCTGGTTCACCGAGCGGGGCATGATCACCGTGACCGTACCGCTTCCCGCCCCGGCCCGCCGTCCGGCGCCCTGGAGTCCGTTCACGTGCGTCGAAGCGGTCAAGCGCGTCCTTGGTCTGCACGATCCTTGGGTGCTCACGCCTTGGCAGCTCTACCGTCGCCTGGCGCCCCAAGACCACGCCGGCGTCGCTTCCGCCGCGTGACGGAGATCGTCATGGCCGGTTTGTTTTCCAGCCCGGCGCCGGCTCCCACACCGGCGCCGCCACCCCCACCCCATTATGTGCCACCGGCCTCACCGCAGCCACCACCACCACCACCACCTCCTCCTCCACCGACACCGTCGCGGCAGCAGCCGTCGGCACCTCAGCCGCCAGCACGGCCGCCACCGGCACCGGCGTCCTATGTGCCGCCCTCACCGCCACCGGCCATTCCCATGCTGGAGGACTCTCCCGGCACGGCTCCGGAAACGTCCGTTGCGCACCGTCGGCGTGGCCGTGACGGAACCGTCCTGACATCGCACCGCGGCCTGCCGGTCACCGGCGTCCTGAACGTCAACGCGCTGGTACCGGCACGAAAGTCGCTCTTGGGGGAATGACCAACCATGCCGTGGGACCACGATCTCAACAATCCGGAAACCATCGATCGCGGCGTGCAACCCTTGCTGCACCGCTATCGGATCGCTCTGGAGCGCCGCCGAACCTGGGAAGCGCTTTGGCAGGATTGCTATGATTTCGCTTTGCCGCAGGCCAAGGGATTCCAAGGTCCGACAACCCCGGGCAGCCGCCGAACTGACCACCTGTACGATGGCACCGCCCCAGATGCCGTCGAACAATTGGCCGCCAGCCTCCTGGCGCATCTGACACCACCCTGGTCGCGGTGGGTCGGTTTCACGCCCGGTCCGGACCTGACGGACACGGACCGTGAGGCCGCTGGCCCGGTGTTGGAGCGCATGGCCGAGACGCTGCAAGCCCATCTGGACCGGTCCAGTTTTGCCGTGGAGTTCCACCAGGCACTCCTCGATCTGGTCACGGTGGGTACGGCCTGCCTGCTTGTCGAAGAGACCCCGCCGGGCGAGGCTTCCAGCCTCCGCTTTGCCGCCGTGCCCCTGGCCGACCTGGCCCTGGAGGAGGGCCCGGAGGGACGCCTCGACACGACTTTCCGCCGCATCGACATGACGTTGGCACAGTTGGAGGAGCGATTTGCGGCCGCCATCATCCCGGCCAACGTGCACCGCCAGGCGACCAAGACGCCGGACACACTTTTTCCGGTGATCGAAACCGTGGTCCGCGACGGTCCGGCCTATGACTACAAGGTCCTGCTGGACGGGGCCGGAACCGGACCGATCCCTTTGCGCCAGGGCCGTTTCGGTCAGTCACCGTTTATCAATTTCCGGTGGCTGAAGACGCCCGGCGAGATCTACGGCCGCTCGCCGGTGATGCGCAGTTTGCCCGACATCAAAACCGCCAACAAGGTTGTCGAACTGGTCTTGAAGAACGCTTCGGTCGCCGTATCCGGCATCTGGCAAGCCGACGACGACGGCGTACTCAACCCTGCCACCATTCGCCTGGTGCCCGGAGCAATCATTCCCAAGGCGGTTGGGTCCTCAGGACTTAAGGCATTGGACAATCCAGGGCGTTTCGATGTGTCACAGCTCGTGCTGGAGGACCTGCGTCACCGCATCCGACACGCCCTATTGGTCGACCGGTTGGGTCAGGTCGACACGCCGCGCATGACAGCGACCGAAGTCCTGGAACGCGCAGCGGAAATGGCGCGGCTGCTCGGCGCCACATACGGACGCCTACAAACCGAGCTTCTGACGCCCCTGGTGTTGCGCTGCCTGTCCATCTTGCGCCGACGCGGCGAAATTCCCGACGTCTCGGTCGATGGTCGTATGGTGGCCCTTCAGTACCGCTCGCCGCTCGCCTTGGCCCAAGCCCAACACGACGTGCGAACGACCCTACGCTGGCTGGAGACGGTCACCGCCCTTGGACAAGACGCTTTGGCAGCGGTCGATCTGCAGGCCACCGCCCTCTGGTTGGCAGAGATATTTTCGGTTCCGACACAATTGCTGCGGCAGCAACCGGCGGCTGAGGACGGCGGATCGGTACCGACACCGGCCACAGTACGACCCCCCCGCCCATAGGAGATATCATCCATGCCTGATCCCCTGCCCCCCACCGGTCCAACCGACGTCAATCAGCCACCGACCCATGTGCCCGAAGCCTTCTGGGACCCGGTCACCCAGTCCATCCGGATCGATGCCTTGCTCGAGGCCTACCACGCCCTGCAGGCGGAAGCGTCTCAGCGGTCGCCGCTGCCCGGGGCCGACCGGGCCGACACATCGGCCATAGCCGCGCCTGAGTCATCAGACGGCTATGCCATCCGCTGCGATCACGGCCTTTTCGACCCCGACCCTGAAATCAACACGCGGCTACACCAGGCCGGTTTCACCGCCGACCAAGCGCAACTTCTTTACGACCTGGCGGCCGAGCGGTTCCTACCCCTGATCCAAGAGATTGCTTCGGGATATGAGGCCGAACGGCAGTTGCAACGACTCGTGGATCATTTCGGCGGCGAAGATAGGTGGCGCGACGTCTCGCGTCAGATGCTGACCTGGGCCGGCAAAAACCTGCCACCGGCGGCAGTGGAAGGCCTGACCACCACGGCTGAGGGCGTGCTGGCACTCAATCGCCTGATGACCGCTGGTGAGCCCGTCACACTGCGCGACGGTCGCGGGCGCACGGCGGATGTGTCGGAACAGGATCTGTATGGGTTGATGCGCGACCCACGCTATTGGCGCGACCGCAACCCCGAGGTGGTAGCCCGCGTGACACAGGGATTCGAGCGCCTCTATCCAAGACACTGAGGCTGACGGCATTCGAGGTCGGGTCACATCGGACCCGGCCTTGACCCCGCCGGCCGCATCGCGTATCCGGCCGCAGTGCCCCTATCCAGTCTGCCCGCCGTGACCATCGCCAAGCCGTCCGCCGAACCGCACCGACCACAGCGTGCCGACCGGCCTCATGCTATCCTGACCTCGGTTGCCCTGATCCTGCTGGCGATGCTGCCGACAGGCTTTGAGGCCGCCGGCCAGAGCTTCTATCTCGATCTGGCCGCGCGCATCCTGATTTTCGCCCTGGCCGCCAGTGCCTTGAACATCATTCTCGGCTATGGCGGCATGGTGTGCTTCGGCCATGCCGCCTTCTTGGGACTGGGGGCATACAGCGTTGGCATTCTGTTCGTGCACCATAGCGATGGCACCTCGCTGTTCGGCCTGCCCGGGACACTCTCCGGGCTGATCTCCTTTCCGCTCGCCATGGTCGTCGCCGGCACCATCGCCCTGTTGATCGGCGCGGTGTCTCTGCGCACCCGCGGCGTGCAGTTCATCATGATCACGCTCGCCTTCGCCCAAATGCTGTTCTTTCTGATGATCTCGCTCGGCCGATACGGCGGACAGGACGGCATCGCCCTTTGGGAGCGCTCGTCCCTACCGCTCGGATTTGACCTGCACGATGAGGCTACGTTTTACTATCTGTGCCTGGGAGTGCTCCTCGCCTTCCTCGTCTTCAAGCATCGGCTGCTGCGCGCCCGCTTTGGCCGCGTCATCCGCGGTGCCAAAGACAACGACGAGCGCTTGCAGGCGCTGGGCTTCGCCACCTACCGCTACCGTCTCGCTGCGTTCGTGCTATCCGGCGCGGTCACCGGCCTCGCCGGCGCCCTCCTGGCCAACGCCACGTATTTCGTCGGTCCGTCGTACCTGGATTGGCATCGGTCCGGCGATCTGATCGTCATGGTCGTGCTCGGCGGCATGGGCACCCTGATCGGGCCGAGCCTGGGGGCGGCCGCCCTGTTGCTGATGGAGACTTTTCTGCCCGAACTGCTGGACAGTGTGTACGAAGGCAGCGGCGATTATTGGAAGGCCGTGCTCGGCCCACTGTTGCTGCTGACGGTGTTGTTCGCTCGCCGGGGCTTGGCCGGCCTGGTCATGGGACGCGGCCGGTGACGCGACAGCCGCTGCTGCACGTTGAGGGCTTGACCAAACGATTCGGCGGCGTGCTCGCCAACGACGCCGTGGCGCTCACCGTGGCGCCGGGTGAGGCGCATGCCGTGATTGGCCCCAATGGCGCCGGCAAAACCACGTTGATCGGACAATTGAGCGGCGCCCTGCGTCCGGATCGGGGTCGTATCCAACTGCGCGGACGATCGATCACCGACTGGCCCATGCACCGTCGGGCCCGTGCCGGTTTGGCCCGTGGATTCCAGATCTCGTCGATCCTCGGATCGTTTTCCGTACTCGACAACATTGCCATGGCGCTTCAGGCGCAAGACGGGCACAGCTTCCGCTTCTGGACCGATGCTGGGCGCGAACCACGCCTGACAGAGCCCGCGCTCCAACACCTGGAGCGGTTCGGCCTCGCCGACCAGGCCTGCCTGCCTGCCGACACATTGGCGCACGGTGACCGTCGCCGGCTTGAACTGGCCATGGTCCTCGCCACCGATCCGGCTCTGGTGCTGTTGGACGAACCGGTGGCCGGCATGGGACTAGAGGAGACTCGAAGCACCGTCGACCTGCTGGCCGGCCTAAAAGGCGGGCGTGCTTTGCTCCTCGTGGAGCACGATATGGACACCGTGTTTTCGCTGGCCGACCGGATTACGGTCCTCGTTGGTGGCCGAGTTCTGGCGTGCGGTTCGCCGGAGGCGATCCGCCGCAACGAGGCGGTCCAAGCCGCCTATCTGGGCACGGAGGAACCGGCGTGCTGAGCGCTGACAACTTGCGGTCCGGCTATGGCCGCGTGCCGGTTCTGCGCGACGTGTCCCTGACCGTCGGCGCCGGTGAGGCGGCCAGCCTGCTCGGACGCAATGGCATGGGCAAGACAACCACAGTGCGAACGCTGTTCGGCCTCCTTCCCCTGCATGGCGGACGGCTCAGCTTCGCCGGCACACCCCTGGTGGGCATGCCCACACACCGTATCGCCCGGCTCGGCCTTGGTTTGGTGCCGGAGGGCCGGCAGGTGTTCCCAACCCTGACGGTGGTGGAGAACCTGCTGGCCACGGCTGCCCGACACCGGGCGGATCAGCACGGGGGGTCCCGGCCGTCGTGGTCGCTCGCCCGGGTGTTTGCACTCTTTCCCCAATTGGCCGAGCGGCGCGGCGCCTGGGGACGCACCCTGTCGGGCGGCGAACAGCAGATGCTCGCGATCGGTCGCGCTTTGATGATCAATCCTCGGCTTCTGGTGCTGGATGAAGCGACCGAGGGCCTGGCGCCCTTGGTGCGTCGTGAGATATGGGGATGTCTTGCCGCCCTCAAGGCCGACGGCCTGGCGATTCTGGTCATCGACAAAGACACAACCACCTTGGAACGGCTGGTCGACCGGCACCATGTGCTGGAAAAGGGCCGGACCGTCTGGGCCGGCACGGCGGCCGACTTCGCCGCCGATCCGTCCATCCGGGAGCGATACCTTGGTCTCTGATCCCGCTCGGGCACCGAGCGTCTACAGGACTTTCACCCAAGACGCGCTTGATGCCCAATATAATTTCCGGGCCCATGTGCCCGAGCATCCGGCATTCTTCGACCGTTGGGGCGCGGACAGCGTCTCGGCCCGCGCCGCCCTCGCCGGCCACCTGGATATTGCGTATGGCGCACACCCACGCCAGCGCCTGGATGTGTTCCCAGCGGTCCAGCAACCGGCACCCGTGCTGCTGTTCCTGCACGGCGGTTATTGGCAGGCCCTGTCCAAGGATTGGTTCCGATGGCTTGCATCGCCGTGGACGGCAGCCAACACCACAATGGCGCTGGCCAGCTATGGGCTGTGTCCGGACGTGAGTCTGAACGACATCCTGCGCCATGTGACCGAGGCCGTCGTCTGGCTACACCGGCACGGTGCCGAGATCGGTGTCATGCCGACACGGCTGGTGGTGGCAGGCCATTCCGCCGGTGGCCAATTGGCCGCGCTGTTGGCAGGGATGGACTGGACCGTGCACGGCTTGGCTCGACCGGCCGTGGCTGGTGCCGTCTGCATCAGCGGGTTGTACGATCTGGAACCGATCCGGCTCAGCTACCTTAACCGCACGTTACACCTGACCCAGGAGGCGGCGTACCACCTGAGCCCGTTGCATTGGGCCGCAGACCGGCCACCGTCCGCTTGTGTGCTGGCGGCCGGCGCGTGGGAAACCCAGGAGGTGCACCGTCAACAGACCGACTATGCCGCGGCTCTGCGCCGGGCTGGCACCCCAGTGACCGCATTGACGGTGCCGGCAACCCACCATTTTTCGGTCTTGGACGAGTTGGCCACGCCGGATCGTGCCTTGTTCGGGACGGCGGCGACCTTGCTGCATGGCACCGGCTGAGGCCATCCCGCTCCCCGAACGGCCGCCTACCAGCCTTCATCGCGGAACGGTCGGGACAGCAATTGGGCGATGGTATCGGCCAACGTTCGGCCTTGGTTCAGTACGTCGTCAATGGCGCTGCAAATCGGCATGTCAATGCCGTGCCGCGCAGCCAAGGCCGCCACTGCCGCGGCGCTATGGACGCCTTCTGTCACGGTGCGCCGCTCCTCGAGAATCGCCGAGAGACTGCGGCCTTGCCCCAGTGCGTAACCCAATGACATATTCCGGGATTGCAGACTGGCGCAGGTGAGCGAAAGATCGCCAAGGCCGGATAGGCCCATGAAGGTGGTCGCCCGTCCACCCAAGGCCACGCCCAGCCGCGTCATTTCTGCAAGGCCTCGGGTGATCAGCGCGGCCCGCGCATTGTCGCCCAGCCCCAAGCCCATGATGATGCCACAGGCGATGGCCAGCACATTCTTGACCGCCCCGCCCACCTGAACGCCAACCAGATCGTCGGTCAGATAGGGTCGGAAGGTGCGGCTGCCCAGGGCCGTCGTCAGGCGGGCCCCCGTGTCGACGTCGGCGGTGGCCAAGGTGACGGCGGTAGGCAGGGCCCGGGCGACCTCGGCGGCGAAGGTCGGGCCGGACAGCACGGCCAGAGCCGCCGCCGGTAGCACCGCACCAACCACGTCGGTCATCAGATGCAAGCTGCCGTTCTCTATGCCTTTGGCGCACAAAATCACGGGCACACCGGGCCGTATAAGGGGGTAAAGCGCCTCGGCCAGCGGGCCGACCGCCTGGGCCGGCGTCACCACGAGCACGGCGTCCGCCGACACGGTGGCAGCCCCAAGATCGGACGATACGTCAATGGCTGAATCTAAAGCGATGCCAGGCAGGTAGCGCCGATTCTCCCGTTCCGCTAATACGGCCGTCGCCAGGGCCGCATTGCGCACCCACAGCGTGACCGGCCGGCCGGCGCGTCGACATACCATGGCCAGCGCAGTACCCCAGGCGCCACCGCCCAACACCGCGACATGGTTGATGGGTGCATTCGCGTCGGACATGGCCGTGACCTTGAACGGAACGAAAAAAGAACATACGCTATCGGCCGAGCCAAGCGGACCGGCGACCGGTGCCGCCACAACCCCATCGACCGGCCCATGGTGCGCTACGCCGATCTCCAGGTCACCAGCAATTTCAGTTTCCTGCGCGGCGCCAGCCATGCCGAGGAACTGGCCATGCGGGCGGCCGAACTTGGTCATGTTGCTTTCGCCATGACCGACCGCAACACCCTGGCCGGCGTGGTGCGCGGCCACCTGGCGGCCCGCACCAGCGGACTCCGCCTGGTGGTCGGTTGCCGGCTCGACTTGCAGGACGGACCGAGCCTGCTGGCCTATCCGACGGACCGCGCCGCTTATGGACGCCTGGCGCGCCTCCTGACCCAGGGCAACCGGCGCGCCGTCAAAGGCGATTGCCGACTCTGGCAGGCGGATGTGCGCGACCATGCCCAGGGAATGCTGTTCATCGCCGTGCCAACGACGGATCTGGTGGCATTTGGACCGGCACTCCTGCGCTATCGTGCCTGGTTCGGTGATCAGTTATCCCTGGCCGCCTGCCACCGTGCCCAGGGTGACGATGCCCGGCGGCTGGCTGCCCTGGCGGCGCTGGCCAAGCACAGTCGGGTGCCATTGGTCGCCACCAACGATGTTCTTTATCATGTTCCGGCCCGGCGGCCGCTGCAGGACATCATGACCTGCATCCGCCACCATTGCCGCATCGACGACGCTGGCTTCCGACTCGCAGCCAACGCCGACCGGCATGTGAAAGCGCCCGCCGAAATGGCGCGGCTGTTCCATGCATACCCCGATGCAGTCGCCCGGACGGCCGATCTGGTCGCGCTGTGCCGCTTCGAGCTGGACGACCTGCGTTATGAATATCCGGAAGAAATCACAACCGACGGACGAACGCCGCACCAGGAACTCGAGTACCTGACCTGGGAAGGAGCGGCGCGGCGTTATCCGAACGGTGCCCCAGAAGACGTCCGACGCACGATCGGTCACGAGCTGGCGCTGATCGACCGACTCGGCTATGCGCCGTATTTCCTCACCGTGCACGATATTGTCCGCTTCGCTCGCAGCCGCAACATCCTGTGCCAGGGTCGGGGCTCAGCAGCCAATTCAGCGGTGTGTTACTGCCTCGGCATCACCGCCGTCGACCCGGCCCGCACCGACCTCTTGTTCGAACGCTTCGTGTCCGAAGCGCGCAACGAACCACCGGACATCGACGTCGATTTTGAACACGAACGGCGCGAGGAGGTGATCCAATACGTCTACGAGAAATACGGCCGCGACCGCGCCGGCATCGCCGCCACGGTCATCCGTTACCGCACGCGCGGAGCAATCCGTGAGGTTGGCAAGGCCATGGGACTGTCGGCCGACACGGTCAGCCGGCTGTCCGGTGCCATCTGGGGCTGGGGTAAGGACGGGCTGACAGCCGACCGGGTCCAGGAGCTCGGCCTGGATGCAGACGAACCACGATTGGCCCAAACCCTGGCGCTGACGCGCGAGTTGATCGGCTTCCCGCGCCACCTGTCCCAACATGTTGGCGGCTTCGTGATCACCAAAGGCGCCTTGTCAGAACTGTGCCCGATCATGAACGCCGCCATGCCGGCGCGGACCACCATTGAATGGGACAAGGACGACATCGATGCCCTCGGCATCCTCAAGGTGGATGTGCTGGCCCTGGGTATGTTGACCTGCCTGCGCAAAGGGCTGGCGCTGCTGGCGCGGCACCACGGCACAACCTATGGGCTGGCGACGGTGCCGGCGGAAGACCCGGCTGTTTACGACATGCTGTGCCGGGCCGACAGTCTGGGTGTGTTCCAAGTGGAAAGCCGAGCCCAGATGACGATGCTGCCGCGGCTACGGCCGCGCTCGTTTTACGATCTGGTGATCGAGGTGGCGATCGTCCGACCCGGGCCGATCCAAGGCGACATGGTTCACCCCTACCTGCAACGACGCAGCGGCGCGGAGAAGATCGACTATCCCTCTGAGGACCTGCGCCAAGTCCTGGACAAGACCCTGGGCGTGCCCCTATTCCAAGAACAGGCCATGAAGATCGCCATCGTCGCCGCCGGTTTCACGCCGTGCGAAGCCGACCAGCTCCGCCGAGCCATGGCCACGTTTCGTAATGTCGGCACCATCCACACCTTCCGTGACAAGCTGGTCGATGGCATGACGGCACGCGGCTACGATCGCGACTTCGCTGAACGGTGCTTCAAACAGATCGAAGGCTTCGGCACTTATGGTTTTCCGGAAAGCCATGCCGCCAGTTTCGCCTTGCTGGTCTATGTGTCGGCGTGGCTGAAATGCCACCATCCGGAGGCTTTCGCTTGCGCACTCCTGAACAGCCAGCCCATGGGGTTCTATGCCCCGGCACAGATCGTGCGCGATGCCCAGGAGCATGGGGTTCAGGTGCTGCCGCCGGACGTGAACCACGCCGACTGGGATTGCACGCTGGAACCGCCAGAGCCGACCCAAACCAGGACCGCGTCGCAGCGATTGTGTCTGCGGCTCGGATTCCGCCAGATCAAAGGCCTTGCGCGCAGCCAGGCCGAACGGCTGATCGCGGCGCGCCACCCGCCGTTCCGCTCCATCGAAGCATTGTGGCGCGCCAGCCGGATCGAGGCCACGGCCCTGGAATGCCTGGCTCAGGCTGATGCCTTCGCTTCCCTTGGCCTGAGCCGGCGCAAGGCGCTCTGGCACGCCAAGGCGCTGGGCGCGGAGCCTTTACCCTTGTTCGCTGGGCTGACCGATCCCGAAGTGTCGGAACCGGACGTGGTTTTGCCGACCATGACGCTGGGCGAGGAGGTGGTTGAGGACTATGGCAGCCTGTCCTTGTCGCTCAAACGCCATCCCGTGGCGCTGCTGCGGGACACACTCGCTGGGTTCGCCATCGTGCCGACTGAACGGCTGCGCCGGGCCGGCAACGGTAGCCAACTGACCACCGCTGGCCTGGTTCTGGTGCGCCAGCGCCCGGGCACAGCCAAGGGTATCCTCTTCATCACGGTGGAAGATGAGACCGGAGTCGCCAATCTGGTGGTCATGCCACCAGTGTTCGAACGCCATCGGCGCGAAATTCTGACTGCTCGGCTGCTGGCAGCCCACGGCACGGTGGAGAAAAAGGATGCCGTCATCCACCTCAAGGCGATCCGGTTCATGGACCTATCGCACCGCCTGGCCAGTTTGTCTGCCAGTGCGGACCCGGCAATGGCGACATCCCTCCGGGCCATGCCGACCGCGCTGGCGCACGCCGACGAAGTAAGCCGTCCGGTCGAGGATCACCGCGGTGAGCATACACGATCGCTTCGCGCTTTTCCGGATGGTCGGAACTTCCACTAAGGCCGGCGGCGGTGACGGTCGACTCGACGCCCGATCTCGATAATCCCCGATGCCAATCACATGAAAATGACAACAGGAATGTGTTGACGACTTGGATCTGATTTACCGGCATGCCCTTTCGGATCTGCCATCGATCAATGCGGCAAAACGTCCGCACGCGTGCCAGCGGTTCATGGCACCCATGACCAGGTTTCGGGCCAAAATGTGGCAAGGACACACATCTATTGGACTACGACACACGCTGGCGCCGGACGCCAGCACCGCAACGACCGGAGATACCCATGACCTATGCAACCCACCCGCACCATCTCGGCTCGACCGGGCTGGGCCACCAACTCATCGAATGGTGGCGCAGTGTGATGGAAACCGTGCGTCTTTGGCAAGAGCGCGCCGTCGCCCGCGATCATCTGGCCCGCCTCGACGACCGAATGCTGCAGGACATCGGGCTCAGCCGCGCCGACGTCATGCGTGAAACCGATAAACCTTTCTGGCGTGCCTGACGCAGGATCGTATCACCCAGTGGTGGACAACGGCCGCACACCATGCGGGTGCGCGGCCGTCCGTGGTGCATCAACGCTACTATTCAAGACAGATCAACGCGAGTATTCGAGCAAAATATCGGTCTGGCCGGCCGGCGGCTCATGGCATGCGGGGTGCCGAAGGAAATCGGACGAACCACAACTGGTGGAACAAGCGCCCAACGTGAACATGGCCAGAACCATAAACATGATCGATCGAACCATGGGGTCCTCCCCTGACCTGACTTGCACCGTGCGGGCATGATCGGAAGCATGACCGGATGCCCATCTCTCCTCATACCCAATCGCCACGCCAGGTCAATCACTGTTGCGGATCGTGATCCGGGACTTGGCAGGGTTCGCCGACGATCCCATCCTTGGTGCCATGTCTTACGGATCAGAAGATGACAGCCTGCCAGGTCGGTTGGCCCGGTATGCGCGGGTGTCCACGGCAGTCGGCGGCGCAGCCGCCCGATTGGCCGGCGAGCGTTTCCTCGGCTGGAAAGTGATTCGCGAAGAGCACGCGGCCGAATTGCGGCAGGCTCTGGGCGGAGTCAAAGGCCCGCTGATGAAAGTGGCCCAAATGCTGGCCACCATCCCGGACGCGCTGCCTCCGGAATACGTCCAGGAACTGTCCCAGCTCCAGGCCGACGCCCCTTCCATGGGATGGCATTTCGTCAAGCGGCGCATGAGCACGGAGCTGGGTACCGGCTGGCCGAGCCGATTCGCCGAGTTCGAACGCACGGCCGTAGCCGCCGCGTCGCTCGGCCAAGTCCACCGAGCACGGCTCTGGGACGGACGCATGGTGGCTTGCAAGCTGCAATATCCAGACATGGCGTCGGCCGTCGAAGCGGACCTGCGCCAGCTCTCGCTCATCTTCTCCATCTTCGAACGCTATGACGGGACCATCTCCACGCGCCAAATGCACGCCGAAATCTCGGCCCGCTTGCGCGAGGAGGTCGACTACGCCCGCGAGGCCCGTCATCTGCAGCTCTATCGGTGCATGCTCGCAGGTGTGAACGGCGTGCATGTGCCCGAGTTGGTGCCGGAACTGTCTACGCGCCGGTTGATCACCATGACCTGGGTCGACGGACGTAAACTCCTGGACTTCATCAAGGACGACCCCGAAGCCGGTAACGCGTTGGCCATGAACATGTTCCGGGCGTGGTACGTTCCTTTTTACTTCTACGGCGTCATCCACGGCGACCCACATTTGGGCAACTACACCGTGCGGACCGACCGCTCCGTCAATCTCTTGGATTTCGGCTGCATCCGACTGTTTCGCCCAGCCTTTGTGCAAGGCGTGATCGATCTGTACAACGCCTTGCGTACCGACGATGACGCTCTGGCGGCCGAGGCCTACCGGGCCTGGGGCTTTCACACCATCAGCAAGGAGCTGATGGACGTTTTGAACATCTGGGCCCGGTTCGTCTACGCCCCGATCATGGACGACCGCACGCGGCGGATCGAGGAAACCAACAGCGGACTGTATGGTCGCGAAGTGGCGGCCAAAGTTCACTCGGCCCTGCGCCGCGTTGGCGGCGTTGAGATTCCACGCGAGTTCGTGCTCATGGACCGGGCAGCAATCGGCCTTGGTTCCGTGTTTCTGCACCTCAAGGCGGAAATCAACTGGTACCAGTTGTTCCAAGACATGGTGGCGGAGTTTGACGTCTCGGCACTGGCCGATCGCCAGCGCCGGGCGCTGGCTGATCTGGAGATTCCGGTGCCGCAATGACAATCGGCGATGCTGCAGTATGGCAATGGCAAGGGGAGCGGTCACCAATGCGACGGCTGGGACGTGTGCTGGTGTGTGTGTTCGGCCTCCTGACCGTCGGCGATGTCCAGGCGGACGAAGCGGTCTGGGAGCTGCTGGGGCGGGGCGGCCAGGTGGTCATGGTCCGATATGCCCTGGCGCCTGGTGTGGGCGATCCAGCCAATTTTGATCCCGCGGATTGCAGCACCCAACGCAACCTGAACGAGGCCGGCCGCATGCAGGCTCGACGAATGGGAGACGCTTTCCGCAATCGCAACATCCCGATCGACCAAGTGCTATCCAGCGTCTGGTGCCGATGCGCCGAAACCGCTCGGCTGGCTTTCGGCGATGTCACTGTGTGGCCCGCCCTGAATTCGTTCTTCCGCGACCGCCGAACGCGCGGTCGCCAGACAGACGCCGTGGCGACGCGTGTTGCCGGCTGGACCGGCCCCGGAAATCTGGTCCTGGTCACCCATCAGATCAATGTGACCGCACTGACCAACCGCTTCGTCCAGTCCGGCGAGGCCGTCGTGCTGACGCCGACACCAAGCGGCTTCCAGGTGGCTGGCCGCCTGTTGTTCTGAAGGGCTCGGTCCGGCCAGATTTCCGGGCAGGCAGACTACAACCGCTACCGCTGACCCGTCACCGTGGCGGTTGATCACTGTGGTCAGCCGCGTCGTCACCAGCGCCGGTGCCATGAATGCCGCCAACGGTCTGGCCACCGGTGACCCGGTGAAGGGGCGCGAGGTCTTGCCCAGCTTCCGGTACCGGATCATACCCATGGCCCCGCATTGACGACACGTTCGGTTTCGGCGCTCCGAAACAGGGCGGCCCGAGGACCGGTCATTGTTTCGGGCCGTTGGTATCAGCCGATCCGCCATGCTGCCTCCGCTGCAACCGAGCTGGACCAGCAAGACAGCGGGCTCGCCCAGCCTCGAGATTTGGCGCGACGCCCTGCCCGCATGACGACCGGACCAGATGCCCAATCAACCCGGGGAAGACAGGGCGAAGTCGAGGAACCAAAACGTCCGATGGTTTGGCATAAAAACACCTCGGACGCTTACCCCATTACCGGATAAGCCCGTGTTCGTGGACATAACCGATCGTGCGTTTGTACGATACCCTGTACCACGGAGTGCCGGGAACACGCCCAACACCATCCACCGGCATGCCGTCCGCATAATGGCCGATCACGCGCGCTTCACCAACCGGTTCAGCCAAGATGGTAACCAAACCGCGGGCCCGGAAGTCGGGCGACCTGGCCAGCATCTCGTCTTGAGTTCGCGGCAGGCGCGCGTTTAGGCCGCGACGAATCTGCCCCAGGACAGCATTGTTCAGAGCCCGAATCTGGGCCCGGGCCGTCGTCCCGGATGGGGTGACCTGCGCCGGCGCCTGGGTGGGAACAGCGACTGCCACAGCGACCGTGACAAGCAGGCAAGCCATAATCAAAGATGTGTGTCCCATGGTGGTATTCCTTGCTCCGACACGGAAAGGCCGGCGACCGTGACATCGGGCGAGCGCCGGGTTTTCAACCCACCCGATATTATAGAATTTTTCACTCACACTGGTTTACAGAAAACACAGATATTATTCTGTTTTTCTGTTTTCGATCAGATCATCGCCATAGATTGAATCAATCTGGTCTGGATTTTCTCTAACAAGAAACGAACGATGCCGTTGGGCACAAACGGGTCCATCCGAGGAGGCCTTTGTGGGAGCGCCGACGCCTCGTCGGCCTCGTGTGCACGCCGGTGCGGGTGCCGCCGTCGGATGGCCACAGC
>JANQJV010000073.1 GCA_028281465.1 Azospirillaceae bacterium | reverse complement strand
GCTGTGGCCATCCGACGGCGGCCCCCGCACCGGCGTGCACACGAGGCCGACGAGGCGTCGGCGCTCCCACAAAGGCCTCCCCGCATGGACCCGTTTGTGCCCAACTTTCTAGGTCTTTGTTTGGCTGCATTTTCGAGCTGCAGACCGGATTTCCGATTCGGCTCAAAAACGCTTCAGACCAACCCAAATTCCACACTAAGCGGCACGATACCGGTGATCTTGCGTTGCCTCTCCACGGGCTGTTTCAGCAGCCAATCATTGATGATGGCAAGCCACCAGGCCTCCACCGCCTGCGCAAGCCCCGCGTCCCCTTCGATGTCGCGGGCGAACCCGGTGTGAACGAGAACTGGGCTGCCGTCTTTCAACGACGCCGCGCAGTCCATCGGTCGCCGTACTCGCCCGGACAAAGGAGAGCGTCTCTTGCGCATCGGGATAACCGAAAGACTCCCGTTCCGATCGGTGTTCGCCGGTGGTCGATCCATCCAGCCGGCCCGTCGTCGGAGCGTCGTCCCACCGCACGGACTCCGGGACAACGCTCCTGCTTGGATTATGGCGCGTTCTGAAGCTCAGGACCAACTCGACGTTCGACCGAAACGACCGCAGCCGTCACAGGGCGTCGGGCCGCGGCGTGTCGGCTTCGCGGTCCGGCAGTAGCGGATGAACGATCTCGGGGATTTCGCCGGTGAGCGTCCTGAGAAACGCGGTGATGTCGTCGACCTCTTCGTCTGTCAACGCCGCACCGAGCTGCGCCACACCCATGACCGCCACGGCTTCTTCGAGCTGCCAGACCGTGCCGGAATGGAAATAGGGCGCGGTGATCGCGATGTTGCGCAAGGGAGACGCCCGGAAGACATACCGATCATCCGCGGTCTTGGTCACCTCGTAGCGGCCCCGATCGCCCTCGGGCAGAATGGAGGCGCCCGGCTTCTCGATCACGCCGAATGGGAAATAGGCCTGCCCACCCAGATTGACACCGGAATGGCAGGCGACACAGCCCTGCTCCATGTAACTCTGCAGACCGCGTTTCTCTTGCTCGCTCAGGGCGTTGAGGTCGCCGTAAAGGAATTGGTCGAACCGCGAGTTCGGCGTGATCAGGGTGGCTTCGAAGGCTTCGATGGCGAGCGCCATATTGTCGAAGCTGATCGGAGAATCGTCCGATGGGAAGGCGGCCTTGAAGGCGTCGACGTAGCCACCCATCGACGACAGGGTCTCCACCACCCGTTCCGGCGTGTTGTTCATCTCCACACTAGCCTGCACCGGCCCCTTGGCCTGCTCCGCCAGGTCTTCGGCACGGCCGTCCCAGAATTGCGCGATGTTGAAGACGGCATTGAAGACCGTTGGCGCGTTGCGCGGGCCCTTCTGCCAGCCGTGGCCGATGGACGTTTCCAGGCCATCGACACCGCCCATGCCGACATTGTGGCAGGAGTTGCAAGAAAATACCCCGGACCGCGACAAGCGGGGATCGAAGAACAGCTTCGCCCCCAGATCGATGCGCGCGCGGGTCGGCACATTGCCATCAAGGCCGGGCGGGTTCATGGGAACCGGCTCGAACCACATGAGAGCCTCTTCCCGCAGGGCGCCATCATCGGCCATGGCCGCGCCGGCCATGGCAACCAGAACCGCCATCGGTGCCAATACATGCTTCGATGTCATGCCACGCACTCCGTAGTCTCCCAATCCGCACGAAGGATCGACAGGCTCGCCCGCGCCATGGCCCCCGTCAATCACTGCCGGACGCATGTCAGAAGCGCCAAGACACACTGTCGCAGCCGGCTTGGATCGGCGTCTCCCGGCACGCCCGAATGCGAAAAACCAACGGCGCGGTGGGCGAGGCCTGCTCTGCGGCGTCGATGAGTCCGGCGGCGCAGTCTTGGCCGGCCGCAAGCAGAAAAGGGGTTGATACCTGCAAAAGGACGGATGGCCGACGCTCGACACTCGGTAACCGACAAGCAACCCGGTTTCAGTCCTCGCCCGATCCGTGATAGCTTTCCGCCAAGTGTGGCAATCCCGAGGGCGGTATGAACGGTTGGGCCCGGTGCCTGGTCTGTTTGCTGGTCGCTGCGGTGGTGCAGACCGCCCTGTCCCAGACCGCGAATCCGCTCGCTGCAGCGGAGGCGATGCACGCTTGCTGCCAGAGCCCGGGCGATGGGAAGACCGCCGCCGCCGGCACCGGCCATGATGCTGTCGGGTCCGAACCGCCCTGTGGCGATTTCGGGGCCTTGAATGGCCAAGCCTGCGGCTGTCCGCCCGGCGCCTGCGGGGCCCCGATGATGGTGGCACCGCAGCCGGGGATGCCGGGTCCGGCCGGGCGGCTTTTTGACCGCTGCCTGGTGCGGCAACCCCGGGACGCCACGCTCGATCGCGCCGAGCGACCACCAAGACCCTTCACCTGACCCTCCTTCCGTTCGACCGCCGACCGCCAATGCCGGGTCAGCCATGCCGGCACGGCGGCGCGAACGGTTTGCGACGTTCGATTTCCGACCAATTGCCGCTGCGGCTGCGCCCGCCGTTCGTCCTGGCTTGGCCCGCACCCCGCGCGGATGTTTTGGAGGCCACCCATGCAGGGTCGCTATACCGCCCTGGCCGTCCTCGCCCTTGTCGCCGGCACCGCCGGCGGCATCGCCGTGGAACGCCACTACTTCGCCAAGGCTGCCGAAGACGAGGCCGCCGGCCGCAAAATCCTCACCTGGGTCGCGCCCATGGACCCGAATTTCCGCCGCGACGGACCGGGAAAGTCGCCCATGGGCATGGACCTGATCCCGGTCTACGAGGGAGACGAGACCGATGGCGACCCGGGGGACGTCACGCTCTCACCGGTGGAGGTCAACGCCATCGGCGTCCGCACCGCGGTGGCCCGGATCGAAACCCTGGACCCGCGCATCACAACCGTGGGTTTCGTCGGCTTCGATCAACACCGCACTGCGCACGTCCATGTCCGCACCGAAGGCTGGATCGAAGACATCCACATCCGGGCCGTCGGCGACCGGGTGCGCACCGGCGACCTCCTGTTCAGCCTGTACGCGCCGGACATCAGCATCGCGGTGTCCGAACTGCGCCGCGGGCTGCGTGTGCGCAGCGCCATGGAGATCGAGGCGGCCACGGGTAAGCTGCGCAATTTCGGCATGGCGGAAAGGCAGATCGAGGCCCTGCGCCGCAGACCGGAAACGACCGACCGGCTCCAGGTATATGCGCCGCAGGACGGGGTGGTCGTGACCCTCGCCGCGTCCGACGGCATGTTCCTCAAGCCCGAGACCGAAGCGGTGACGCTGACCGACCTGTCCAGCGTCTGGCTGTTGGCGGATGTGTTCGAACGGGACATTGGCCGGCTCGACCCGGCCATGACGGCGGTGGCGCGGGTCGACCATCTGCCCGGCCGCCGCTTCGAAGGTGCCATCGATTACATCCATCCGGAGCTGGACGCCACGACCCGCACGCTCCCGGTGCGTCTGCGCTTCGACAACCGCGACGGCCTTCTGATGCCCAACATGTTCGCCCAGGTGTCGCTGATCGCCGACACCGGCCGGCCGGTGGTGTCGGTCCCGGCCGAAGCCGTGATACGGACCGGACGCGGCGAGCGCGTGATTCTGGCCTTGCCGGAGGGGCGGTTCCGACCGCGCCTCGTCACCACCGGCTCGAAGAACGGCGATCGGGTCGAGATCGCCCAAGGCCTGCAGGCGGGCGAGCGGGTGGCAACCTCCGCACAGTTTCTCATCGACAGCGAAAGCAACCTGTCGGCCGGCTTCCTGCGCATGGCCCCCACCGACGCGGCACCGGCCGAGGGCCGGGGCGAACTGGTCGCCCTCGATCTGGAAGACCGACGCGCCACCATCCGCCACGACGCCATGGAGAGCCTCGCCTGGCCGGCCATGACCACGGACTTCCTCCTCACCGGGCGGATTGCGGCGGCGCCCGCGCTGCCCGAGGCCGGATCTCCGGTCCGGTTCGAGGCCACCCGCGGCAGCGATGGCCTGCTCGCCCTGGTGGCGCTCCGGTCGGACGACGGTGTGGAGGCCGTCGGCACCGGCACGATCCACGCGGTCATGCCCAAGGTTGGCCGGGTCACCCTCAGCCACGACCCGATCCCGGCCCTCGGCTGGCCCGCCATGACCATGGACTTGCCGATCGCCCCGACGGTGGACGCCGCGGCGATCCCGCTCGACACGCCGCTCGAGTTCGACCTGGCCAAAGGGGATGGGGCTCTGTACGTCATCACGGCGGTCCGCGCCGCGTCACCCCCCGCCCCCATGGATGACGCCATGGCCGCGACGTCGGTCGCCACGTCCGGCGTGATCCGCGTCGGCGGGACCATCGACAGCGTGGACACCGCCCGACACCGGGCAACCATCTCCCACGACGCCATTCGGGAGATCGGCATGCCCGGCATGACCATGACATTCCCGATCGCCGAGGCCGTCGATCCGGCCGCCTTGCCGGTGGGCGCGCGCGCGGTGCTCACCTTCGATCGCCGCGACGCCATGCAACTGGTGTTGTCCGGCGCCGAATTCGACGCGGCCATTCGGGTGCGCGGCACCATCAACAGCGTCGACGGCCCGGGACGGACCGCGAACATCTCCCATGACGACATCGCCGAGATCGGCATGCCGGGCATGACCATGGACTTCCCGCTGGCCGCAGGCCTGTCCCCCGATGACCTGCCCGTGGGTCGGCCGGTGTCGATCGGTCTGCGACAAGCCGACGGCATGAGGCTTGAAGTCGTGTCCGTCCGCGCTGCCGAAGGGAGTTGACCGCCATGATTCCCGCCTTGATCCGCGCTTCGGTGCACAACCGCTTCCTCGTGCTCGCGCTTGCCCTTATGCTGACCGGATTGGGGCTGTGGGCCATCCAGGCAACGCCGGTGGATGCCATCCCGGACCTTTCCGACGTCCAGGTGATCATCAAGACCAGCTACCCGGGTCAAGCCCCCCAGGTGGTCGAGGACCAGGTCACCTATCCGATCTCCACCGCCATGCTCGCCGTACCGGGCGCCGTCGACGTACGTGGCTTTTCCTTCTTCGGCGACAGCTACGTGTACGTGGTGTTCGAGGACGGCACCGATCTCTACTGGGCCCGCTCGCGCGTGCTGGAGTACCTGACCCAGGTCTCCGCCGGCCTGCCCGAGGGCGCCCGATCCACCCTCGGCCCCGATGCCACCGGCGTCGGCTGGATTTATCAATATGTCCTGATCGACCGCACGGGACGCCACGACATCGCCGATCTGCGCGCCCTTCAGGACTGGTTCCTGAAATTCGAGTTGCAGACCGTGGACGGTGTGGCCGAGGTCGCCACCATCGGCGGCATGGTCCGCCAGTACCAGGTCGTCGTCGATCCCAACCGCCTGCGCGCCTACGAGCTGACGCTCGCCCAGGTGCGCGATGCCATTCGCCGGGCCAACCGCGAGAGCGGCGGTTCGGTCGTGGAGATGGCGGAGGCCGAGTACATGGTCCGGGCCACCGGCTATGTGACCCGGATCGAAGACCTGGCCCAGGCGCCGCTGACCATGAACGCGCGCGGCGCCGCCATCACGCTGGCCGATGTGGCGGAGATCCGCCGTGGCCCAGAGATGCGCCGCGGCGTGGGCGAGTTCAACGGCGAGGGCGAAGCGGTCGGCGGGGTCGTCATCCTGCGCTGGGGCGAAAACGCGCTCGCCACCATCGACGCCGTCACGGCGAAGATCGCCCGCCTGCGGCACAGCCTCCCGGACGGTGTCGAGTTGATCACGACCTACGACCGGTCCGGCCTGATCGAGCGCGCCATCGACACCCTCAGCGAAAAGCTGATCGAAGAGTTCGTCGTCGTCGTCCTGGTCTGCGCCGCCTTCCTCCTGCATCTCCGCTCATCCCTGGTAATTCTGCTCACCCTGCCTCTCGGCATCCTCGCCGCCTTCGTCGTCATGCAAATGCAAGGGGTGAACGCGAACATCATGTCGCTCGGCGGCATTGCCATCGCCATCGGCGCCATGGTGGACGCCTCGATCGTCATGATCGAAAGCCTGCACCGACGCATGGAAGGGGAAAAGCTCACGGCGCAGAACCGCTGGCGCCTCGTGACCGAGTGTGCGACCGAAGTGGGACCCGCGCTTTTCTATTCACTCGCTATCATCACGGTGAGCTTCCTGCCCGTGTTCGTGCTGGAAGCGCAGGAAGGCCGTCTATTCCAGCCGCTCGCCTTCACGAAGACCTATGCCATGGCTGCGGCGGCGATCCTGTCGGTCACACTGGTGCCCGTCCTGATGGGCTATTTCATACGCGGCCGGATCATCGCCGAGCGCCGCAACCCGCTGAACAATGCGCTGATCTGGCTGTACCGTCCGTTCCTGGATGCGGCGGTGGCCTGGCCGACGCCGACCATCCTGCTGGCGCTCCTGCTGGTGGCGAGCATGGCCTGGCCGATGGCCCGCATCGGCACCGAGTTCATGCCGGAATTGAACGAGGGCGACCTGCTGTACATGCCCAGCCTCTATCCGGGCGTGTCCATCGGCAAGGCGCGCGAAGTGCTGCAGCAGACCGACCGGCTGATCAAGACCGTGCCCGAAGTGCTGTCGGTGCACGGCAAGCTGGGCCGGGCCGAGACCGCCACCGACCCGGCACCGCTGACCATGGTCGAGACCACGATCCGCTTGAAACCGCGGGCGGACTGGCGGCCGGGCATGACCATCGACGGCA
>JANQJV010000056.1 GCA_028281465.1 Azospirillaceae bacterium | reverse complement strand
GACCGCCGCCATCTTGGCGGCCGGCGGCTGGGCGTGGTCCGGGCCGGCTGGAAGCCGGCGGTCCAGCCGGCAAGGATGCCGGCGCTCCGAAACAGGGCGGTCCGAGGACCGGTCATTGTTTCGGGCCGTTGGTATGAGACCGTCCAGCGCACCGACGCGCGTGTCTACCTTTCGGGCGGCCGGTGGGAACCATCATTTTCCTCCCGGAACTGTCAAACACCCCGTGGATTCGGCGGACGCCGGGGGGACCCAATCCATAGCCATTGACCGCGCCGTAGCAACCGTGCTCATGCCGCGAAGCGGTAGCACAGACAGGCAAGGCCGATGCGACGCCTTGGCACGTACCCGTGTTGCCTGGCACGGATGCGGTTCGGCTGCCTGGGCTGAATTCTGGTGCAATGTATGCATGCGATGCCTACAGTCCGGGCAAGAGCATTCCAGGCGGCATCACCGCGTTGGCATTCCGCACCATGTTGCCGTCAGGCACGGGACATGCTTCCAACCGGCCATCCGGTGCCGTTCGGCGTCGGACGGCCCATCAAATGAACCGTACCACGAGAGGGACTTCGCCCGATGACGCATCCGGTTTTCGGCCGCCCGCCGGCCGTGACACTCGTCGCTGCGGCCTGTGTGGCCGCTTTGGCCCTAACCGCGCCCACTCCGGCCGACGCACAGGCCGCGCCGTTGGTGCTCGGCCTCGACGGTACCTTTGCACCGCACGCCATGCCCAAGCTGGGTGGCGGCGTCGAAGGTTTCAACGTCGACATGGCGATCGAGCTCGGTGCGCGGCTAAACCGCCCAGTGGAGATCGTCGCGCAGGAATGGTCCGGCTTGATTCCGGGCCTCAATGCCGGCAAGTTCGACTTTCTGGCTGCCCCGACCACGGTGACGCCGGAGCGGGCTGAGAACATGTTGTTCACGGAAGGATACCTCAACACCAACTACCAGTTCGTCATTCTGGCCGGTGCCGATCCGATCGAAAGCCTGGACGATCTGGCTGGCAAGGTGATCGCTGTCAACAAAGGTTCGGCTTACGACAGTTGGGGCCGCGCCAACGCTGAGACCTATGGCTTCACCCTTGAGTCCTATGGCACCAACTCCGACGCCGTGCAGGCGGTGATGTCCGGCCGGGCCTATGCCAATCTGGCCGGCAACACGGTGTCCGCTTGGGCGGTACGGAAGAACCGGCGCCTGGAGCTGTCTTACATCATCGACACCGGTCTCGTTTGGTCGATCCCGCTGCGCAAGGACGATGAAGACATGCGCCGGATGGTCGAAGAGGCGGTCGAGTGCATGAAGCTGGACGGCTTCTTCGCCGACTTGCACGAGAAATGGTTCGGTTACGCCCCCGCACCGGATTCCGCCACCATGACGGTGTTCGCCGGCTACGGTGTGCCTGGCATGCCCGGTTCCGACCCGACCGACTTCCACGTTCCGCAATGCAACTGACCGATACCACCGGATCGGCGGCCACCACCGCCGATCCCGGCACGCCCGCCGACACCGGTCGACCGATCCTCGACGTTGCCGCCCTGCATAAGAGCTACGGTGCATTGAAGGTGTTGCGGGGCATCGACTTGGCGGTGTGGCCACGTGAGATGGTGTTCCTGATCGGGCCGTCCGGCTCGGGCAAGAGCACCTTGTTGCGCTGTTTGAACCGGCTGGAGGAGCCGAGCAGCGGTTCGATCGTGGTCGATGGCATCGACATCATGGCGCCGGGCACCGACCTCAATCGGGTTCGACAGCGGATCGGCATGGTTTTCCAATCGTTCAACCTGTATCCTCATATGACCGCGCTGGGCAACGTCACGCTCGCCTTGCGCAAGGTGCAGGGCCGACGCAGGGCCGACGCCGAAGATCTGGGACGAGCGGTGCTCGGCCGGGTCGGTCTGTCTGACAAGGCGGACGCCTATCCGCATGCCTTGTCCGGCGGACAGCAACAGCGCGTCGCCATTGCCCGCGCCCTCGCCTTGGAGCCGCGCGTCATGCTATTCGACGAACCGACCAGTGCACTCGACCCGGAACTGGTCGGCAGCGTGCTCCAGGTCATGCGCAACATGCGCGAGAGCGGCATGACCATGGTGGTGGTCAGCCATGAGTTCGGCTTCGCCCGCGCCGCGGCGGACCGGGTGTTGTTTCTGGACACCGGTCGAGTGGTGGAGCAAGGGCCGCCCGAGCAGATTTTCGATGCTCCGCAAGAGGCACGCACGCGGGATTTCGTGCGCCGGATCACCCAGCACTGACCACCCCGCCCTTCCCAAGCCGTCGCACCTCCGGACCCGGGCATGGACAATTTCCTGTTCAGTTTCTTCAACCTCGACGTCATGGTACGGTACTTCCCGGCCATCGTCGACGGCTTCATCCTGACCACCTATCTCGGTCTGGCCGTGGTGCTGACCGGGCTGGGGCTGGGCTTGACCCTGGCACTGATCCGGTCACTCCGCTGGCGGGTGGTCAACGTCTTGATCGTGATTGCCGTGGACGTGTTCCGGGCCCTGCCCCCGCTGGTCATCATCATCCTGTTCTATTTCGCCCTGCCCTCGGCTGGCGTTACGATGACGGGCTTCACGGCGACCTGGCTCAGCCTGTCACTGGTGCTAGCGGCTTTCTCCGAGGAGATTTTTTGGGCGGGTATTCTGGCGGTGCAGAAGGGACAATGGGAGGCGGCACGATCTACCGGCCTTGGCCTCGGGCAAACGTTGGCGTATGTCGTCTTGCCGCAAGCGGTGCGGCTAACCATTCCGCCGCTCGTCAACCGGGCGATCGCCATTACAAAGGGTACGGCCCTGGGGTCCGTCGTGGCTGTACAGGAGATTCTGACCCAGGCGACGACGGCCCAGTCCTTCTCCGGCAATCCGACACCGCTCACCCTGGGCGCCCTGGCCTATCTCATTCTGTTCCTGCCCGTGGTGATCTTCGGCCGCTGGCTGGAGACCCGCTTCGCCTGGCGCCGCTGACGGAGAGTGTTCGGGGCCATGCAGACCCTCATCGACAACTTCTTCAATCTCGAGATCGTGGTGGCGGCCTGGCCGATCCTGTTGCAGGGCTTCGGCATGACGCTGCTGCTGTGCGCGGTCGTGGTGCCGGTTGGCCTGGCCGGTGGTTTGGTCGTGGCGCTTCTGTCCGGCGCCCGATCACGCTGCCTGCGCTGGATCATGGTCGGTTACGTGGATTTCTTCCGCGCCTTCCCGCCTCTGGTGCTGCTGATCTTCATCTATTTCGGCTTCCCGTTTGCCGGCATCGACATCCCGGAGTTCGCCGCGGTGGTGCTGGCCTTCCTGCTCAACTCCTCCAGCTACTACGGCGAGATATTCCGGGCCGGCATCGAGAGCATCGGCCGCGCCCAGATCGATGCCGCCCGCTCCACGGGCCTGACCGCGGGCCAGACCATGCGCCACGTCATCTTGCCCCAGGCTATCCGCAACGTATTGCCTGACCTGATTGGTAACACACTCGAGGTGGTCAAGCTCACCTCGATCGCCAGCGTCGTCGCTCTGCAGGAGCTGTTGTACATGGCGCGCCAGGCGCAGTCGGTGACCTACAACGCCTCGCCGATCGTAGTGGCGGCCCTCATGTATTTGGTGCTGTTATGGCCCCTGGTGCGCCTGTTGAGCCGGCTGGAACACAAGACGCTCGCCGGTCGGTAAGCCTGGAGGCGCCGGCCCATGGGCTGGTGTGGCATGACGTTGCGACGCTTAAACGCCGCCGAAGATTGGCAACGATGATCCCGCGCCATGTCCACCCTACCATAGCGAATGCCCTGGCACAGCAAACAGCCGTAGGAATCCCGTCATTCTTGCCAGACGGAATTTCCCTCATCGACCTCACCTAAAGCATTGATTTCATTGTATTTCTCTGCAATTCCCTACATTTCGCTATATTTTTCAGGAACTCGACGATTGTATGCCATGGTCCCCATGGTCATCCCCATGCCGACACCATCGACCCCGCCTTGCACTGGAGCCGGTTGACAACGGCGCCCGGACGAGCGTTCAAACCGTTACCCGAAGGGTTCGTTGTACAATGGGTGGAGCTTTGAACGCGAAGGTAGGGATCGGTGCCGTGCTGGTGGCAGGTCTGGCACTGGCGGTGGTTTGGATCGTGGCCGACCGCGGTCCGGAAGTCGGGGCTCTCTTGGTCACGGGCGGACCGAGCTTGTTGGTAGTGGTGCCGTGGATGGCTTTACCGCTGTTGTGTGCGGCTTTGTCATGGCGGCTTCTGTTCCCGCCCGGGGCACCACGCCCGGGCTTCCCCGCGCTGTATCGCGCCACCTGGATCGGTCTGGCGGTCAACTGGCTCTTGCCGGTGGCGCAGATCGGCGGCGAAATCGCCAAGGCGCGACTCCTGATCGGCGCCGGCAGGCCAGCTACCCTGATCAGCGCCAGCGTGGTCGCCGACCAGACCTTGCAGGTGGTCAGCCAGATCCTATTCTCGCTGGCCGGCTTCGCGCTCATCATGTTGGTGGTCGGTGCGACAGCACCGATTGAGGTGGCCGGTGCCTCGGTGCTGCTGCTCGGCCTCGGCACCTGGGCATTTTACCGCATCCAGCGGCGCGGCCTGTTCCGTTTCTTCCGGCCGGTGGTGCTAAAACTCGTCCCGGCGCTGCACCGGGCCACGGTCACCGAGGCCGGCGGCGCCGTCGACCAGGCGCTCGGCCAGATCTACGACCGGCACGGCCGGGTCGCCGCCGCCCTGGCCTGGCGGCTTGCCTATCGGGTGGCGTTGGCCGGCGAGGTCTGGCTGGTCATGGTGCTGATCGGCCAGCCGGTCACCCTTCTGGAAGCCCTGATCATCGAGACCATGGTGCAGACCGCGCGCAACGCCGCCTTCGTGGTGCCGGCCGGTCTGGGGGTGCAGGAAGGCGCCCTTGTGCTTGTGCTCGGGGCACTCGGCATCGGTGTGGAACCGGCCCTCGCTCTGGCCGCGGCCAAACGGGTGCGTGAGTTGGGCGTCGGTGTGCCCGGCCTGCTTGCCTGGCAGGCCACGGAAACCACATCCGTGTGGAGTGTCGTGCGCAGCCGGACGCGCTGAGCCGATCGCGCAAACGTCATGGATGGCCCGGATGATCTGGCCTTGTCGCTCTATCCGGCTTCGGCTAGCGTGCGAGCGCCCAAGCACCGGGCCTCAACATCATGGCCGTTTCCATTGGAGTTGACCCGCATGGCCGAGACTGCGGCCGTCGCACCGGCGACGGCCACCAACCTGCGACTGGCCGCCCTGCACGGCACCGTCCATATCTTCCAACTGTTCGTTCTGCCGCTGACGCTCCTGCCGCTCAGCCCCTGGTGGGCGCTGCTGGTGCTGCCTTTGGCCGCATTGAACAATCCGCTGTGGTCGCTGGCGCACGAGACCATCCACGGGCTGTTCCATCCCTCTGGCAAGATCAACCGTCTGGCCGGGCGCTCACTCGGCATCGTCTATGGCGCACCGTGGCGGCTGGTGCGGGTCGGCCACCTGCTGCACCACCAGTTCAACCGCACCGAATTGAACCGACTGGAGGCCTACCGGCCGGACCACGAAAGTAAGCTCGGCTGCGCCCTCGATTACTACTACAAGCTGTTCGTCGGCCTCTATGTATCGCAAATCCTGAGTCCGCTCGCCTTCTACCTGCCCAAGCCGGTGCTGGCCTGGGCGCAGCAGCGCTTCCTCAAACCCGATACCTATGCCTGGCACGCCACCACGGCGCTGACCCGCGACAAGGCACTCCTGGAGATGCGGGTCGACGGCGCGCTGATCTATCTGAGCGTCGTGGTCAGCCTGTGGTGCTATGGCGACTACTGGTGGGTCGTGCCGATGATCTATACCTTGCGGGCGTTCTGCATCTCGTTCCTGGATTACATCTATCATTACGAAACACCGGTGCACGACTGGCTACATGCCTACAATCTGCGCCTGCCCCCGGCGCTCGCCGGCTTCCTACTCAACTTCAATCTGCACGGTGTGCATCACAGACACCCGCAGGTGCCGTGGCATGCCCTGCCCGATGCCTTCGCGCGCGACAACGACCAGTACCACGGCGACTATTTTGCCACGGCGCTCCGCCAGTTGCGCGGCCCCGTGCCGAACGCGCGTCTGGCCACCCTGGGCGCCGACGAGTGAGCGCGTGCCCGACGACACGCAGGGCCCCGTAACCTCGGAACACCGCAATGGACGTCTCGCCCATCTTGAAGGTCCTGGCGCGACGGCGCGCCGCCGTGTTGGCGCGCCAAGACGCGCGCGCGGCCCAAGAGCACGTACTGGCCACGCATGTGCGCCGCGCCGCCAACACACGCTTCGGCCGTGACCATGATTTCACCCGCATCCGCACGGTGGCGGACTTCCAGGCACGTGTCCCGGTGCGCGACTTCGACCAGGTGTGGAACTCTTATTGGAAGGAAAGCTGGCCGGTGCTCGACGATGTCACCTGGCCCGGCCGCATCCCCTTCTTCGCGCGCAGCTCCGGCACCACCACCGGACGGACTAAATACATCCCGATCACGCGCGAGATTATTAAGGCGAACGAGCGCGCCGGCTTCGACCTGATGACGGCGCACCTGATGCACACCCCGGCAAGCCGCCCCCTGGCCGGCCGCTCCTTCATCGTCGGCGGCTCCACCGACACCCAAGAGGTGCACCCCAAGGTGTTCGTCGGCGATGTCAGCGGCATCAACACCAAGCTGACGCCGATCTGGGTGCGCAAGCGCATATTCCCGCCGCGCGACCTGACCGGCATCTACGATTGGGACGAAAAGCTGGAAGCGGTCTCCGCGGCGGTTCTAAACGAGCGCGTCACCATGTTGTCGGGTATGTGCAACTGGGTGCTGATGATGCTCGACCGCATCCGCCAGCGCAAAGCCGAGGCCGGCACCCTGGACGGTCCGACCCTGCCCGAGCTCCAATTGTTCATCCACGGCGGCGTACCGATCGACCTGTACCGCGAGCGTCTGCGCCCGCATTTGGATGGCGCGCCGGTGGATGTGCGTGAGCTGTTCCCGGCCAGCGAGGGCTTCGTCGCCTATGCCGACCGCGGCCCCGGCGAAGGCCTGCGCATGATGGTCGACAACGGGCTGTTCTTCGAGTTCGTCCCCTTGTCGGAGGTCGGCAGCGCCGCACCGACCCGGCACTGGATCGGCACCATCGAAAAGGACGTCGACTATTCTCTGATCATCTCCAACAACGCCGGCCTGTGGGCCTATGCCATCGGTGACGTGGTGCGCTTTGTCGACACCAATCCGCCGCGGCTGCTGATCATGGGCCGGGTGGCACAGACCTTATCGCCGTTCGGCGAGCATCTGATCGGTGCGGAGATCGACCAGGCCGTGCGCATGGCAGCGGCCGAGCTGGGCGTCACGGTGGCGGAGTACACCGTCGGCCCGGTGTTGCCCGATGCACCCCAGGGTGCCGGCCATCACGTCTATGTCCTGGAGCCGGCCACGGCGCTCGGCGATGACCCGGCTAGGCTGGCGGCCCGGGCGGCCGACAGCATCGACCGCACGCTGCGCACCATCAATTTCGACTACGACCGCAAGCGCACCGGGGCGAGCGGCCTCGCCGAACCACGCATCTTCTGGCTGGCGCCGGGCGGCTTCGAAGCCTGGATGCGCCTGAAGAACAAGATGGGCGGGCAGAACAAGGTGCCACGCGTGACCGCCAAAGCCGACCGTTTCCGCACCATGGCCGACGAGCTGGGGGTCGATCCGGAAGCGCCCGGCGGGGCCGTCGGCGCATGACCGCGCTGCCGCTCGCCCTAGTGACCGGCGGCGCCGGATTCGTCGGCGGCCATGTCGTGCGCGCCCTGTTGGAACGCGGCCACGCGGTGCGGGTGATCGACCTCACCCCCTCGCCCGGCCTCGATGGGCGCGCCGACTTCATCCAGGGCTCGGTGCTCGACCGGCCCCTGCTGCGCCAAGCGCTGGACGGGGTCGGCTGGGTGTTCCATCTTGCGGCCAACCCCAACCTGTGGGCGCCCGACAAGCGGAGCTTTGCGGTCACCAACGTTGAGACGGTGGAGGTGGTGCTGACCGAAGCAACGGCGGCCGGCGTCCAGCGCATCGTGCACACCTCCACGGAATCGATCCTGGTCGGCCGGCGGTACCGGCGCGGCGATCGGGTCGACGAGACCAGCCGGCCGGACCTGGACGACCTGTTCGGCCCGTATTGCCGCTCTAAGATGCTGGGGGAACTGGCCGCCCTGCGCGCGGCTGAACAGGGCGCCCCGGTGGTGGTGGTCAACCCGACCATGCCGATCGGCCCGGGCGACCACCGCATGACGCCGCCGACGACCATGCTCAAGGGATTCCTGAACGGCGATCACCCCGCTTATTTCGACTTCGAAATGAACCTTGTGGACGTTCGCGACGTCGCCGTCGGCCACATCCTGGCCGCCGAACACGGCGCCATCGGCGAACGCTATATCCTGGGCGGCAGCAACCTGAGCATGACGGACCTTTTGCGCCTGCTCGGCCAGGTTTCCGGCCGGCCCATGCCAAAACGCACCATCCCCTATGCCCTGGCGCTCACCGTCGCCGCCGTCTCCGAATTCGTCGCCGACCACATCACCCGCCGCCCTCCAGTCGCCGCCCTGACCGGTGTCCGCCTGGCCGGTGTCGGCATGTCCATCAGCGCCGACAAGGCCATTGCCCAGTTGGGGTACGAACCCCGCCCGATCGAAGCCGCCCTGGCCGACGCGACGCACTGGCTGGCGGAGACGGGGCAGTTGCGGCATCATCCGGCGTGATCGTCAGGAACGCGCCGGTCCTGGCCAAGGCACATGGAGTCGACGGGCCGCCCTGTTTCGGAGCGCCGGCATCCTTGCCGGCTGGACCGCCGGCTTCCGGCCGGCCCGGACCACGCCCAGCGGCCGGCCGCCAAGATGGCGGCGCTCCTCGTTCAGCGCCGAAACCGAACCTGTCGTCAATGCGGGCCATGGGTATGACGCTTTCGCGGGCTTACGGCGTTCGGGAAGTGCCGCTCAGGGCCGTGATCGCGTGTGCATCGACAGACGAATCGATCCCACACAACGATCCGATGGACCGGCGTATCGTTGCAACCACCCGCCACGAGCCGGGCGTTCTTCTCACCGCGGACCGACTATGGCTAAACGCCGTCGACCGCGCTGTATGGTGATGACCGGGGCCAGAAACCGTCATCCAGAATCGAGTCCAGTCCATACGGGTTGGCTTCCGGAAATCCGTCCGCGTCCAGTCCCGTCTCGCGGACAGCAAGATCGCTGCCCTGGCGCCAGCCGGATTCAAGCGCATCGGCCAGGATGCGTGGGGTCTTCAGACCAGGGTTCTCCCGCAACAACTTGCGCACTTCATAGCGCTGCGTGTCGACAGTCTTGCGCCAGCTTTTCTCGTTGGCCGTGGTCCGGGCCACCTGCACCTGGAGCAAATGTCCGATGATGAGCGCCAACCGGGACACCAATTCGCGGATTTCGGACTTGCCCATACTGGCCACCTCATCCGCCAGGTGCTCCAGGTCCAGGCGGTCGAACCGACCCTGCTTCAGGAACAGGGCTTGCTCCTGGGTCCAACTATAGAAGTCGTCATCATACTCCACGGGCATGGCCGGCCTCCGATCTCATGGGTCCCCGGGAGCGCTAGCCCCCTTGCCGGCGCTCCGAAACACGTCGGGCCAAGCCCAGAGCATCCCGCTCAAGGCCAATAGCCATCAGCCAGGAGCTGGTCGACGGTGTAGGGATTGGCGTCAGGGAAGACATCGGGTTCCAGGCCGGTCTCGCGCAAGGCGGTCTGGAGGCCGTCGCCCCAGGCGAGGCGAACGGCCCGGTCCATCTGCGCCGGATTCTTGAGACCCGGGTTGTCATGCAGGTGATCGCGCAAGGCACGGCGCTGTTCGATCACCGAGCGTTTCCAGCTTCTTTCATTGGCCGGAGTGCGTTCGGTCTGGAACTGCAGCTTGAGCAGATGTGCGATCACAGCGGCAAGGCGGCTGGCCAGTTCCCGCCATTCCGATCGACCCATGCTTGCCACCTCATCCGCCAGGTGCTCCAGGTCCAAAAGGTCGAACCGCCCCTGTTTCAGGAACAGGGCTTGCTCCTGGGTCCAGGAAAAGTAATCCTCGTCATAGCCGATCGGCATCGTCAGGTCCTATCGTCAAGGAAACGGCGAAGGGATGCGCGCGATGCATCCTAAGCCGTGCTCACGGCCAGAAAGCATCATCCTGGAGCTGGTCCCAGGTGAATGGACAGGCGCAGGGAAATCGCTTGACCGGCAGGCCAGTTTCCCGGATGGCCAGATCCCGGCCCTGACGCCAGGCCGAGTCCAGGGAATCCTCAACGATGCGCGGATTCTTCAGGCCCGGATTGTCCCGCATGAGCTTGCGCACCTCAACCCGCTGGGTTTCGATCGTGTTGCCCCAGCTTTGCTCGTTGGACGGCGTCCGATCGGTCTGCACCTGGAGCTTGAGCAGATGTCCGATGATGAGCGCCAACCGGGACACCAATTCGCGGATTTCGGACTTGCCCATGCTTGCCACCTCATCCGCCAGGTGCTCCAGATCCAAGAGATCGAACCGCCCCTGTTTCAGGAACAGGGCTTGCTCCTGGGTCCAACTATAGAAGTCGTCATCATAGGCCACAGGCATGGCTGGCCTCCGGTCTCGTGGGTCCCGATCGGTTATCTGTGACCGTCGGGGTCGATCGCAAAGAACGCCGGCGCTAAATCCGCCTGCCAGCGGCGCAGCAGGGCCTGGATGGGAACGGTGATGCGCTGCCCGGGCCGCTGCAGCGTGGCGGCGGTCGCGTGCCCGGCCACACGCACCTGCACCGTATGCACATCGTCGGCGAAGGCAGCCGCGGGCAGATTGGCCACCACGGTCACCATCCCGGGCCGGTCGGCGCACAAGAATTGCAGGATGAAACGCCGGTGTCCGCCGTGACCGCGGCCCAAGTCCGGTTCAGCGGCTGTGCGTAGCGGACAGGACCGGCCGTCGGCCGTCACGGACCACAGCGCCCCGGCCGCGGGCGGCGGCCGGCCCTTGAGCGCCCGGCGCACCGCCAGCGAGGCCACCGTGAACACCATTTGCACCCCTGGTTCGGCGATCTGGATCACCGTCTGCGTGCCCTGTACCGCATGGGCGGCCGCCGTGCCGGCCCCCAAAACAAGCCAGACCGACGCCAGGCCCGCGAGCGCCCGGCGCCCGTGCTGGCACATCAGGACCCACCGCCGACCTGACCCGGCGGCAGCGCCACCCAGCGCGTGGCCTCTGTCCCGAGATCGATGTCCGCCCGATCGTAGATGTTGCGGGTCGGAAAGCCGAACGGCACCGGCCCGCAGGTGGTGAAGGCAGTGTCGTGCAGCCGACCGCGGTAGGTCGGCCCGAAGGCATAGGGGAACACCGGCCGTAGGTCGGCGTCGACGGTCAGGTGGTAGTGGTAGACAAACGGTGCGTGGACGTGGCCGTTGTGCCGGTCGAGCGCCGCACCGCCGGCCGCCGTGCATGCCGGGTCGTAATAGTGGTCCTGATAATAGGCGCCCGGGTCGGTCACCACCGGGTTCTCGGCAAACATGGACAATTCAACGGTCCCCGCCGCCGGCCCCGGTGCGACCGGCCGCACCCCTTTCCCGGCATCGGCCATGTCCACCAGTTGGCAGGACCGCTGCCCGTCGGCGCCGCAGCCGGTGGCGCTGCCGGCGGCATAATTGCGCAGCCGCCAGCACGACTGCGCCAGCAACCCGTCCGCCTGCCAGGGTCCATGGATCGGATAGCCGTCGGCGGCGAAGCCCCACAGCGGCGAATGGGCGCCGCCGGCGTCGCCGAGTTCGGCCGCCAGGCAGGCACTGTAACCATGGTGGTGATAAATGCCCTCCGCGGCGTGGCCATGGCAGATGTCCAGGCTATGCGCCTCGAAGACGGTGGCGGTGTTGTGCCACACGTTTTCCGCCCGGTAGCTCTGCGCGTCGGACCAGTTGAATAGCCCGACGCCGTTCAGGAACAGGCCGACCGTGGCCAGGGTGGTGTAGCAGGTCTGTGCGGCCGGCACCGGCCGGTTCGGGAACGTCAGGGTGGTCGGAATGGCGGCGGCACAAAATGTCCCCGGCGGCCAATAGCCGCGGCCGGCGCCGGCGGCACACACGTTCCCGGCAAAACCCAGGTCCTGCCCGAAACGGAGCACGTCGCCAACGGCAACCTGAATGCCGTTCGGGAAATCCCTGGCAAACCGGGGCCGCGCCTGCAAGTTTTCCAAATGCGCCGCGGTCACTCGCACCCGGTAAGCGGGCATGAACTGGGTCGTCACATGCGTGAAGCCGTTCGCCACCGTAACATCAAGCACATGCGTGCGTGCCGGCGTGCCGATCCCTTCGATCGTCAAGGGCGGCGGCGGCACCGGCGGGCTGACCCCGGGCGGCCACGCGATGCCGGGCGGCGGCCCTTCCATCTCCCGCACCACCAGCCGCGCCAGCGTCCCCTCCCGGTTCCGCAGCCAGGGCGCATCGGCCGGCCCAACCGGACCGGGGTCGGCGCACCAAGCCGTCGAAAGACCGACGGTCAGCGCAACCTTCAGCAGAATGACGGTACCGGCCAGGGTTGATCGCACCATCGCATGGCCTCTCTTGCAACGCAGACAGGGGCACGGTCGCCAGTGTCCGGCAGGCTGTCAAGCCTCCCAACAACGGTGAACCCACGCCAGGAGACGATGCCAGCCCCTTGCCGGACGGGGGGAGACGTGGTCAAGTGCGCAGGGTCACACTTTGTTCTCATTTCAGGTCAGGCAGTGCTCGCAGGATCCTTGTTCACACGGTACTTCCTGGAAGAAGGCATCACCGAAACCGCCGCGTGGCAGACCGTGGATGCGGCCGCTTTGGATGCGTTCGATGCAACGGTGCGCGCTTGCCTCACGGCCATGACTCCCGATGCGCGGCCCAACGAAGCGGAGACGCGCGCCGTCCTGATCGAACCTGTATTGCGGGCCCTCGGTTGGGCTGACTTGGGTCATGAGCGGAGCGCCACGCCCCATGCAGTTCCAGACTTGGCTCTGTTTCCCAGTGAAACCGCCAAGACCGCCGCAGCGGCAGACATCAGACCGTATCGCCATGCCGTCGCGGTGGTCGAATGCAAACGCTGGCAGAGGCCGCTGGACCGGGGCGAACAGGACTCCGAAGGTCGGCGCGAGACACCACCGTCGAGCCAGCTCAACCGCTACCTCACCGAATTGCAAGGCCCTTCGGAGCACCGGCTGCACTGGGGGATTCTCACCAATGGCCGTGCCTGGCGGCTCTACACCGTTATGGCCCGGTCGCGGTCCGAAGATTTTCTTGAACTGGACCTCCCGGCCCTCTTGGGCCTCGACGGGTTCGCCGACGACCTGTTTGCACCGCCCGCGTCGCAGCGCCGGCACTGGCTCACGGTGTTTTTCCTGCTGTTCGGTCGCGCGGCGTTTCCGACCGCAGCGGCGGCGCGGGATTGCTTTCTGGTCCGCGCCATCGACGAAGACCGCAATTGGGAAGCCAGGCTGGCGGAAAACCTGCGCTCCTTGGTGTTCGACGATCTGTACCCGCGGCTGGTCGCGGCCTTGGCCGACCATGACCCGCTGCGCCCGCGCGAAACGCCCGGCGCGGCCTATTGTGCGACGGTGCGCGACGGCGCATTGGTGCTCCTGTATCGGCTCCTGTTCACCCTGTTCGCCGAAGACCGCGGGCTGCTGCCGGTCACCGATCCGAAGTACGACGACTACGGCCTGCGGCGAAAGGTGCGGGAAGAGGTCGAGCGGCGGGTGGACCTGAACGATGTCTTCGCCAGCCGCATCGACACCTTGTATTGCCATCTGCGCGGCTTGTTCGGCGGCATCGCCGATGGCGAGCCATCCCTCGGCCTGCCGCCCTACAATGGTGGCCTGTTCGACCCAATGGTCTCACCGATTCTGGCGCGCGCGCAGATTCCAGATGCCGCCATGGCGCCGGTGATCGACGGCTTGTCGCGCACTCTCAGGGAGGGCCGACGACGGCGCATCAACTATCGCGACCTGTCCGTGCGTCAGCTTGGCTCGATCTACGAGGGCCTGTTGGAATTCCAGGTCACGGTTCTTGATGGAAGCGTCCGCGTGGATCGCCAGCAAGCCGGGCGCCACGCCTCCGGCAGCTACTACACGCCGGATGCCATCGTCGATCTGATCGTCCGCCGCGTGGCGGAACCCCTGGTCGAAAACGCCCTCGGGCGGTTTCGCGCCGAACTCGCCCAACAGGGGCGCAGCCGCCGCCCGGTCGCCGAGCGCCTGGAGGCCCTGCGGGCACAGGATGCGGCCCTGGCGATCCTGTCCCTGAAATTCGTCGATCCGGCCATGGGCAGCGGCCACTTCCTGGTCGCACTGGTCGACTATCTGGCCGACCGGGTGCTGGATGCCATCGCCGAGGCGGAACAGGACACGGTTCTGGGCCGTGGCGACATCCCCTACCTCTCGCCGGTCACCGAAGCGATCGAGCGGGTGCGCCGGCAGATTCTGGACCAGGCAGCCCGGTATGGCTGGCGTGTCACCGCCGCTCAGTTGGACGATCGCCTTCTGGTCCGGCGCATGATCCTGAAGCGCTGCATCTACGGCGTCGACAAGAATCCCATGGCCGTGGAACTGACCAAAGTGACGCTGTGGCTGCATACGTTCACCATCGGCGCTCCCCTGTCCTTCCTCGACCACCATCTGCGCGCCGGCGACAGCCTGCTGGGCGACCGTGTGCGCACGCTGATGGACTGGCTGGAGCGTTTCGGTGCACTCCACATTTCCCGTCACGTTCAAAAGGCCAAGCGCAGCGCTGAGTTCATGATCGACATCGAGCGCATGGTCGATGCCGACATCGGCGAGGCCAAGCGCAGCGCCGCCCAGTTTCGCGATTTGGAGAAGGCCACCGCCCCTCTGGCCCGTTTCATGGACCTGTGCCGGGCGCTACGGTGCCTGGATTTTGCCGCCGAGGCCAAGGCCGCCGGTTTGACTGACGACAACCGTAAGCGCCATGTGGCCTTGCGCCGCGCCGCCTTGCTGTCCGTGTTGGATGGCACCTATGGCGACCCCATCGCCATCGCCGCCGGGCAAACCACCCTGGCACCGCCGCCGGACAACGGTGAAACCGGCCCGGCCCCGACCAAACGGCCGAGCAACGGCAAGAATGGCGCGTTGCAATTCACCCGCGCCGCGGTTTACACCGCGGCCCAAAACCTGCTGGCCGATGCCCGGTCCCGGCTTGAAGACCGCAGATATCTGCATTGGGAAGTGGCCTTCCCCGGTGTGTGGAACGACTGGGAAAGCACCGATCCGCGCGGCGGCTTCGATGGCCTGGTCGGCAACCCGCCCTATGTCCGGCACGAACTGCTGGCCGACAGCAAACCGGAACTGGCGGTGCACTATGCCAGCTATGACGGTAAGGCGGATCTGTACGTCTACTTCTTCGAGCGAGGCTTGGGGTTGCTCAAGCCCGGCGCCCGCCTGGGCTTCGTCGTCACCAACAAGTGGCTGCGCGCCGGCTATGCCAAAGGCCTGCGCGCGTATTTCGGCACCGCCACCTGGGTGGAGGCCGTGATCGATTTCGGCCACGCCAAGCAGTTTTTCCCGGAGGCCGACGTATTCCCCAGCATCGTGATCACCCGCCGCCCGAGCCGGCCGGCGGACCCCGTGCCGGACACAACCCGGGTGGTGGTGATCCCGCGCGACCAGGTGCGCATGGATGAGGTGCCCGACCAGGTTGCGACTGCCGGCCACGACCTGCCACGAGCCGGTTTCGGGGAAGCCCCCTGGCGCCTGGACCCACCCGAGGTCCAACATCTCATGGACAAAATTGGCCAGCGCGGAGTTCCCCTGGTGAAGTATGCCGGGGCGAGCCCGCTTTACGGCATCAAAACCGGCTACAACGAAGCCTTTCTGATCGACACCTCCACGAAAGAAAAACTTTGCGCTGAAGACCCATCGTCCGCCGGTATCATCAAGCCATACTTGCGTGGGCAGGACGTCAAACGATGGTCACCGGACTGGGCCAACCTCTGGATGATCACGCTGAAATCGAGCGAGAACTGGGATTGGCCGTGGGCCGGTATGGAAGAAGCTGATGCTGAAGGCGCTTTTTCTCACACCTACCCGAGCGTTTACCGACATGTAAAAGCACACGAACGGTATTTGCGCCTTCGGCAGGATAAAGGAAGGTACTGGTGGGAGCTCCGTTCTTGCAGTTATTATGATGTTTTCGAACAGGAAAAATTGATATACACTGAGATTACCTGGACTCCAAGCGTCTGTCGTGACGGGAAGAATTTCCTAATCAATAACACAGCCTATATCTTGGGAGTTGCAGATCCTTGGCTCATAGCCGTGCTGAACTCTCCAGCAATCTGGTGGTACGCCTGGAGACAGGCCGTACATGGCAAAGACGAGGCCTTGCGGTTAATCTTCTCATTCATGTCGACACTGCCGATCGCTCCAGCGAATCATGAAACAATAGACAACGTGAGCGCTATTGTGGATGATATCGAAAAGAAAATGATGGAATTGAGGAATGGTGAGGACGATACGCATCGATGGCTGGCAATTGAACATGGTATAGGCACGCCTCCGCGCATTCTGCAATCCGTCGCGGACCTGAGCGAAGAGCAGTTTTTGACCGCAGCCCGGAAGGCCATTAAGCGCCGGCTGAGCCCGGCGGTGATGCGCAATCTTTCCGAAGGCTGGCGAGACACCATTGCCCCGTTGCGAACGCTCAAAGCTGAGATGGCGGCAATAGAGCGAATGCTTGGGCGCTTGGTCGAAGAGGCTTACGGCCTTACGGATGAAGACCGCGCTCTGATGTGGCGCACCGCCCCACCGCGGATGCCACTGCCGCCACCAAGCGAGTTCGTAGCCGAGACAACGGACGACGACGATCCATGACCGTAAACCAACGCGTGCCGTTCACTCTGCGTATCTTTGTTCCCGACGGTGATCCGGGTGGTGTTCGCATCATCGATCGCATGAACTGGACCGGTAAGGGGATCGCATTTCCGCGGTCGGACTGCCCGACAATGATGAGGAGACCGAGCTCGAACGGGTCTACATCGGCCAATCCGAAACCGTCGCTGAACATATCAGCAGGCACGATTCCACCAAATTCTTCTGGGATCGCGGCGTTGTGTTCGTATCGACCAATGTC
>JANQJV010000357.1 GCA_028281465.1 Azospirillaceae bacterium | reverse complement strand
CGCACCGGCGTGCACACGAGGCCGACGAGGCGTCGGCGCTCCCACGCAAAGGCCTCCCCGGATGGACCCGTTTGTGCCCAACGGCACCGTTCGTTTCTTGCTAGCCTGCGTCGACAAACGGTCAGAACGAAGGAACCCTTGCATTCAATCCAGGTGTGAACGCGCCCTCGCGTCGGGCTTGGGCGGCGTCCAGCCACGCTCTTGGCCGAACCGGTCCAGCACATTTCGGGTGACGCGGTCAACTTGCCGATCGCCGCGCGTGAGGCCCATGACCCA
Source organism: Azospirillaceae bacterium (assembly GCA_028281465.1). Classification (GTDB taxonomy): domain Bacteria; phylum Pseudomonadota; class Alphaproteobacteria; order Azospirillales; family Azospirillaceae; genus JANQJV01. Next base: position 18,665 of record JANQJV010000357.1, on the reverse strand, counting down.
TTCGCAGGTTGCGGCGGTGAACACGTCGCCGCGGCCGCGCGGCCAATACACCAACACACCGTTGCCACGTGAACTACGGTCCAGCGTCTCCGGCGTGACCTCGCCATACAACGCGCGTGCCTTCCAGGCGGCGTCGGTGTTGCCGATATAGAGTGTTTCCCCCCAGACACTGTGGTCGGCCTCGGCCATGGTGGCGAGGCCAAAGCCGAGAATCTCGATGTCACAGGAGGCGCCGTCGGTACCGGTGGGGAACGGAATGCCATCGTGGATCACCAAGTCCAGGCCGTCGACCTCGTAGCCGAAGATGCGGGACGATGCCCCCAGTACGTCGCCGTAGCCGAGGTGGCTGCCGGCGAAGGCCCAATGGTCCGGCCGGTAGATCGTGAAGCCGCCGCTGCCACGACCGACGCACTTGCCGAGTCCCGCATAGACACCGCGCAGGCCGTTTGCGCCGATCGTCTGGGCCCCGGGCCACGCGATCTCGGGTTGTTCCCAGGCCCCGGTCAACAGGTGTTGATCAACGGTGCCCATGACCGGGTCGCTGTGTACGGCATCGTCTTTGTGGCAAACTTGGGTCCGGCCCTCGTCTTCCATCCGAACCTGCCAGAAGAAGTTGCCAGCGAAGCGAGCCAGACGGCCGCCCTGCGCGATCCAGGCATCCATGGTCCGGCGCATGGGCTGGCTCCAATACTCGTCATGGCCGACCAAAATGGCGCAGCGGTAGGGATCCAACAGTGTTGGGTCTGTTTCCAGATCGTGCAGCGTGGCGTAGTCCAGGCTGTAGCCGGCCTGCTCGGCCCAGACGGCGAAATGGCGTTCGTAGCTGGCCCAGCCGGCCGAGGCGTATTTCTTGGAGTAACCGTGGGTAAAGGCCCATTCCATGTAGGGATAGCGCACCATGGCGCCCGGCTCCGGCGGCGTGTCGGGAAGCGTGCGCGGTGCCCCTGCTGGCAATCTGCAGACACCACGCGTCCAGGGTCGTTGGAGCGACAGCTTCGGTGAGAATCGATTCCTGTCCGGTCCGGTGATGCCTTCGTAAGCGTTGGAGCCACCCCAGCAATTGTAGGCGACCCAGGTCGGAGTGGTGCACAAGAGCAGGTAGGGTGCCAATGCGGAGCCCGAACCGGCTTGGACGATGAACAAGTGATGCTCTTCGACGGTCGCGTTGCCGCGGTGGCCGGTCAACGTCATCAGGTAGACACCGGAGCGCCACGTGTCTGGGATGTCGATGCTGTGGGCGACGGGCCAGCCACAGCCCCGCACCGAACAATCGATCGGAGTCTTGTGGTGCTGGCCAGGGAGATCGCGGACCTGCAGCACTGGTTCGTAAACAGCTCCGTCGCGGCCGATTTCCAGGTCCCAACGGTCGGCGGTGGTGCTGACGCGAAAGCCGACCGTGTCGCCGGTCGTGTAGCTGAAACGGTCCGTATAGCCCCAGATTTCCAGCACCTGCGGGTCCTGTGCCGGACCAATGAACGTGGTATCCAGGATGTGTCGGGCCCGTCGTCCGGTGGGCGTGTCTTGCGGATTGGGCATCGCTCGGAAAAAAACCGTGGGGCAGGTGATGCAGGCCAGCAGCAGGATAACACATGGCGACCCGACTCAGTGGGGTGGTCCACGGAGTTGGCCACGATGGTCACCGTCCGGAATGGGTGATGGGCTGCCGTCGGCGCTGGGCCAATCAGTGACTCCCGTGTGTCTGTCTCCGCGCTTCCCACAGCATGGGGAAACCGGTGAGGGTGCAGAACCGGTTTCGACAAGTGCATCAGACCGGCATCGGATACCTGTCCGAGACTGATCGACACCCTGACAGGTTGCAACTGTGTAGCGTCACGGCATCAGTCACGGACAATCGGAAGTTTTCAACATCTCTGTCTGGCGGCGGTTCTGTTGGCGATTTCCGGACGTTGAGGATGGTCGATCCGGGCCGCCTCGCCTCGCGCACAATCAAGTTATTGAAAATATATTGAAAATTTTGACCTTGGAGAATCCGGCAGCGCTGGAAGATTCGGCAAGAGTCGCAGATCGGCCGGATTTGTCGATCGATTATGCACACCTTTACCCACAGACATGCGTCATGCGCGATCGCCGTTTGCGCCGTGCTGTGGCCCGGCCGCCGGCGGATTGTCGAGATGGCCTGCCTTCTAAAGCCGGGTGACCAGGCAGTCCAACCCGCGCCCGGCAAGGATGGCACAGAGGGCTGCGGCTGTTGTTCGGTCTTGGCCCGTGGGAAGAATGAGCTGGTGCAGCACTTGGCCCGAGCGCTGGGTGAAGGGTCGCAGCACGTACCGCCGCTCGGCCAAGGCATCCCCATGGCGGGTGGTCACCGTGTTCCAGAACGGTGTGACACTGGCAGCAAGGCGGAAACTGGCCAGTTGGGCGCCATAGCCGCCCGGACTCGGGCTTCCGGAGGATGGCGGTGTGCCCACGGTGGGTTGGCGCAAGGGCAGCGGTGGTGGCGATTCGGCTGCCGGGTCGGCCACGGCCGGCGTCGGCACGGAAATCGGCGCCGACCATGGCATGACACCGCGCGACAGGCCGGCGATGTCCGTTTGGCGCCGACCGACCAGCAAAACGGCGTTGCCGTGCGCTTGGCGCATGGCACGAAACAGGTCGCGATCAACCTTGACGAAACCGTCCTCCGGGTCCACCAACAAAATCTCTGTGCCTAGCGCACCAGCGACGACCACATAGTGATCGATCGCATCAATGAAACCCACCGTGGTCAGGGCGAAATTGCTCGTCTTGTAGATTTTACGGACCGGGACAATGCTGGGGCGCCCCTGTCGGAGTTGCTGTAAGACGAAGCTTTCATCACCCGGGACGGCGAATGCCTCCAAATCCAGGGATCGCGCCAGTGATTTGAGTTCGCCAAGACTGTAGCCGCCCGAAAGGTCAGCCGGCGGTGTCTCCCGGAATGCCCGCATCTGATCGAACCACCGGCCCCAGAAATCGGCGACAGAGGCCAGTGCGGCAAGACCGCAGGTGACGGATGCCTGTTGGCGGATGAACTTCAGATCCACCAGGGGATCGGCCTGCCGCAATGCGGCGACTTGATAGACTGACAAAACATCGGTGTTGGACGGAGGGCTCATGGTCGCCACGCACGCCGGCATCATGAGTGTGCACAGGAACCATCCAAGACGGATCACGAGACGCGGTCTCATGTTTTGACGCCGCATCTCTCCATCCCGAACCTGGATCGACTGCGCATCCAAACCAGACCCTTTGGGGCTAGGGTCGTCGGAAGCCGGTCTACAAACCGCTCAGCGACTCCCGCAAGCTCTCAAGAGTCTCCCGCTGTTCCCGACGGTCCTCATTGGCGTTGTTGTCCGATCGCCGTTGCACGACGATTCGGCTTCTGCGGGACTGCGGCCCCATGGCCGTTTGATCTGTCGGCGGCCTCTGGCCCGCCCGGATATGATCGAACCTGCCGGTGTCCAGCCCGTCTAGCTGCCTCAGTTCCTGCGGTGAAAACGGTCTCGGGCCGTCAGCCGACTGACCCCAGACCAAGGCGGGATCGAACGCCAGACCGGCCGCGACTGCCATCGCAAACGCCATCCGCATGGCATCCATCCTTTCGTCCCTTCACGCCGCTCATCTGGCCTTCACAGTATTGTCGCACGCAACCAGCGTCAAGAGGTGATCAAACGACACCAAAAGACCCGCCGGCCTCCGGGCCGGCGGGCGAGTCCCAGATCGCTAACCGGACAGACAACCGGCCAGCACAGGACAGTACCAGCACACGATCGTATGTGTCGGCAAGGGCCGAGACACCCGGGTGCCGGTTTCAGATGCCTTATTTGCTGGTTTTTTGTGCATGGCTAAGAAATGGGCGGGCATCGATTGGCCCAATGCTGCCAGTGGGGATGGCGGCAGCGTCCATGCTGCAGATGCGAAATGCGGCAGTCACCCCGTTCTGCCTGGGATGGACTGCGAGAAAAATAGGCAGTCGTGCGGGGTGTCGGCGATGTCACGGCTCGGCGAGCTTCGGGAATTCCAGTGCCACCGGGCGACCTGTGGGCGCCGCACCGACTTCGGCACGGAATTTGTAAACGACAGGATATGAACGCGCTTCCTTGGTCCCACTTCTGCGGTCGGCCGCTTTGGTGTCGATCCGCGGATACCGGATCGTTCCAAGTCCGGCAATGCCTCCATCGGCTGGCGGCCCTCTGAGGCCAGGAGCGCACGCGACCGCCGCAACGAGTGAGAGAAAACGAGGCAGGAGAAACAATGTCATGACCCACTTGAGGAAATTCGCGACCGTGTCGGCGGTGGCTTTGGCGGCCGCTGTGGCCGGGGCCGCGCCTGCATGGGCGCTGGTCAGTCCCGAGACCGCCTTCGTCTTCAACACCTTTTCGTTCCTCATGGCCGGCGTTCTGGTCATGTGGATGGCCGCCGGCTTTACCATGCTGGAATCCGGCCTGGTGCGCACGAAGAACACCACTGCCATCTGCTTGAAAAACATCGCTCTCTATTCGTTCGCCGGCATTATGTATTATTTGATCGGCTACGATCTCATGTATACCGGCGTTGATGGTGGATACATCGGCTCCTTCGGCCTGTTCTACAACCCATCGGATGCGGAACTCGCCCTGCTCAACGCCGAAGAGGCGACGCCGGAGCTGGTGGACGCGGTCGTCGGCAACGGCTATTCCAGCATGTCCGACTGGTTCTTCCAGATGGTTTTCGTCGCCACTGCCGCTTCCATCGTGTCGGGTACCTTGGCCGAGCGCATCCGGGTATGGCCGTTCATGGTGTTCACGATCGTGCTGACCGGCATTATCTATCCGATCCAGGGGTCGTGGACCTGGGGCGGCGGTTGGCTGGCCGAGATGGGTTTCAGCGACTTCGCCGGCTCCACCATTGTGCACTCGGTTGGCGGCTGGGCGGCGCTCACCGGTGCCATCATTCTCGGCGCGCGGCAAGGCAAGTACAATGCCGACGGCTCGAGCAACGTCATGCCTGGTGCCAATCTGCCCCTGGCCACGCTCGGTACCTTCATCTTGTGGATGGGTTGGTTCGGCTTCAACGGCGGATCGCAGCTCGCCCTGGGCTCGGCGCTTGACGCCTCGGCGATGGCCATCGTTTTCGTCAACACGAATCTTGCCGCGGCGGCTGGTGTCGTGGCGGCGATGTTCATGTCGCAATTGTTCTTCCGCAAGATCGATCTCACTTTCGCCTTGAACGGCGCCATTGGCGGTTTGGTTGCCATCACGGCCGGGCCGGACTTGCAAAACCACGTCTTCGCGCTTGTCGTCGGCGGCATCGGCGGCGTGCTTGTGGTCTTGGCCGTACCGGCGATTGAGAAGATGCGCATCGACGATGTGGTCGGTGCCATTTCCGCCCACCTCGTGTGCGGCATCTGGGGTACGCTTGCGGTCGGCATTTTCGGCGGTGGCGACATCGTGGTGCAGGCGATCGGCATTGCTGCCATCGGCGCGCTGGTGATCGTTACCTCGTCGGTCATGTGGATCTTGCTCAAGTTCACTGTCGGCCTTCGTGTCAGCAAGGAAGACGAGCAGATGGGTCTTGATAAGTCGGAATGCGGCATGGAGGCCTATCCAGAGTTTGGCTTCGGCTCCTCGCAGCGTCTCGGCTGAAGTCGGTCTGACGCAGTCACAGTTCACCAGAGCCCGGGAGGCACCGCCTCCCGGGTCTTTTCTTTCGTATGTCCGGCCGTTCCGTCGGCCGTCCAGGGGCCTGAAAACCCGATCATCAGTTAAGCATGCCGGCATCTTGAGTTTGGGTAATACCCATGGCCCGCATTGATGACAGGTTCGGTTTCGGCGCTGAACGAGGCGCGCCGGCATCCCTGCCGGCAAGGAGGCCGGCGCTCCGAAACAGGGCGGCCCGAGGACCGGTCAGTGTTTCGGGCCGTTGGCATAATCGAGCGAGCGCGGCTCTTGTCAACACTTGACGTGCCGCGGCACCGCCCACTCTGCCTGAGGAGGCCGAGCTGTTGGGCGCTCTTGATCCATATGGTGCGGGTCGATCGATCAACCACTGTGGCGGCGTTGGCCGCATGTGGTGGCGTGTCGCATGGCCTCATCCCATGGGTTTGACCGCGTCTCGTGATATGCCGGTGACATCGTCCAGCGGGCCCAAGATTGCCGGCTGTCACGAAAAAAACTGCCGGAGCAACCAGACGACGCCGATGCCGCAGATCATGGTGAGCGGTAGATTGCGGGTGACGACGGCGACGGTGGCCGCGATGCTTCCGGCCAGCCATTCCGTTGGGCCACCTGTGAGCAGCAAAACGGACAAGAGGGCGAAGATCAGGCTGCCCGGGAGGGCGTCTAACGCGCGCGCCCAGGCGCCACTTTGCGGCAGTTGTTGGCCCAAAAGCACGCCGCCCAGGCGGATGGCGTATGTTGCCACCGCCAGCCCGAGCACGATCAACCACCCATCAGTCACGGTGCAGCACTCCGGCCGTAGCGGCCCCGGTGACGCCGCCTAGGATTAGGGCCCAGGACGTGTCGACGAGGCCCGAGCCGACGCAGGTCGCCACCACGAGAAACGATACCCCCCATGGCGCCAGGTCGCTGCGGCCTTTCCACAACGAGCGTGCGACAGCGATGAATGCGGCCGTGAAGGCGAAATCCATGCCGAGGGCGCGTGGGTCCGGAATCGCTGTGGCGAACTGTAGGCCCGAAACGGTGGCCAGAATCCAGACGATCAGCAGGGTGGTGCCGCCTCCGACCAGGTACCAATAACCGATCGACCGGCCGGCGGCGCGTCCGGCCAGCATCAGCGCCCAATTCTCATCGGTCGTGACATGGGCGCCCAGGGCCACCTGCCAGATCGGCCGACCGGCATAGACGTCGCGGACCGACGCGGTGATCAGCAACAGCCTTAGATTGAGCGCGATCCCGGCGATCACGGCCAAGGCGGCCCCGGCCCCGGCGACCAGTCGCTCCACGGCAATGATCTGCGCGGCCCCGGCGAACACCACCGCCCCCATGACGCCGACCTGTAAGCCATCCATGCTCGCCTGCGCCGTCAGGAGTCCGAACGCCAATCCATAGACCGCAACGCCGATTGCCAAGGGCACAATGTCGCGGACACCGCTGAAGAATTCCTCGTGGGACGACAGTGGGGTTTCGGTCGGTTCGCCCATGTGTCAGCTCCGCATCTGAGGCGATTCAAAGGCGTAAGAGTACTGCGGTGTGGCTCTTTCCGCCATCCCGCTGGCGCATGATGGGCCGGCACGGAAAACGGAAAAGAGTTGGGCCGATGCGGAGGTACCCTGTTACGCTGCGCGCTTGGCCGCCGGTCCTGTGCGGCACGCGCATACGAGCTCTGCCGATCTCATGAACAGGGGGCACATGACCATGACCCGCCGGCGGCCGAACGACATTGCCCCCGACATCTTCCGCCAGCGCCTTTTGATCGAAGGCTTCTTCACGCGCGAAATCGATGAGCTGGTCATCAAGGATTACCTCTTGGGCATCGCCCAGCATCTTGGGCTGCGCAGCTATGGCGTGCCGGTGGTGTTTGCACCCGGCGCCGGCATTGGCAAGGAAGCCAACGCCGGCTTCGATGCCTTCATGCCCCTGATCGACAGCGGCATCGCCTCGTATTTTTGGACCGGTCCGCGCTTTGTCTCCGTGGTGTTGTTCACCTGCATGGGGTTCGACGACTCTCGGGCCATTGGCTATACGCGGGACTTTTTTGACATGGAAGGCGAATTGGCCACCCACACATTTTGATTGATCGCTGGCGCAGTCGCTCCGGCTGATCGCTGGTGCAATCGCTCCGGCCGCTGTTGCTGCCCCAGCGACAATTTGATCTCGAACAATTCTTCGGATGCCGGCTTGCGGCGTCCCCTCCCGGCGCGATATTCACGGGGCACGCGTGGCAGGGCGATGGCCAGCGCATTGCGCCGTCTGAACCTCCTCACGGGGGCCGGCGCCAAGAATGATCAGGCAGCGGGGTGGAAACATGGCGGTTCCCAAGCATGTGCTGGACGAGTTGGCAGCCCGCCGGCAGGCGATCGCGGCAGGCGGCGGCGGCAAGAAGATCGAGGACCGGCGTGTCAAGGGGCTGATGACGGCACGCGACCGGCTGGACCGTTTGTTCCGGACGGGTACTTTTCAGGAAATGGGGGCCCATATCGGCCACGCCGGGCGGCACTTTGGCACCGAGAGCAAGGTGTTCCCGGCCGATGGCGTGGTTGTCGGCACGGGCTATGTCGGCCATCGGGTTGTCGCGGCGATCAGCCAGGATTTCACCGTGTCCGCCGGCACATTGGGCAAGATGCATGCCCAAAAGATGGTCGATGTCATGACCTATGCCTTGAAGGCCGGCGTCCCGGTTGTCGCCTTTAAGGATTCCGGCGGGGCACGCATCCAGGAAGGGGTCGATGCGTTGTCCGGCTACGGCACCGTTTTTTATCACAATGTCCTGTTGTCTGGCGTTGTGCCGCAGATCGCTGTGATCGCCGGGCCGTGTGCCGGGGGCGCCTCGTATTCGCCGGCACTCATGGACTTCATCATCATGACTCGGACCAATGCGCATATGTTCATCACCGGGCCCCAGGTGATCAAGGCGGTCACCGGGCGTGAGGTGTCCATGGACGAGATCGGCAGTGCCGAGGTGCACGCCGCGGTGAGCGGCAATGTGCATTTCATTGCCGAGGACGACGAACACGCCATCGACATCGCCCAGAAACTATTGTCCTTCCTGCCGGCCAACAACACCGAGGACCCGCCGCACCGGCCGTGGACCAATATGCCGCTCGACGACGACGGTGCCATGGCCACGCTCGTACCGCACGACCCGGGTGAGCCGATGGATGTGCACCAGATCATCGCGCGTCTGGTGGACGAGGGCGATTTCCTCGAGGTGCAGGCGGATTGGGCGCGCAACCTGGTGGTCGGCTTCGCGCGCATCGAGGGCATGGTGGTCGGTCTGGTCGCCAACCAGTCGACCGAGAAGGCCGGCGCGCTCGACATCGACGCCTCCGATAAGGGGGCCCGCTTCATTCGCGCCTGCAACGTTTACAACATTCCGTTGGTGACGCTGGTCGACGTGCCGGGATTCCTACCCGGCGTCGAGCAGGAGCGCGGCGGTATCATTCGCCACGGCGCCAAGATGCTGTTCGCCTATGCGTCCACCACGACACCCAAGATCACTGTGATCCTGCGTCGGGCCTATGGCGGGTCCTACCTCGCCATGTGCTCGCAGGAGATGGGCGCCGATGTGGTGTATGCGTGGCCGACCGCGGAGATCGCCGTTATGGGTGCCGAAGGGGCGGTGAACATCCTGTATCGCAAGGAGCTGGAGGCGGCCGAGGATCGGCGTGCCAAGGCGGTGGAGCTGGCAGCGCAGTACCGCAAGGAGTTTGCCTCGCCCTATCTGGCGGCCTCGCGCGGCTACATCACCGACATCATCGAACCGGCCGAGACACGCGGCATGGTGGCCTTGGCCTTGCGCAAGCTGTTGACCAAGCGGGAGACCCGTCCACCCAAGAAACACGGCCATATTCCACTGTAGCCGATCGACCGCGATGGACGCAGCCGCCCGTGCCCTGGACGGCAATCCCCCCCTTTGCGCGAGGAATCTTCCCATGAGCTTGAGCGCGCTCATCCAGCAGTCGCTGGCCATGTATGGTCTGGCCATCGTCATCTCGATGCTGGTCGCCTGCGTGATCTGGGGCATCGTTTATGCCATCTCGCGCAGCCCGGTACGGGCCAAGCCGGCGCCGGTGGCCATCCAAGCCCTGCCGTCTGCCACCTCTCTGCCGCCGGCGCATTTGGCTGCCATCGCCGGGGTCGTGGCGCACATGCTGGGCCGGTACCGCATCGTGCATATCGAAGACCCGCACGGCGGTGGTGTGTGGACGTCCGAAGGCAAGTTCTTGCACCAGACCTCGCATGCTGTGCGCAACCGCTGGCGTTGAGGCCGGCGGCGGATTGTTTTTGTTGGAGAATGTCCGGCCATGGAACGCAAGTTCAAGATCACCGTCGACGGCGTACCCTATATCGTGAATGTGGTCGAGCTGACCGAAGACGACACCGGCCAACGGCCACCGACGCTGGCCGCTCCGGTCTCGGCAGCACCCCGGGCCGTTGCATCGGGCCCCGCGCCTGGCGCACCGCCTGTAGCGGCAGCCCCCGTCGAACCGACGTCGCCCGACGACAAGCTGAGCCCGCTCGGCGGCGTCGTGGTCGGCATCGATGTGGCGGTGGGCCAAGCTGTGACCGAGGGCGAGCGCGTCGTCACGGTCGAAGCCATGAAGATGAAGACCGCAGTGACGGCGCACAAATCCGGCCAGATTACCACGGTGCATGTGAAGGTCGGTGACGCCGTGGAAACCGGTCAGGTGCTGATCACCATTGCCTGACCGGCATGCCGACCCCGGTCGGCGCCCATTTTGTTTTCCCGCCGCCAGCCCCCGGAGCCGCCGGACATGGAATTCGAACTTCTCACGGTGTTCCAGGGTGTTGCCACCTTGGTGGAGTCGGAGCCGAAGATTCTGATCGGACGACTGTTCCTGATCGCGCTGGGTGGGTTTTTGATCTATCTCGGCCGCCGGGGGGTGCTGGAAGGCCTGTTGATGATCCCCATGGGCCTGGGTATGGCGGTGATCAACGCCAGCGTCATGTTCCTGGACGACGGTCGTATGGGCACCTTGTTCCTCGATCCCATGCTCACCGACACCGAAAGCCTGATGCGCACGCTGCAGATCGATTGGCTGCAGCCCGTGTATACGTTCACCTTCTCCAACGGGCTGATCGCCTGCCTGGTGTTCATGGGCATCGGCGTGTTGTTGGATGTGGGCTTCGTCATGGCGCGGCCGTTCACCTCCATGTTCATCGCGTTGTGCGCTGAACTAGGCACGGTGGTGGTGTTTCCGCTGGCGGTATGGGCGGGGCTGCCGATCAACGATGCCGCCGCCACGGCGACCATCGGCGGTGCCGACGGGCCGATGATCTTGTTCACGGCGCTCGTGTTGTCGGATGACCTGTTCGTGCCGATCACCGTGGTCGCCTACCTCTATCTGGGCCTGACCTACGGGGGCTATCCGTATCTGATCAAGCTCATGGTACCGCGGCACATCCGCGGCATGCGTATGCCGCCGGAGAAGACGGTACAGGTCACGGCGAACCAGAAGCTGATCTTCGCTGTGGTCGCCTGCGTGCTGCTGTGCCTGTTGTTCCCAGTGGCCGCTCCGTTATTCTTCTCGCTGTTTCTCGGCGTGATCGTGCGCGAAAGCGGCTTGACCAAATATGCCGAGACCTTTGGCGGTCCGGTGCTCTATGGCGCCACGTTCTTTCTGGGCTTGCTGCTCGGCGTGTTGTGCGAGGCGAGTGTGATCCTGGATCCGCAGGTGCTGATCCTCCTCATACTGGGCGTGGTGGCGCTGACCATCTCCGGAATTGGCGGCATTTTGGGCGGCTACGTGCTGTATTTCGCAACGGGGCGCAAGTTCAACCCGGTGATCGGCATCGCCGGCGTAAGCTGTGTGCCGACCACGGCCAAGGTGGCGCAAAAGACCGTGGCCGAAGTCACCCCCGACGCCGTCATCCTCCCCCATGCACTGGGGGCCAACGTCAGCGGCGTCATCACATCGGCCATTTTCGCCGGAATCTTGATTTCCATCGTCGGGTAGGGTGTGATGCGCCCCAGGGCAGGTGTGCGTGTCGGGGGACGGAGTGATACCGATGGCCCGCCTTGACGACAGGTTCGGTTTCGGCGCTCCGAAACAGGGCGGTTTTTGGACCAATCAACCGAATGGGTCACCGGCACCACAAGGGGGGCTCTGAGGGGTGGGGCCGGATGGTGCCGGCGGTCCGGACAATCCCTATCCGGCGCACCATTTGGCCAGGGCGGCGGAAAGCTGATCCTCGGTGAAGGGTTTGGCGATGACGCCGTCCATGCCAGCGGCCTGTGCCCGTTCGTGGTCGCTGTCCAGGGTCGAGGCGGTCAAGGCCACGATCGGTCGGCGCTGGTCACCGCGGGCGCGTTCCAAGGTACGGATGTGCCGCGTTGCCTCCACGCCATCCAGATGTGGCATCTGCACATCCAACAGCAAAAGGTCGAAACGCTTGCGGGTGAACGCTTCGATTGCCTCGTACCCGTTGGTGGCAAGGGTGACACAGCAGCCCAACCGTTCCAACATACGGCGTGCCACCATCTGGTTGACGTCATTGTCTTCGGCCAACAAGATGCGGTGTTTGATCGTGGCACCGGCGTTGGTGCCAGGGTTCGGTTGGGTCTCCAAAGTTGCAGGCGCGGCTGCTGTGCCGGTGCGCCGGAGTTTGGCGTCGAGCGCTTGGACCGCCTCCCACAGTCTTGGTTTGGTGAAGGGCGGGGTGAATAGGATTACCGGTTTGTCTGGGTCGAAGGGGGAGTCCGGATAGTCCCGCGGTCGCTGCACGACCAGAACGGCGACCTCGGGCACCGTTGCGTCGGCCAGGACGGTGAGCACGGAGCCGCGCACAGGGTCGTGCCAGCCGCCATCCAGGACCAGCAGCCAGGCTGTGTCGGCAGGGCCGTGCCGGCTGAGTGCCGTCAGCACGTCGTCGATCTGCGTGGCCGTGCGGACCGGTAACCCCAAAGCAGGCAGTGTTCCACCCGCCGAGTCGGCCAGCAGGGCATCCGGCGTGGCCACAAGGGCCCACGTAAAACGCCAGCCCGCAAGGTGCGCCCCAGCGGGTGCCGTCGGCACCCGGGTTCGCTCGAATGGAACGTCGATCCAGAAGCGGGAGCCCATCCCCGGTTCGCTTTCCACATGCAGTGTACCACGCATCAGGCGCACCAGGTGCGAAGCGACGGCCAGACCGAGCCCAGTGCCGCCGTATCGACGTGTCGTCGAGGCATCACCCTGGGAAAAGGCATCGAAGATGTGTTGGCGTGTTTCGGGCGGTATGCCGATACCGGTATCGGTCACATCGACGCGTATCCGGACCAGCCGGGGTTGTGCCGGCAGGCGGCACACTCGGACGGCGATGTGACCCTGTTCGGTGAATTTCACCGCGTTGCCGATGAGATTGAGCAGGCATTGCCGGAACCGCGTGGGGTCGCCGCACACCGCGGCCGGGAGATCGGCCGGAAGGCTGCAATAGACCATCAGACCCTTGCGGAACGCCTGATCGGCGAAACTCGAGACCACGCTCTCCACGCAGTCGCGCAGGTCGAAGTCGCGTCGTTCCAATTCCAGTTGGCCGGAGTCGAGCTTGGAGAAGTCGAGAATCTCGTTGATGATGGCGAGCAACGCATCACCGGACCTTTGAACCCACTCCACCATCTCGCGCTGCTGCGCCGTCAGATCGGTGTTCATAAGCAGTTGTGCCATGCCCAGGACCCCGTTGAGCGGGGTCCGGATCTCGTGACTTATGGTGGCCAAGAACTGACTCTTGATCCGGTTGGCAGACTCCGCCTCGTGTTTGGCGATGATGAGTTCGCTCTCGACACGCTTGCGTTCAGTGATGTCGAAGGTGACCGACAGCACACCGCGGGCCCGACCATCCGGTGCCAAGAGGGGCACCTTGTTGCTCATCAACGTCCGCTCTTCGCCGTATGCGTCGACGAACGGCTCTTCGCGGTTCAGCACCGGTGTGCCGGTTGCCAGCACCTGGCTGTCACGGTGGCCGATGTCATCGCTGTGGTCGGGTCGGCTGGTCGAATCCACGGTCGTTAGAGCCAGTTCGACGTGGCGTTTGCCCAGAACCTGTTCCCGCGAGAGGCCCGCATAGGCGAGCCAAGTGCGATTGACGAATCGATAGATTTGCTGCGGATCTTTGATACTGACAGTGGCGGGCAGGAGATCGATGATTTCTTGAAGGACGTCCTGGTTGATCACCGAGCCTTCGCCACCGTGCAGGAACGGCCAGCTACGGGTGATGAGAAGATTACGCACGCCGGTTTCGGCCGGGATCTGAGTCACAATCAGTGTGCCGCCGGCCCGATCGGTGAGCACCGCCTGCGCTGGCTCCGGACGGGTGAGCGAGTCGACCAGAGCTTCCAGCGTGCCCTGTGCCAAGGCCGCCCCGAACTGTGGATTCTCGACACAGTGTCCCAACACGTCGGCAAGACAAGATGGGGCGCGGTCGGCGGTGGTTTCGCTACACAGACCCGCGGCCAGAACGCCGGTCGCGCGCGTCAGGTTTCCGGCGGCATCGAAGGTTGCCGACAGGAGAGTTTGCGCAGGCCGCATACCGGGCTTCCGCTAGCCAGTCTCGATAGTGGAGAATGAACACGCCACAGGTTTCATTCAAGCATTGGCTGTCAGCGATGGCATCGAATAATGCCTGACGACCGAGTCGTACCAGAACTCATCTTTTGATTTCCATGGAAATATGGAGATAACAGCTTTTCTTGGGCTTCCTGGTCGGTCCGCTCTGAAGCGTTTGTCGTCGCGACACACCACAAGGCCGTGCGCAGCCTGCTCCATCTTGATACCGGAAGAGCTTGCCACCGTTGGGCTACTGCGGCAATGGCCCCAAGAATGGATCATCCGTCAGGGCGTTCATCCAGCCCAGGCTGGCTTGGGTTGTGGTGGTCGGGTGGTATTCGCAGCCGACCCAGCCCGTGTAGCCGATGCGATCCAGGTGACGGAACAGAAAGGCGTAATTGATCTCGCCGGTGCCCGGCTCGTGCCGTCCCGGTGTATCGGAAATCTGGATGTGCGCAATGTGCCCCACGTGTGTCTCCAACGTCGGGGCCAAATCACCTTCCATCACCTGCATGTGGTAGATGTCATATTGCAGCCACAGGTTGTCGGAGCCGACTGCGGCGCAGATGGCCAGTGCCTGTTTGGTGTTGGTCAGATAGAACCCCGGCACGTCTCGGGTGTTGATCGCCTCGATTAACAGCTTGATACCGGCGTTCTTCAGCGCGTCGGCGGCAAAGCGCAGGTTGGCGACGAAGGTCTCGTGCAGATGCTCCGGGTCAGCGCCGGACGGGGTGATGCCGGCAAGGCAGTTGAGCTGCGGGCAGCCCAGTGTGGTGGCATAATCAATGGCTTGGCCGACGCCGTCCTGGAACTCACCGACCCGGGTCGGGTCGCAGGCGATACCCCGGTCGCCGGCGTCCCAGTCACCGGCCGGCAGGTTGTGCAGGACCTGACTCAACCCATTGCCCTGGAGCGCGTCGGCCAGTACCGTTTTGTCGAAGGCATACGGAAACAGGTATTCCACCGCCCGAAACCCGGCTTTGGCGGCGGCGGGGAAGCGATCAAGGAAGTCGACCTCGTTGAACAGCATGGTCAAATTGGCGGCGAATCTTGGCATTGTGGTGATGAGGCTCCGGATCACAGGGCCTTGATGCGCGTGGCGAGATCGCGCGCGGCGGTGCGTAGCAGGACGACATCCAACCCGACGCCCAGGAAAGTGAACCCCATGTCCAGGTAGCGTTTGGTGTCGTCGTCGGTGCTGCACAGGATTCCGGCGGCAATGCCATGGGTCTTGCAAGTGTCCAGGCCACGCTTGATCTCGGCCTGTACCGCCGGGTGTTTGATTTGTCCGACGAGGCCCATGGAGGCCGACAAGTCGCTCGGTCCAATGAACACGGCATCGACGCCGTCCACCGCGCAAATCTCGGGCAGGGCGTTCAGGGCTGCCACGCTTTCCGCCTGCGCAATGACGCAGACCTGGTCACCGATGGCGGTGAGATAGTCCGGAACCAAGCCATATTGGCTGGCTCGCGATGAGACCGCCACGCCTCGCACGCCATCGGGCGGATAGCGCGTGGCCGCCACTGCCGCCTGTGCCTCTGCCGCGGTCTGCACGAACGGAATGACCAGGCTGTGAAAGCCGGCGTCCATCAGCCGTTTGATCTGCACCGGGTCGTTCCAAGGCGGTCGCACGATCGGTACCGTCGTGCTACCGCGGATCGCCTGCAACTGCTGGATCAAGCTCGGGATCTCGTTGGACCCGTGCTCGGCATCGAAAACCAGCCAGTCAAAACCGGCATGACCCAGGATTTCCGCCACCAAGTTGCTGGCGAGCGCGCTCCACAGGCCGATCTGCGGAACGCCTTTGCGCAGATTGGCCTTGAGCGGATTGGGGGGAACCGGCGCGGCGGCGGTTAATTGCATGGAACGATGTCCGTTGGTGGCCGGAGGCCCGAGGGTGATGCGGCAGTTTCGGCCGGCCGAAAAACGATGTCAAATCGCGCGACGCGTCTTTATGTCTGTAGCTGACCTGTGGTCAGCAGGCACCATGTGCTCGAAGACTCTGGTGTAGACCGGAGCGCCTGCGTTTCTGGTGCGGCCGAGCGGGTCCAACGTGTTGGACATCCGACAGATCGAATACCGGACGGCATGCAGCGCCGTCCTTTGACCGCTCGCAGCCGAGTCCTTGCGCTGTGATCTGGCCGAATCGGGCACGCCTGTGTGCCGAAGAATCACTCGATTGCCTAAGAAGAAGGCAGCACTATGCCTTTTTTGGGGGCGACACTGCGGTTGGCAAGGCATGTTGACATCCGCTCTGCCGGGCGTTGCCGGGATGGCACGCGGCATGCTTCTAATGGGATTGGGGACCGTCGCGTCCCGCCGGGCACGATCCTCCAAGGAAAGATGATGAAGAAGGTCGAAGCGATCATTAAGCCGTTCAAGCTGGACGAAGTGAAGGAAGCGCTTCACGAGGTCGGCATTCAAGGCATCACGGTGACGGAAGCGAAGGGTTTCGGACGTCAGAAGGGGCACACGGAACTTTACCGTGGCGCCGAATATGTCGTCGATTTTCTGCCCAAGGTTAAGCTCGAAGTCGTGATGGACGACGGCATGGTGGAGCGGGCGGTGGAAGCGATCCAACAGGCTGCCCAGACCGGTCGGATCGGCGACGGCAAGATCTTCATTACGCCGATTGAAGAGGTCGTGCGGATTCGCACCGGTGAGAAGGGTTCGCAGGCGATCTAACGCGGGGCTCTTCGGGCGCCACGGGCAACACTCGGGCGGGGGCAGAATGCCGCAACCCCGGCGTTGTTGCGTTGTGGTGTTCGATCCCGCCGTGCCATAAACCGCGGCTGTCCCTCGCCACGGGCCGTGCGCCGTGCCGGCGGCGGCGCCAGGGCCGGCCTGTCACTCCTCAAAGTGTGGTGGAAACAAGGAAATGTCCGACGTCAGCAAGGTATTTGAATTGATCAAGGAACACGACGTCAAGTTCGTGGACCTGCGCTTTACCGACCCACGCGGCAAGCTGCAGCATACGACGCAGCATGTGGGCACGATCGAAGAGGATACTTTCCAGGAAGGTATCATGTTCGACGGCTCCTCCATTGCCGGCTGGAAGGTTATCAACGAGTCGGACATGGCGCTGATGCCGGATGCGGCGACCGCCGTGATGGATCCGTTCGCCGCCCAGCCAACCCTGACCATCTTCTGCGACGTACACGAGCCGACCACGGGTCAGCCGTATGCCCGCGATCCGCGCTCGGTGGCCAAGGCGGCGGAGAATCACATGGCCTCTTTGGGCATCGGTGATGCCGCCTTCTTCGGTCCGGAAGCCGAGTTCTTCGTATTTGATGACGTACGTTTTGCCGTCGACATGGATCACGTCTTCTATAAGATCAACAGCGAGGAAGGCCCGTACGTCTCCGGAGCCGAGATCGAAGACGGCAACCTGGGCCACCGGCCCGCGATCAAAGGTGGCTATTTTCCTGTACCGCCGGTCGACAGTGCGGCTGACCTGCGTGCCGAAATGCTCAGTGTGATGACCGACATGGGCGTGGAGGTGGAGAAACACCACCACGAAGTGGCGCCGTCGCAGCATGAACTCGGCATCAAGTTCAATACGCTGGTCAAATGTGCCGACAACATGCAGATCTACAAGTACGTCGTGCAGAATGTTGCGCACGCGTACGGTAAGACGGCAACCTTCATGCCTAAGCCGGTGTATGGCGACAACGGGTCGGGTATGCATACCCACCAGTCGATCTGGAAGGACGGACAGCCGATCTTCGCCGGCTCCGGCTACGCCGATCTGTCGGAATTGGCTCTGTACTACATCGGTGGCATCATCCGCCACGCCCGGGCCCTGAACGCCTTTACCAATCCGACCACCAATAGTTACAAGCGCTTGGTGCCGGGCTTCGAAGCGCCGGTGCTCTTGGCCTATTCGGCACGCAATCGCTCGGCGTCGTGTCGGATCCCGTATAGCGCTAGCCCGAAGGGCAAACGCGTTGAAGTCCGCTTCCCGGATGCCACCGCCAATCCCTACCTGGCCTTTGCCGCCATGCTCATGGCTGGCCTGGACGGCATCGAGAACAAAATCCACCCGGGCGATGCCCTTGACAAGAACCTGTATGACTTGCCGCCGGAGGAGGCTCACAAGGTGCCGACGGTGTGTGGTTCGTTGCGCGAAGCGCTGAAGGCGCTTGAGGCCGACAGTGCTTTTCTGAAGCGCGGCGATGTATTCACCGAAGACATGCTGAACGGCTATATGGAACTGCGTTGGGAAGAAGTGGTGCGGTTCGAAACCTCGCCGCACCCGATCGAGTTCCAGATGTACTATTCAGCCTGACCGTTCGCGGCGGCGTCAGGGTGTCAGTCGGCCGGGGAACCACCCCGGCCGTTTTTTTGATGTGGTGCCCGGTCTCCTTGGAGGGAGTCATACCCATGGCCCGCATTGATGACAGGTTCGGTTTCGGCGCTGAACGAGGAGCGCCGGCATCCCTGCCGGCTGGACCGCCGCCATCTTGACGGCCGGCCGCTGGGC